>JAEWCW010000158.1 GCA_023390415.1 Pseudomonadota bacterium | reverse complement strand
TTCGGGGGGGCGCGGGACGAGCGGATCGAGGGGCTCGACATCCGCTCAGTCACCCTCGAGGCCCCGCGGGGCCTCACCCTTCGCCGAGCCTTGGTGCGGCTCCGCCGGATCGCGCCGGACGGCGAGTTCACCGCCAATCACCTCCACGGCCAGAGCGGTGCGAGCGCTGCGCCGCTCACCGCCTCCAGCCTCGCCGCGCAGGGCAGTGCCGGCGCCGGTGCGATCGGGATCATCGATGGGGGCGTGGGATCGCATCCGACGCTCGCCGGCGCGATCGAGCAGAGGGGCTTCGTCCAGGGCGCGCCGCGAGGAAGCGCGCACGGCACTGCAATCGCCTCGCTGATCGCCGGCCGCGGCGCGATCCGCGGCGCCGCGCCAAGCGCGCGCCTTCTCGTTGCCGACGTCTTCGGCACCGATCCGGCAGGCGGCAATTCCACCGCGCTCGCTCGCGCCCTCGGCTGGATGGCCGAGCGGCGGGTGAAGGTGGTTGCCGTGAGCCTCGTCGGACCGCCCAATCCGCTCGTCCAGCGTGCGGTCGCCGCCGCAGGCGCGCGCGGAGTCCAGGTGGTCGCCGCGGTGGGCAATGACGGTCCGGCCGCGCCGCCGGCCTACCCGGCCTCTTACCCCGGGGTGATCGCCGTCACCGGGGTCGACGGGCGCAACCGCGCGCTGATCGAGGCCGGGCGCAGCCTCCACCTCGATTATGCGGCGCCCGGCGCCGACATGATCGCCGCGGCGCCGGGGGGTAGCACCGCCGCCGTCCGCGGAACCTCCTATGCCGTCCCGTTCGTCGCGGCCCGGGCCTGGCGGGCGGCCAATGCCGGCGCCTCAATCCGCGCGACGCTCGATTCCGAAGCCCAGGACTTGCCCCCGCGCGGGCCTGACCGGCGCTTCGGGCGCGGCCTGATCTGCGGCGCCTGCAGGACGACCCGCTAAAAAAATCTCTGGCCCGGGGATGAAACCCGCGCCGCCTCCCGTTTGCCGATCAGAGGGGACGAAGAACCTCCATGTATCGAGCAATGAGGAGACGACATATGAAATCCACCCTGAAGCTTGCAGCGACCTGCGCCGCGCTCGCCTTCGCCGCGGCACCGGCCTCGGCGCAATTGCTCGGCAATGTCGGCGGCAATCTGGGCGGAAATCTCGGCGGCACCCTGGGCGGCACGCTCGGCGGGATCGGCAATGCCGGCCGCGATCTCTCCACCACCACCAACGGCACGCTGCGCGGCTCGGCTTCAGGCCGCGCCGAGCGCAATGTCGACACCCGTTCGGGCCGCGCCAACGCCCGTGCCGGCGGTTCGGGCAGCCTCGGCGGCTCGCTCGACAATGTCACGGGCTCCAGCGGCGCTTCTGCCCGCGGCGAGGCGAGCGGATCGGGTGACGCCGGCATCGGCGTGAGCGCGATCGGCACCGATCAGGTCGGCAGCGTCGTCGGCGGCACCGCTAATGCCGCAGGGAATCTCGTCGGCGGGGTCGGCGTACCGTCCCTCGGCGGCGGCGCCTCCGGCTCCGGATCGGCAGGCGGCAACGGTTCGGCGGCCTTCGGACCGCTCGCGGCCGCCGGATCGGTGGCGGGCAATCTCGCGGGAGCCGTCAGCGTCGCGCCCGGCATGATCGTCCGCGACTCGGCCGGCCGCGCGATCGGCGAGGTCCAGAGCCTGCGCACTACCGCCAACGGCCTGGTTGACGCGGTCGTCGTCGAGGTCGGCAACCGCGTCGCCGCGCTTCCCGCTGACAATTTCGCCGTCTCGGGCGAGGCCCTCGTTTCGGCGATGAGCCGCGCCGAGGTTCGCCGCGAGGCGCGCGAGCAGCAGCAACAGCAGACCGGCGGCTAATCCCACCCCGGCCCATAGGAGGTCTGCTGAAGGCCCCGGAGCAGCGCCCGCTCCGGGGCCTTTTTCCTTTCCGCACTCCCTCATGCTAGTGCGCGGCCATGAACCCCGTTTTCGCCGCGACCGGAACCTCCATCTTCGCCGTCATGTCCGATCTCGCCGTCCGTCACAGCGCGGTGAATCTCGGCCAGGGCTTTCCGGATTTCGGTTGGCCGGAAGACGTGCTCCAGGCCGCTGCCGACGCGGTCGTCCACGGCTCCAACCAATATGCGCCGATGCGCGGTATTCCGGCGCTGCGCGAGGCGGTGGCGGCCCATTATGCGCATCACCAGGGGCTCGACCTTTCCCCGGAGCAGGTCACGGTCACCTCGGGCGCGACCGAGGCGCTGGCGGCCGCGATCTTCTCCCTGGTCTCGCCCGGGGACGAGGTCCTGATGTTCCAGCCCCTCTACGACTCCTATGTGCCGATCGTCCGCGCCGCCGGTGGTGTGCCCCGCTTCGTCTCGCTGCAGCCGCCGGAATGGCGGATCACCGAGGAGGCGCTCGCCGCCGCCTTCGGCCCGAAAACCCGCCTCGTCATCTTCAACAACCCGCACAATCCGAGCTCCCGCCTGTTCGATGAGGAGGAACTGGCGCTGCTCGCGCGCCACGTGATCGCCAACGACGCGATCGTGATCGCCGACGAGGTGTGGGAGCATCTCGTGTTCGACGGGCGCGCCTTTCGGCCGATTTCGAGCCTGCCGGGAATGGCCGAGCGCACCGTGAAAATCGCCTCCGCCGGCAAGATCTTCTCGGTGACCGGCTGGAAAGTCGGTTGGTCGATCGCGCCGCCGAGGCTCGCGGGCGCCTTCGCCGGCGCACACCAGTTCCTGACCTTCGCGACTGCGCCCAACCTTCAGGCGGCCGTCGCCTACGGCCTCGGCAAGGATGACGATTATTTCGACGGCATGCGTGCGGCCTTCGCGGTCGCGCGCGACCGGATGGTCGATGGCCTGAATGCAGCGGGCTTCGCGACCCTGCCGGCGGAAGGCACTTATTTCGTCGGGATCGACCTCGCCGCCTCGGGAATCGCGATCGACGACCGCAGCTTCTGCGAGCGTGCGGTCAAGGAATGCGGCGTTGCGGGGATCCCGGTCAGTGCCTTCTACGCCGAGGAGCCGGCGACCAACGTCGTCCGCCTCTGCTTCGCAAAGCGCGACGAGACGATCGCAGCCGGCATTGCCGGCCTGGAGAAAGCCCGCCGCCTGTTCGCCTGAACCTCCTCGAACGGAACGGCTTCGGCGGCCGTCCGTTCGACACCCGCTCCGTCACCGGAACGAACAGGAGGTTGTAATGAAAAAGCTTTCCCTCGATCGCGCGGTTGCCGCTGCGCTCATTCTCGCGCTCGCGCCCGCGCCGGCTTTTGCCCAGGAGGACGTGAAGGAGCGCGTCGAGGACATTCAGAAGCAGGCGAACGAGCTTCAGCGCGAGGCCGGCCAGCTCACCAACGAGATCTCGGAGAATGACCGCGACCGCGATCGCGACGCCGTTTTCAGCGCGCCCGGCACTGCGGACAATCGCCTCGATGCGGTCGACGACGACGATGACGGCGACAGCGGCAAGTGGGGTCTGCTCGGCCTGATCGGTCTAGCCGGCCTGCTCGGCCTGCGCCGCCGCAACGACGCGACTCATCGCGTGGATACGACGACCGGCATTCACCGCGAACCGCGGCTCTGATCCCACACGAATACCCCCGGCGCGCTCGGCGCCGGGGGCCATGATTCAGCGCAGTACGCCGCGCGCCCGCATCGTCCGCGCGTAGAATATGAGAGCGATCAGGATCACCCAGATTGTGGCGAGGATCCCCAGGTCCGCGGGCCCGACGCCGCCCGGCGGCGGGTTGAGGACGAGCTGGGCGAGCGTGTTGGCGGTGAGCCCCGCGAGCGAGAGGCCGAACGCCAGTTCGGCAAAGCGGCTGCGTGCGAGCAGGAGCAGCGAGCCCAGCAAGGAGAACCAGACGCCGATCGCCCAGGCGGCGTTCATCCAGGTGGAGAAGCCGTCCATCCAGGCCTGCATCTCGGCCGTGAGCTCGAGTCGCCCGGTCTGCGCCATCAGATAATTGAAGCAGCCGAACGCGTTCCACAGAAGCGAAAGGATGCCGACGATCCAGAGATGCGTGGGCGTGCGCACGGGCGCGGTCGTGGCCATGGTCCGTCCCCCTTTGAGGTCGATCGGCGGAGATTCGCACCGTTACGACCCCGTGACAAGCCGCACAAAAAAGGGGCGGCGGATCGCTCCGCCGCCCCAAGACTTCCGCCAGCGCCTTAGAAGCGGAAGCCGAGCCTCAGGCCGTAGCCCTTGACGTCGCCGGTCTCGGCCCAGGCCGAGACGAAGCCGCCGGACTGGCCGGGCGCGCCGGCAAGGCCGAGCTCGCCCCGGAACCAGGTGCCCCGGCCGCGGTCGGCGAGGTCGTAGGTGAAGCCGCCGCTGCTGACCGTCGTCTCGTTGTCGCCGCGGAACTCGCGAAGCACCTTCACGTCGGCATAAGGCGCGAAGCTGCCGGTGCCCGACACGCGCAGCCCGAGCCGCCCGCGCAGGCTCTCCGCACGATCGAAATCGAAGCGGAAGCCGGTGGTCTCGAGCGGATCGAGATCGGTGCGGACATAGGCAAGGCCCGCGCCGAGGTCGATATTGGCACCGCCGAGGCCCATCCGGTAGCCGATCTCGCCTTCGGCGCCGTAGCTCCGGCCCTCGATGTCGCCGGCGGCGAACAGATTGCCGTTGCCGATCCGGACGTCGAAGAAGTCGGCCTTGCCGAGCAGCTCCGCATAGAGGCCGGTCGGCCCGCCGAAGACGAGGTAGCCGCCGACATTATAGCCCTCGAAATCCGCCTCGGTGCCGGAGGCGAAGTCGGAGCGGGCGTGCTGGTAGCCGCCGGTGACTCCGACCCGCGCCGGGCCGAGGTTGAAGTCGAGCCCGCCCTGCGCGCCGCGACGATCGGTCTCGTAGCGCAGGTTCGTCGATCGCGCGGAGCCGAGGACGGTGACGTCCCTGGTGTCGCCGGCCTTGTCCTGGCTGCCGTAGAGCTGGGCCCAGAAGCCGATCCCGGTGCGGTCGCCGCCGCGGCTGAGCGCCGCCGCTTCGGACCAGGCGTCAGCCGACTGGTACCAGAAGTCGAGCCCTGCGGTTCCGAAGCGCAGCGGCTCGATCGCCGCCTCGTTCGGAAGCGCGAGCAGCCGGAAGTCGCCGCCCTGCTGCGCCAGCGAATAATCGACGAAGCCGGAGCGGACCGGGCCGGCGAGGGTGAAGGCGCCGTTGGCGGCGGTGGCTGCGTCGACGATCAAAGTGCCGGTCGGGTTGAGCACCGCGGGGCCGCCATTGAGGTTGAGCGTCACCGCGGTCGTGCCGGAAGCGTTGCCTCCGATCACCAGCCGGTCCGCCGGAGTCCCAGTGGTCCCCGCCGCGACGTCGATCGCGAGCCGCGCCCCGGCTTGGCCGGCATAGTCGCCGGGCAGGGTGAGCACGTCGTCAGGCGCGCCGTCCACCATGTCGATCAGGCCGCGGTTGATCGTGGACTCGAGGCCGGCGAGCAGCGGCGTGCCGCGCACCCTGAGGGTCCCGGCATTGACCAGCAGGTCGGCGCCGGCGCCGAAATCGGTGCCTGCCGTCGGCGCGAACACGCCGTTGTTGGTCAAGGTATCAGCCTGGGCGGTAAGATCGACCGCTCCGGCGATGGTCCCGGTTGGCGCGATGGTCACCGTCGCAGCGCCGGTGCCGTCGACGTCGAGCGCCGGGCCGTTGGTCGCGGTCAGCAGGTCGCCGATATTGATCGTCGCGCCCGTCGCGGAGCTGGCCTCGATCCCGGCCAGGGCGCCGCTCACCGGCGCTCCAGCGAGGCTGGTCACCGTGACCCCGCCGCAGGTGCTGTTGGCGACGATGGCGCGGCCCTGCGTGGAGACGATGTCGTCGCGTGCGGTGATCGCGATGTCTCCGCAGACGCTGGTGGCGACGATCGCGTCGGACCCGGCGCCGCTGACCCGGACCGGGCCGGCGGCGATGGCGATGTCGCCGTCGACGGTCGCGACGTCGATGCCGTTAGAGTTGGCGCCGGTGGTGACGACGGTGCCGGCGTCGACCGTGACCGGGTCGTTGCCGCCGTCGATCTCGATGCCGGGCGAGTCCGGTCCGCTGGTGCCCACATCGTCGGCGGCCGCCTGCACGGTGCACGAGCCCGGCCCGAGCGCGAGGCACGCGGCGGGATCGGTGACGATCGAGAGACCGGCCGACCCGACGCCGAGCGTGCGGATCCGGCCGAGGTCGGCGAGGACGTTGCCCGGCGTGTTGATCAGGACGCCGGCCGCGCCGTCGCCCTCGGTCGAGACATCGTCGGCGGTGAGGCCGACATCGCAGGCGCCGGCGCCGGCGATGACGCAGGCGGTCGGGCTACCGGCGATGTCGATGCCTGCGGCGTCGTCGCCCTGGGTGCGGAGGACGCCGACGTCACCGGTCGTGTCACCCGCGGCGCGGACGAGGATTCCGGTCGCGCCGTCACCGCTGGTGGTCAGCTGGCCGACGCTGAACGAGGTGTCACAGCCGCCGGCGCCGAGCACGGCGCAGGCCGCGGGATCGGAGGCGAGGTCGAGGCCAACCGCCTCATCCCCGGCGGTCCTCAGGACTCCGACGTCCGCGGTGATGTCGCCGGCCCCGCGGACCACGGCGCCCGGCGAGCGATCCCCGGCAGTGGCAAGGTCGTTGACGGTGAAGGCGGTGTCGCAGGCGCCGGTGCCGAGCACCACGCAGCTCGCCGGATCTGCGGAGAGGCTGAGGCCGGCAGCCTCGTCGCCGCCGGTGCGAAGGACGCCGATGGTGACGTCGGTGTCGCCGACCGCGGAGACCAGGCCGCCGACGCTTCCGAAACCGTCGGTGGTGACCTGGTCGATCGCCACCGTGTTGTCGCAGCCGCCGGCGCCGAGCACGACGCAGGCCGCCGCGTCGTTGGTGATCGAGAAGGCTGCCGCATCCGTGCCCTGGGTGCGGATGAGGTTGCCTTCCAGCGTGGTGTCGCCGGTCGTGGTGACGATCGCGCCGAGCGCGCCGTCGCCCGACGTGTTGATCGCGTTGAAAGTGACGCTGGCCGGGCCGTTCAAAGTGCCGACGTCGACCCCGGCCGCGCCGGGCCCGGTGGTCGTCACATTGTTGAGATCGAGCGTGACCGTCGCGCCCTCGGCATCGACGCCGGTCGCGTCGGCGCCGGTGGTCGAAATGAGGCCGTCGGAGGTGAAGACGATCTCGTCTGCGGCGCGGAGGAGGGCGGCGGTCGCGCCGTCGCCGGCGGTGGTGATGTTGGTCACCTCCGCATTGATGCCGCCGGCCGAATCGATCACCAGGCCGGGCGCGCCGGTCGCCTGGATGGTGGAGACGCCCTCGGAGATGACGTCGACGTCGGCGCCGGCGATGGTGCCGAGCGTGACCGGGCCGTTGGAAACGAAGCCGTCGGCCAGGGTCACCGTGATCGGATCGGCGGAGCCGGTCAGATTGATGTCGAGCGTGGCGGGGGGGAGGACCGGCCCGGTCGGGCCGGGCACGGCCGGGGTGCAATCCACGGTGACACCGGGCGCGACGACGCAGACGCTCTGCGCCGCGGCCGGAGATGCAAAGAGGAAGGAAGCTCCGGCGACGGCCGGAAGGAAGGTGCCTGCGGCGAGCGCCTTACGGCTGATCGTGCTCGCCAATTCTGTCTTACAGGGCATGCAAGTCTCCTTGAATGCCCCCCCGCGTTGAGGCCTGCCTGACCTCCAATCGTTAACGAAAAGTTAATGCCCATCCCGGGAAAAACCGTTTGTTTTTCGTTGCTTATCCGAAACAGAACGGTCCAGCCGCCGCCAATCGTGGTTAACGGAGGGTTTCAAGAAAGCTGTGCGGCCGGCGGTTTCGGAGCCGCTCGGCCCTAGCCTGCGCTCGCGGCGGACATCGGCAGGGTGAAGCGGAAGCATGCCCCGCCTTGCGGACGGTTGGCCGCAGATATCTTTCCGCCATGGGCCTCGACGATCGTCCGGCTGATCGCCAGGCCGACACCCATGCCGTCCGCCTTGGTCGAGACGAAGGATTCGAAGAGCGACCTTTCGATCGCGTCGGCAATGCCGGGGCCGGTGTCGGCAATCGCGACTTCGGCGACTCCTTCGGCGCCAGATGCGGAAATGTGGACCGTCCGGCGATCGACCAGCGCAACGGCTTCGCAGGCGTTCCGCACGAGATTGATCACGACCTGTTGGATGGCGACGGGATCGCCGACGATTTGGACCGGCTCGCCGAAGTCGTAGGTGACCGCGACATCGGCGGGCGCCCCGGACAGCGCCAAAGCGCAGGCTTCGCGGACGATGGTTTCGAGATCGAACGGCCTGCGCTCGATCTCTCCGTCCCCGGTCATCCGGCGGACGCTTCGGATGATGTCGCCCGCGCGAAGCGCGCACTCCTCGATCCCGTCCATCACGCCCTGCGCCATGTCGCGATCGATCTCGTCGGCACTGATCACCCTGCGCAAGATCGCCGCATAGCCGGCGATCGCCGCCAGCGGCTGGTTGAGCTCGTGCGCGAGGGTCGATCCCATCGCGTTCATCGCGCCGGCGCGGGAGAGGTGGATCAGCTCGTTCTGGAGCGCCTGGACTTCGAGCTGCGCCATCTTCTCGAGCGTGATGTCCTGCTTGGTCCCGAAGATCCGAACCGAGCGGCCGCCTTCCTGCTCGACATCGCCGGTGAGCCGAATCCAACGCCGGTTGCCGAGGGCGGTGCGGATGGCCACGTCGACGCTGAAGCTGGTGCCGCTGGCGATCGCCTGGGCGCGCAGCCTTTCCATCTTCCGCCGCGATTCCGGCTCGTAGCAGGCGAGGATGGCGCCTCGGCTGACCGGAGATTGGCGGGGGAGCTCGAACAAATCGTAGACCGCGTCGGTCCAGGTCAGTTCCTCGGTCGCGAGGTCGCATTCCCAGACCCCGATCTTGGCGAGCGCCGAGGTCCGCTCGTACATCTTGCGGTAGGAGGCGCGCCGCGCCGCACCCTCGCCCGCAGCAGCCGGCTCGCCTCGATCGCGAAGCCCGTGGGGCAAGTGCCGATTTGGCGATCCGTCGGTCTGCAAATGCGCGCTTCCCCCTGGGGAGCGGCTCATCCCGGCGATTTGCGCGCCGACATGGGCAATCCCCGCCGACGCCGAGGATAGACGCGCCCCGCCGCGATGCAAAGAACGCACAGCTGGCCCGGCGGGGAGTCATCCGGGCGCCGATTGCGCTGCAGATGGGCTTCCGCGACATAGGCTAGGCTTGTCCTGCGAGCCCGCCTGGGACCGTCACCACTCCGCCGCCGGATAGAAAGGCGGCGCATAGTGGAGATAGGCTTTCCTGACTTCCGCGATCTGCTCTGCGGTCAGCTCACCGCGCCAGGCTTGTGTCATCCGCCGGCTGTTGCGGGTGGTTTCGTAGATCTTGGAGCGGTCGTGCTCTGCGACCTGCGTCTCCGCCCGGATGTGTCTTCCGACGTCATCGCTCCATTCGAGGCTGGCAAAGTCGTAGATTTGTGCAAAAGCGCGCATCGAGGCTCCGACGTGGCGGAAGCCCTGTGCGTAGCAGAATTCGCCGACGCCAGCGACGGGATGACCCCGGTCTCCTTCGACGGTGACGGAAATTCACCGATCGGAGGCACAGGGAGTTTCTACTCTTCAATGCCTTCCGAAGAGGTCCGGACGCGCGCCCGCGATCGATAGTGGCTGGGGGCGATCCCGTAGCGTCTCAGCTTGTCGTAGAGCGTCTTTCGCGGGATCTGCAATTGCGCCAGAGCCGCCTTGACGCTGCCGTTCGCCGATTCGAGCGCCTCCTTGATCAGCAAGGCTTCGAACCGCTCCACGCGCTGCGGCAAGGGCAGGTCCAATTGCTTCTCGGGCGAACCTGCATCGGCGAGATTGAGGACCGCCTCGAAGGCGAAGTTGCGGAGCTCCCGCACATTGCCGGGCCAATCATGCTCCAGCAGGTGGCGCCGGACGGAATCCTCCATCTCGAAACCCGGTGCGCCGACCTGATCGAGAGCGGCCTGGACGAAATGGGCGAAGAGTTGAGGGATGTCCTGACGGCGTTCGCGCAAGGGGGGCACGCGGAGCCGGATCACGTTGAGCCGATAGAAGAGGTCGTTCCTGAACCGGCCGGCGTCCACCTCATCCTGGAGCCTGCGTTTTGACGCTGCGATCACCCGCAGGTTGACGACCTTCGGCGTGGCCGCGCCGAGCGGAGTCACTTCGCGCTCCTCCAGCACCCGCAGCAGCTTCGCCTGGACGGCGGGCGCCATGCTGTCGATCTCGTCGAGGAACAGGGTGCCCCCGTTCGAGGCCTCGATCCGACCGACCCTGCTGAGATCGGACCCGAACAGCTCGGATTCCGCCAAGGCTTCGGGCAGCGCGCCGCAATTCACCGCCACGAACGGGCGGCCGCGCCGGGGGCCCTGCTGATGAAGCAGGCGCGCGACCAGCTCCTTGCCGCTTCCGGTTTCGCCTTCGACGAGGACGTCGATATCGGCCTTGGCGAGCTGGGCGATGATCTCGCGGAGCCGGACCATGGTCTGGCTGTCGCCGATCAGCGGACTGTCGCCGCTGTCCTCGGCGGCCGCGCGGAGCCGGCGATTCTCGATCACCAGCCGCCGTGTCTGCAGCGCCTTGAGCGCGGCGCCGACCAGGTGATCGGCGGCATAGGGCTTGGGGAGGAAATCGAAGGCGCCGTCGCGAAGCGCCTTCACCGCGGTGTCGACGTCGGCATGGCCGGTGATCAGGATGAGCGGGATTTCCGGGTCGATCTCGCGGACGCGCTGGAACAGCTGGAGCCCGTCCATGCGCGGCATTCGGATATCGGAGACGATGATGCCGGTGAAATCCGGGGTGACTTCCCTGAGCGCCGCTTCGGCGTCGCCGAACGGCCGCACGTCGATCCCGGCGAGCGACAGCGACTGGGCGTTCGCTTGCCGGAGCTTCTCGTCGTCGTCGACGAACAATACGGGCTGATCGGTGACCAGGATCGTCATGCCGGCCTCAGGCGCAGCCGGAATGCAGCGCCCCCGATCGGGGACGGGACCCTCTGGAGCTCGCCGCCGAATTCGCGGGCGATGTCGCGGGCGATGGCGAGGCCGAGCCCGAGGCCGTTCTCGCGCGCGGTCGCGAAGGGCGTGAACAGGTCGCCGGCGATCTCGGGCGCGATTCCGGGGCCGTTGTCGGCCACTTCCACGACGACCTCCTCCTCGCCCGCCACGATCGAGAGGCGAACCGCCGGGTCCTTCCAGCCGGCAAGGGCATCGGCGGCATTCTGCAGGAGGTTGATCAGGATCTGCTCGAGCCTGACCCGGTCGCCGAGGACATTAAGGTCTTCGTTCCCGACCCGCTCGAGCGTGATCCGTCCGGCACGAAGCGTGTCGCCGATCAGAAGCAATGCGCCGTCGATGACCGTTCCGATCCGGACCGCACCCAGCGCCGGCGTCCGCCTGCGGGCGAAGCTGCGCAATTCCGCGGTGATCGAGCCGATGCGGGCGGTGAGGTCCGAGATCAGGCCGAGATTCTCCTTCGCTTCCGCGACCCGCTCGCGCTCAAGCAGCCTGGCGCCGTTGTCGGCGAAGCTCCGGATGGCGGCGACCGGCTGGTTGATCTCGTGCGCGACTCCGGCGACGATCTGGCCGATCGAGCTCAGCCGGTTCGCTTGCGCCAGTTCTTCACGCGCCTGGCGATAGCGCCGATCGACGATCTCGCGCTCCCGGCTCTCCGTCCTGAGATTGTCGTTCGCTTCGCGAAGCTCCGCCGTCCGAAGCGCGACCTCGCGTTCCAGGGCCCGCTGGGCCTGCTGCTGCATCGCCCTTTTGTCCTGCGCGCGAAGCAGCAGGGCGAGCAGCAGCACGGCTAGGAGGGACGCGCCGAGAACGATCGCCCACGCCGTGGCGTAAGCGCTGTCGCGAGCGGGCTGGAGCGGTTCGAGAAAGTTGATCTGGGCGCCCGCCAAGGCGGTGGGAAGCGCCGCGGCAACGAAGCTCCGGCGTCCCGCGTCGTCGACCCGTATCGCCTCGCCGTCCGCCACGATCGGCAGCGGCCGCAGCGGCTCCCGGCCATATTGGACGGCCTCGCGGACCCGGGCCTGGATCGCCGGATCGAGCGGCCGCGTTGTGCGGAAGCGCCATTCGGGGCGGCTGGTGATGATGACGACGCCATTGGCGTCGGTGACGAACGTCTCGCCGTCGGCCCGCGCCCATCCGGCCTCGACGGCATCGAAGTCGACCTTCACGACGACCACGCCGAGCGGCTCTCCGCCGGCCTCGATGCGCCGGGCGATGAAGAGTCCTGGGCGGCCGCTGACGGTGCCGAGCGCGAACAGCTCGGCGGCACCGGTTCGCAGAGCGTCCTGGAAATAGGGGCGGAAGCCGTAATCCTGGCCGACGAAGCTCGACGGCAGCCGCCAGTTGCTTGCCGCCACCGTCCGCCCGTCCCGCCCGATGACATAGATGACGGCGGCATCGGTGCGCTGCGCGAGCAGTTCCAGCTTGTCGTTCAGCCGTGCCACGGCCTGTTCGTCGGTCCGCTGGAGGACTGCGCCGACGTCGGGATATTCGGTGAGCACCAGCGGCAGAAGGCGAAACTTCTGGAGCTCGCTGAGCAGTAGCCCGTGATTGCTTCTCGCCGCCTGCTCGGCGCTGGTGCGGGCCACGGAGAGGGCATGGTCACCTGCCCAGCGCATTGCGAACAGCGCGATGAGAGCGACGAGGATCGCCGCCGCTCCCACCGGAAAGGCAGCCCTGCGCCACCAGCGGCGGTTGTGGTCAAGCGAATCACTCATCTCAGTGTGCGGGCTATCACACAGATTGGCGTTATGGTGAGCGGAAATTCGCACGAATTATTGTCAGGGAGCCGGTCGTTGTGCCCATAATCGGTGCAATACTAAGTACTTAACCTGCGCCTGACGATGATTGGCCCGGGTGGAACCGTTCTGCCATTCTGGCCTCCAGACGACCACAAGCAGCGACGCTTCACCAGAAGAGCGCGCGGCGGAGAGGGCATTCATGGTTTCGATCGCGGCCGCTCCGCCGGCCGAGGCACCGCAGGCGCGGCGCCGCATCTATCATCATCTCTACATCCAGGTTCTGGCGGCCATCCTTCTCGGGTTGATCATCGGCCATTTCTGGCCGGCATGGGGAGAGGCGCTGAAGCCGCTCGGCGACGGCTTCATCAAGCTGGTCAAGATGATCATCGCGCCGGTGATCTTCCTCACCCTGGTGACCGGCATTGCGGGCATGCGCGAGCTGGCCAGCGTCGGCCGGGTCGCCGGCAAGGCCTTCGCCTATTTCCTGTTCTTCTCGACTTTGGCGCTGATCGTCGGCCTGATCGTCGCCAACCTGGTGCAGCCGGGCGCGGGCATGAACATCGATCCGGCGAGCCTCGATAGCAGCGCGATCGCGACCTACAACGAGCAGGCGCACGAGACCTCGATCACCGGGTTCCTGCTCGACATCATCCCGACGACCCTGGCCTCGGCGATGACCGAGGGCTCGATTCTCCAAGTCCTGTTCGTCGCGATCCTGTTCGGAATCGCCCTGTCGCTGGTCGGCAAGGCGGGCGAGCCCATCCTGGACCTGTTCGAGCGGCTGTCGCTGGTCGTCTTCCGGCTGGTCGGGATCCTGATGCGCGCGGCGCCGATCGGCGCGTTCGGCGCGATCGCCTTCACCATCGGCCGCTACGGGATCGACAGCGTCATCAACCTCGGCGCGCTGGTCGCGACCTTCTATCTCACCTCCTTGCTGTTCGTGATCGTCGTGCTCGGCGCCGCGGCGCGGCTCGCCGGCTTCTCGATCTTCAGGCTGATCCGCTATCTCAAGGCCGAGCTTTTGCTCGTCCTCGGCACCTCCTCGTCCGAGGCTGCGCTGCCAAACCTGATCGACAAGATGGAGCGGGCGGGCTGCTCGCGCAGCGTCGTCGGCCTGGTCGTCCCGACCGGCTATTCGTTCAACCTCGACGGCACCAACATCTACATGACGCTGGCGGCCCTGTTCATCGCCCAGGCGTGCAACGTCGAGCTTCCGATCGGGGACCAGATCGCGTTGCTGCTGATCGCGATGATCAGCTCGAAGGGCGCGGCAGGGGTGACCGGCGCCGGCTTCATCACTTTGGCCGCGACCCTGTCGATCGTGCCGTCGGTGCCGGTCGCCGGAATGGCGCTGATCCTGGGGGTGGACCGGTTCATGTCCGAGTGCCGCTCGCTCACCAATTTCATCGGCAATGCCGTGGCCACCGTGGTGGTCGCGCGCTGGGACGGCGCGGTCGACATGGGTCGGCTTCGCGCCGCTCTCGCCGGCGAGCCGGTGCCGCCGCTCGGCGGGACGGCCGAAGCCGCCGAAAAAATCGAACATGATTTGGAGGCGCTGGAAGCGCCGCCGGAAGACTGAGGGGAATGAAGATGAAGGTGAAGCACATCCTGCTGGCGACGGCAGTCGGTCTCGGCCCGGCGCCGGTTCTCGCGCAGGCCGTCGACGCCAGCCAGGCCGCTCCGGTCGCGACTGTCGACGAGCCGGCCGCCGAAGCGCCGGCGGCGACGGAGCAGCGCGACATCGTAGTCGTTGGGAGCCAGATCCGCGGCACCCGAGTCACCGAGGCGCTTCCGGTCACCGTCCTCGACGAGCGGCAGATCGACGCCACTGGCGCGCTCAGCGGCGACGAGCTGTTCCGATCGATCCCGCAGATGGGCGACGTCGCGTTCAACCCGTCGAACAATCCGCAGACCAGCAATGCCGCCCGCGGCGACGTCAATTCGATCAACCTGCGCAACCTCGGCGTCGGCAACACGCTCGTGCTGCTCAACGGCCGACGCCTGGTCCAGCATCCGACGAGCCAGGCCGGCGACGGCAACGTGCCGGTGCTGGGCTATAATTCGAACTCGATCCCGGTCGCCGGAATCCAGCGGCTGGAAGTGCTCCGCGATGGCGCGGCGGCGATCTACGGCGCAGACGCGGTCGCCGGCGTGGTCAACACGATCACCCGCGACGATTTCGACGGGGCGCGGCTCGACCTGCGCTACGGGATGGCCGAGGGTACCAACCGCGAGGAGTGGCAGGCGACCGCGCTGATCGGCTCCAACTTCGCCCAGGACCGCGGAAACCTTACCCTCTATCTCGATTATACCGACCGCACGGCGCAGCTCGCCGAGGACCGGCCCTATACGGCGACCAAGGATTTGCGGTCCTTCTTCGCCAACGACCCGGCTTTCGCCTCGAGCACCACTCCGGACGACCGAGCGACCCAATCGCCCTGGGCCAACCTGACCGTGGTGGGCGGGCCCGGCACGATCCGCCAGAGCCCCGGCAACCGGGCGCTGACCTCGGCGGCCGGCGCCTTCCATACCCAATCGCTGCTCAATCCAGGCTGTCTCGTCACGGTCAATGCGGACACCTGCTTCGGAAGCGGGACCAGGGCGACCGCGACCACGCTCCGCAGCGAGCGCTTCGACAATGCGGTGGGAACCACCGTCACGCCGGCCATCCAGCGCTTCAACGGCTTCCTCACCGGCAATTTCGAGGTCGCGCCGGAGATCACCGCCTATACCGAGCTCGGCTTCTACCGCGCCGAATCCCACGCGATCCAGCCGCCGGTGATCAACCTCAACGCGATCGTCATTCCGGCCTCCAACTACTGGAACCCGTTCGGCCCGGTCACCTTCGCCAACGGCCAGGCCAATCCGAACCGGATCCCGGGCCTCACCAACGTCCCCGCGGCCGGCCTCCCGGTCCGGCTCTCCACCTACCGCTTCGTCGACACCGGCCCACAATATGTCGACGTCGTGAATTGGCAGGCGCGGGGCGTGTTCGGCCTGCGCGGCACGATCGGCACGTTCGATTTCGACACGGCGATCGTCTATTCCGAGGCCGACGCGCGCGACAGCTCGACCGCAGTCAACATGACCGAGCTCCAGCGCAGCCTCGCCCTCTCCACCCCCGATGCCTACAATCCGTTCAGCGGCGGCTGCTCGGCGACCCCGAGCATCGGCGATTGCTCGCCCTCGTCGCAGGCGGCGATCGACGCGATCACCTTCGATCTCGTGCGCCGGACGCACACCACCCTGGCGCTGGCAGACCTCAAGATCTCCCGCTCCGACCTCATCCAACTGCCCGGCGGCGATCTCGGGATCGCATTCGGGATCGAGGGGCGGCGCGAGACGCAGGAGGACAATCGCGATCCGAACGTGAGCGGCGAGAATGTGTTCACCGACGCGGTGACCGGCGAGGTCTCGCTCAGCAACACCGCGGCGGTCAGCCCGACTCCGAGCACCCGCGGCTCGCGCGAGGTCTTCTCCGCTTTCGCCGAGCTCGCCGTTCCGCTCGTCTCGCCCGATATGGACGTGCCCTTGGTCCACCGGCTGACCGCCCAGGTTGCCGGCCGGTTCGAGCACTACAGCGATTTCGGATCGGTCGCGAAGCCGAAGGTCGCGGTCGCCTGGGACGTGGTCGACGGCTTCCGCTTCCGCGGCTCCTATTCCCAGGGCTTCCGCGCGCCGAACCTCGAGCAGACCAACACCGTCCAATATGCGCGGCTCGGCTCCAACACCGATTTCTACCGCTGCGAGGCGGATTTGAGGGCGGGGCGGATCGCAAACTTCACCGCCTGCAGCCGCGGCATCAGCTATCCGATCTTCGTCAGCGGCAATCCCGACCTGCAGCCCGAGCACAGCACCAACTGGACGATCGGCACCGTCGTCGAGCCGGACCTTCCCGCCGGCGCGGGGCGGCTGACCCTGACCGCCGATTACTGGTCGATCACCCAGGAGGGCATCGTCGGCCAGTTCGGGCCGCAGAACGCGCTGGTGCTCGATTATCTGCTCCGGCTCCAGGGCTCGAGCAACCCGAACGTCGTGCGCGCCGCGCCGACCGCGGACGACACGCCGGTCTTCGCCGGCACCGGCCTTGCCCCGGCGGGCGCGGTGATCCGGATCAACGACCAGTTCATGAACCTCCAGCCGCAGACCGTGCAGGGCTTCGATTTCGGCCTGTTCTACCGGATCAATAATACCGGCCTCGGCGATTTCGATTTCAACTTCAACGCGGCCCTGCTCACCAAATTCTCCCGCGACACGCCGCCGCCGGTCCAGGAGCTGTTCGATGCGCGTGCCGGCGGGCAGATCAACATCGCCACGCCGCTGACCGACGCGAGCGACCTCGTCGGAGTCCGCGGCCGGGCGGAATGGCGGCTGACCAGCTCGCTGACCTGGTCGTCGGGGCCGGTCCAGATCGGCGCCTTCGCCAATCATATCAGCTCGGTCGTCGATACCAATTTCCTCGACGCCGCCGGCAATCCGTACCGGGTGGATGGGCAGACGACCTTCAACCTCTACGGCCAGTACACGTTCGAGAATTTGGCCTTCGCCGACGAGATCCGGCTCCGCGTCGGGGTGCGCAACCTTACCGACGAGGATCCGCCGCTGACCGCGGACGGCTATCTCGGCTCGCTCTACAATGCCTATGGCCGCTATTGGTATGCGAACCTGGGCTTCCGCTTCTGAGGATCGGCCGATGAGGGCGCTCGCGACACTCCTTCTGGCACTGGCGCTCGCCGCTTGCGCGGCGACGCCACGGCCTCAGGCCGCGCCAGCTCCGGTGGAGACGGTGCGGCTCTGGCCGGGCGCGCCGCCAGGGCCGGCGGTTGCAGCCGGGCCGGAGCGGATCGGCAACGAAGGCAGCGCGAGCGGCGCCTATTCGGGAATCACCGAGCCCAGGATGGACGTCTACCGGCCGGCGCGGCCGAACGGCACCGCCGTGCTGGTCCTCGGCGGCGGCGGCTATTTCCGGATTCAGATCGGCAGCGCCGCCGCCCCGATCGCGCGCTGGCTGCAGTCAGAGGGCGTGACAGCATTCGTGCTCTATTACAGGCTGCCAGGCGACGGCTGGCCGGCGGTCGCGCCGATGCAGGATGCGCAGCGCGCGCTCCGCACCATCCGCGCGCAGGCTGCCGATTTCGGGATCGATCCCGCCAAGATCGGCGTGATCGGCTCGTCGGCAGGCGGTCACCTCGCCGGCATGATGGCGACCCGCGGCGAACATTCCTTCTATGATCCTGTCGACGCGGTCGATCGGTTCCGGGCCACGCCGGATTTCGCCGGCCTGCTCTACCCGGTCATCTCGCTGCACGCACCGATCGACACGACCCGGACACGCCGCGAGCTCGGCTCGCAAGCCGACGCCGTCGCCGCCTATTCGGTCGAAACGCTCGTGACCGGGGCGACGCCGCCGGTCTTTCTCGCGCACACGGCGGACGACCCGATCGCCGATGTCCGGCATAGCCAATGGATGTTCGACGCGATGCGGCGCGCCAACCGGCCGGTGGAGATGCACATTTTCGAGCGCGGCGGGCACAGTTGGGGGATGGGCGAGCCCGGTTCTGCCGTTGCCGCCTGGCCCCGCCTGTTCGCGCATTGGGCGCGCGCGCACGGCTTCATGAGCCGGCAGGAGCCGCGCTAGGCCAGCGAGAATCTCTCATTGCCTCACAGTTGCCGCCCGCAACTCAGGAGCGTGCTGTTCTTGCGTTTCAAACCCAATGGGCGGGCACGGTCCGATCGAGCCGGGGCTTCAGCCGGCCCCGGTTAGGGATTCCCCTACAGGCCTTTCCCCAAATGGTCCGCTGCAGGCCGTTGCCTATTCCCACCGGCACCGGGGGCGACTGGGAGTGCGTCATGAACAAGGACTGGGCTGCCCTCGCTCTCTTCCACCATTTGCTGGACAACCTGCCCGCAGCCGATCGCGAGGCGGCCGCCGAAGCATTGTATGCCGCTGCGCGGGTCTCGACCTGGCGGCGGAACCAGCCCTGCTGGTCGAGCAGCCAGGGCAGCCGGATCGGATGCGTGCTGACGGGCACGATCCGCAAATATGCGCTTCGGGTCAATGGCCAGCGCCAGATCGTCGACCTGCTGATGCCCGGGGACTTTATCGGGCTCGCGCCCTTCGACCCATGCTACCTGATCGAAGCGGTCTCCGACGGAACCCGGATCGCGATGTTCCGGCCCGCTCAACTGGCCGCTCTCGGCGAGGCGCATCCGGCGCTGGTCGATCTGATCCGCGAGCGCGCAGCCGACGCCATAAGGCGTCTGGAAAATCATCTGCTGGTGCAGGGCCGGACCACGGCCAGCGAGAAGGTCGGCGGCTATCTTGCCGCGATGAGCCGGCGGATCCAGCGCGATCGCAACGCCGCCCTGATCCTTCCGATCTCGCGCTACGACATTGCCGATCATCTCGGCCTGGCGGTGGAAACCGTCAGCAGATCGATCACCGTCCTCAAGCGCCGCGGGATGATCGGGCTTCGCAGCCCGCGCCGGGTCGAGATCCGCAATGCGGACACGCTGGCGGAGGGGGTTGCCTGAGGAACGGCGCGGGCCCGCGCGTCGGCGGCCCTCCCGGGTTCGTCACATGCCGTTGCCGGTGGCGTTCGACTGGGCGTTGGTCGTCGCGTTGCCCGGCGCCACCACCGGGGCTGGTTCGGGCGGAGGAGCGACGACACCGACCGCGACCGGGTGCGGAACGCTTGCGGCTTCCGCGGCGGCCGTTGCGGTCGCCAGGAGAAATTCGTCGCTGACCTCTGATGGCGGCAATCTTGTCGAGATTTCGGCCTCCGCGACCGCCGTCTTGGCGTGGACCTTGCGCGGCGAGTCGTTGTTGCAGCCGGCAAAGGCCAGCGCGACGACCGCCAGTCCGGCGAGGAAGAGGGGTCGGATCGATCGTGTTTCTGCCATGACGGTCCTCCTGGATCCCGACCTTGGCCGGTTCCGCTCGGCCGTACCCTGACGACCGTCAGTTTCCGCTCTCGGAAGACGCGGCACCGGTCGCGCCGGGCCCTTCGAACGTCGGGCTTACCGGCGGTGGGGCGAGTTCGGCCAGAACCGCCACCCGGATCGCGTCGGACAGGCGGCGTGTGCCCAGCCGACGAAGCATCCGGACACGATGCACCTCCACCGTCCTGACGCTGATCCCGAGCTTGTGGGCGATCTCCTTGTGCGGCTGCCCGAGGACGAGCGCGTCCAGGACGTCGCGCTCGCGCGGTGAGAGCCTGGCCATCTTCTCGGCGGATTCGAGCGCGACCTGCTCGGCACTCCAGACCTTCACATGGCGAAGCGCGCCCTCGATTGCATTCAGCAGCCTTTCCTCCGGAAACGGCTTTTCGAGGAAGTCGACGGCGCCCGCCTTTATCGCCTGGATCGCCATCTGGACGTCGGCATGCCCGGTCATGATGATGACGGGGCACGGGCTTCCGAGCAGGCGCTCGTGGACGCGCAGACCGTCCATGTCCGGCATCCGCACGTCGAGGAGGATGCATCCGGGAAGGCTTGGCGCAGCCTCGATCAGCGCAAGCGCGGAATCGTAGAGGCGGGTCTGATATCCAACGGCGCGCAAGAGCCGGTCGAGCGATCGGCGGACCCCGGGATCGTCGTCGAGCACGTGGATGGTGTGTGCGCTCATCGGCCTACGGTCCCGTCCGCGATCTGCAGCGTGAAGGTGAAGGTCGCGCCGCCGTTCAGCCCCGGGGCGTAAGCGATGCTGCCGCCATGCGCCTCGATGATCGACTTGCAGATCGAAAGCCCCAGGCCCATCCCGCTCGCCTTGGTCGTCTTGAACGGCTCGAACAGGTTCGCCTGCAGCTCGTCCGGGACTCCGGGGCCGTTGTCCGCGATCACCAGCTCGAGATAGTCGTGGTCGCGCGCGGTCGTGATCACGGTGAGCTCGCGGCGCGGCTGCGGACGCATCGCCTCGAGCGCATTGCGCACGAGGTTGGAGATCACCTGCTGGATCTGGACTCGGTCGACCAGGACGATCGGTGCGTCAGGATCGAAATATTGCGAGATGCTGACGCCTAGCGCATGGGGCCCGACCGCGGCGAAGGCGATCGCCTCCTCGACCATCGGCGCCACCGCCTCCGCAACGCGGTCCACCGAGCCTCGGCGGATGTAGAAGCGCAGCCTCCGGACGATCTCGCTGGCGCGCTCGATTTCGCCGCCGGCCTCCTCGGTCAGCTCGCGAAGCGCCAGGTCCCGACCCGGATTGCCCGAGGCCGGGAGCCGGCGTGCAGCGTTCACCAGGTTCAATGCCGCGGTCAGCGGCTGGCTCAGCTCGTGCGCGATCATCGCGGCCATCTGACCGGCGACGCTGAGCCGCGCGGCATGGTAGAGCTCGGTCTGGATGAGCTGGAGACGATCGGCGATCACCCGTCGCTCCTCGATCTCAGAGACCAGGGCGGCATACACCTCCTCGACCTGGCTTGTCCGTTGCGCCACCCGGACCTCGAGCTCCTGCGAAACCAGCTTCCGCTCGGTGACGTCCAGCGCGGCCCCGAAGAAGGAAACCGCTCGTCCGTCCTCGAAGATGGTCCGGCCGCGAGTCGCGATCCATCGCTCGACACCGTCCTGGCCGATCACCCTGTACTCGACGTCGTAGACGCCGTCGCCGCCGGCCTCGACGCAGTCCGCGATCGCCGAATCGACACTGGCACGATCGTCCGGATGGATCGCGGCGCGGGCGAGATCCCAGTCAACCTGCGCATCGGGCGGCAATCCCCACATCTCCTTCACCGCCGGATCCCATTGCAGGGCATTGGTCGCCGGGTCCCAAGAATAAAGGCCGATCCCGACGAGGTCGGCGGCGGCCTGGAGCCGGGCTTCGCTTTGGCGCAGCAGCTCCTCGCCATGCTTCCGGTCGGTGATGTCGAAACTGATGCCGATGATCGAACCCGAGCCGCTTTGCCGAGGACGGCCCCGGACGGCGATCCAGCGGCTCGCGCCTTCCGAGGGCCGCACGCACAGCTCGAGCCGGATGTCGGTCCCGCTCTCTAGGGCCTCCACTGCCCGTTGGGTTCCGACTTCGGATTCCTGCGGGTCCATGAGCGCCCAATAATCCTCATTCGGCCGGGGCTCGTCCCGCGGCTCCAGCCCGAACAGCAGCTGGTGCGTTCGATCGGCCTTGATGAGGTGGGTGGCGGCATCCCATTCCCAGATGCCCATATTCCCTGCCGAGAGAGCCAGCCGGCAATATTCGCCTTGGTCGTCAATGCGCCCCTCGGCGAGGCCGGCGGCGGTGCTCAGCCGAGTCGCCTCTGCACGGGCTGCGTGTCCCGATGGCCCGCTCTTGGCGGGATCGTCTTGGACGCGCTTGTTGCCCATCGGCCTCTCAAGCTCGGGTGTCGGCAAAACATATGGACCGGCCCCTTATGCGCCAAATTGGCGCGAATGTATCGCCTCGGGGTCGTAGCGCGGGGAATCTCTCGGACCATATCTCAGGTTATGAATAGGCACGCCGCCAAAACAAAAATTGACGCCGATCATGGCTCGGCCGGCGGGTTCGCGCGCAGGCTGGCCGCAAAGCGACGATGGAGAAAACGGCGTGGCAGGGAAAGTCATCGGCATCGATCTGGGCACCACCAACAGCTGCGTGGCCGTGATGGAAGGCGGCAAGGCGCGGGTGATCGAGAATGAGGAGGGTACCCGCACGACGCCCTCCTTCGTCGCCTTCACCAGGGAGGGCGAGTTGCTCGTCGGCCAGCCCGCCCGGCGGCAGGCGGTCACCAATCCCGAGAATACCATCTACGCGATCAAGCGGCTGATCGGCCGGCGCTACGACGATCCGATGGTCGAGAAGGACAAGGGCCTCGTCCCCTACAAGATCGTCGAGGGGCCGAACGGCGATGCCTGGGTCGAGGCGAACGGCAAGCAATATAGCCCAAGCCAGATCTCGGCTTTCATCCTCACCAAGATGAAGCAGACCGCCGAAGCCTATCTGGGCGAGACGGTGACCAATGCGGTGATCACCGTTCCCGCTTATTTCAACGACAGCCAGCGCCAGGCGACCAAGGACGCCGGCCAGATCGCCGGCCTGACGGTCGAGCGGATCATCAACGAGCCGACCGCGGCAGCGCTCGCCTACGGACTCGACAAGAAAGGCGAGGGCAAGGTCGCCGTCTACGACCTCGGCGGCGGCACGTTCGACATCTCGATCCTCGAGATCGGCGACGGCGTGTTCGAGGTGAAGGCGACTAACGGCGACACCTTCCTCGGCGGAGAGGATTTCGACAAGCGCGTGCTCGATTGGATCGCCGACGAATTCAGGAAGAAGGAAGGGATCGAGCTGCGCAACGACCGGCTCGCCTTGCAGCGGCTGCGCGAGGCTGCCGAGAAGGCCAAGGTCGAACTCTCCTCCGCGCTCGAGACGACGATCAACCTGCCCTTCATCACCGCCGACCAGAACGGCCCCAAGCATCTCGAGATGCGGCTGAGGCGCGCCAAGCTCGAAGAGCTGGTCGACGATCTCATCCAGCGCACCGAGCCGCCGTGCCGCGCCGCGCTGAGCGATGCCGGCTTCGGCGCGAACGAGCTCGAGGAGACGGTGCTGGTCGGCGGGCAGACCCGGATGCCGAAGGTCCAGGAGAAGGTGAAGGACATTTTCGGCAAGGACCCCAGCAAGGGGGTCAATCCCGACGAAGTGGTCGCTCTGGGCGCTGCGATCCAGGCCGGCGTGCTCCAGGGCGAGGTCGAGGACGTGCTGCTTCTCGACGTCACCCCGCTGAGCCTGGGCATTGAGACCCTGGGCGGCGTCTTCACCCGGATGATCGACCGCAACACGACCATCCCGACCAAGAAGTCGCAGACCTATTCGACCGCCGAGGACAACCAGAATGCGGTGACCATCCGCGTCTTCCAGGGTGAGCGCGAGATGGCTGCCGACAACAAGCTGCTCGGCCAGTTCGATCTGGTCGGAATCCCGCCGGCGCCGCGCGGCGTGCCCCAGATCGAGGTCACCTTCGACATCGACGCCAACGGCATCGTCAACGTCTCGGCCAAGGACAAGGGCACCGGCAAGGAGCAGCAGATCCGCATTCAGGCCTCGGGCGGACTCAGCAAGGAGGATGTCGAGCGCATGGTCAGGGAGGCGGAAAGCCACGCCGAGGAAGACAGGAAGCGGCGGGCGCTCGCCGAGGCGCGCAACGCCGCCGAAGCCCAGATCGCCGAAAGCGAACGGGTGCTTGCCCAGGCCGGCGCTGCGGTCGATCCGGCGGCCCGGGCCGCGGTCGAGCAGGCGATTTCCGACGTCCGCAACGCCGTCGCCGGCGAATCCGAAACCGCCATCGCGTCCGCCGTGGGGCGGCTGGCGCAGGCAATGGCTGCAGTCTCCGCAGCCCCGGGCCCGCAGCCCCAGGCCGAGAGCGGCGGCAGCGGCGGCGGCGGCGATGACGAAGTCGTCGATGCCGAGTTCGAGGCTGTGGACGATAGCCCGCGATAGGCGGTCAGGGAGGCACGGATGAGACTGGATCAGGACATCGAGCGCGACCTCAGGGCCGAGCTCGATTGGGATCCGGACATCCAGTCCACCGACATTGCGGTGAAGGTGAAGAACGGCATCGCCACCCTGACGGGATTCGTGAGAAGCTATAGTGAGAAATTCAACGCCGAGCGGGTCGCTAAGCGCGTGCTTGGCGTCAGGGCCGTCGTCAACGACATCGAGGTCAAGCTCCCTGCCGGATCGGAGCGGATCGATCGGGAGATTGCCGAGGACGCCGTCGAGGCGCTGAAGCGCGATCTTCCGGTGTCCTACCAGGACATCAAACCGATCGTGCGAGACGGCTGGATCACGCTCGAGGGCCAGGTGCAGTGGGACTTCCAGAGGCGCTTGGCGGAGGGCGCGGTCCTCAGCGTTCGCGGCGTTAAGGGCGTGACCAACCTGATCACGGTGGAGCCCAAGGCCAGTCCCGCCGAGGTGAAGACGCGGATCGAGGAGGCGCTGAAGCGAAGCGCCGAGATCGACGCGAGCAATATCGAGGTCGAGGCCGATGGCGGCATCGTCACGTTGCGCGGCCGGGTGCGGTCGTGGGCCGAGAAGGATGAGGCGGAGAAGGCCGCCTGGCGCGCCCCCGGGGTGCGCGAGGTCCGCAACCTCATCGTCGTCGAACCCTGAAAGATCGGCCTTTCCGGCCGCGGCTTGCGGCCTCGCCGCCCGCTTCGGGGCAGCTGGATGCAGCGATCGGTGATCGTCACCGAGCACGGCGGATACGCGTTCGGTGCGGGGACGACCGTGGCGCTCCTCGACCCATGGTCGACAACCGGCCGACCGACGAATGCGGAGGGGTGCCATCGCTGGCCGACCGATTGCTCAGCCGGCCAAGCCCGAATTTCTCGAGCGCTGCCCTGACGACCGTCAATGAAGGCCTCTTTCTGCCCAGAGCCGGTGACGACGCCGCGTCGCCGGATCGGAAAAACGGCCGCGGAAAAATGACCCTGGTCAAGGCGGCGGGCGGACCGGCCAGGCTAGGCCTGTCCCCGAGCGGCAGGGGCCGAAGGCGCATAGATGGAGCAGACGAGATGCGCGGAGACCACCCGGTGAGGCCCCGACCCTATGACGATTTCCGTTCGCACGGCGGCCACGACTCGCACCGCAGCATCCTCGAGCGGATCGAGGAAAAGCTTTCCCGGCTGCTCGGCAGCGATGACGATCGCGATGCGCCACGGGAATCGGGGCGGGACGACGAGCCCGAGACGACATGGGATGAGGGCGATTCCGAACCGCGCATCCTCGGCGGCCCGCATGCCAGTGCGCCGGGCTGGGATCCAAGCTTCGCCGGGCCGCGCTTCGACCGCGTCGACCTGGGCAGCGTCGGCACCCATGCAGCGCATCCGGTCGCTTCGGTCTACGGCGCCTACGGCGTCGGTCCGAGCGGATATCGAAGCTCGGCCCGCGAGCATCTGATCGCCGAGCAGGCCGCCCGCCATGCACATCACGGCGGCGGCCACCACCATTATGCTGACTGGCGCAACCAGCAGATCGAGGCGCTCGATCGCGCCTATGAGGAATATTGCCGCGAGAAGAATGAAAGCTTCGCGCAGGAGTTCGGCAATTGGCGCACCAGGCGACAGGGTCAGCGCGACGCGCTTGCCAGGGTGACCGAGAATATGGAGGTGGTCGGCTCCGACGGCGAGCCGGTCGGACGGGTCGAAGCGGTCGCCGCAACGGCGATCGCGGTTGCCCGGGATGGCGAGGACGGGCGCAGGAGCGGCGGCCTCCTCCCCTACTCCTGGGTCGAATCGGTCGGGATCGAGGTCGTCATCGACCGTCCCGCCGCGGAGGCGCAGGCGCGGCTGACCGAGGAACGGCCGCAACCGAGCCCGACTCCCGCCTCCGCGTAGGGCGACGATCTACAGGAGCAGGTCGAACAGCCGGTAGGCCCGGTCCCAATGCTCGGTCATCGGGTTCCTGAGATCCTCGTCGATGATCCGGAAGCTCTCCGCGAGCGCGAGGCACAAGGCGCCTGCGATTTCGGGGAGGCGCGCCTCGGTCTCGTCGCCGATCGCCAGATCGGTCGGCGGCAGGCTGATCAGCCCTGCGAGGTAGTCGGTCAGCTGCAGCTCGGCGTCGATCAGCCGGAACCGGTGGACGGCCTCCTGGACCCCCTTGGTGATCGGCAGGTCCCAGGGCTGGACAACGTCACGACCGTTGGCCCTGGCGCTGGCCTCGCCGCGGACGACCAGATCCACCACCTTGCGGCGGATGAAGTCCTCGAGCCGGCCGAAATCGCTCTTGTCGAGATCGATCCCGCCCGCCCGGTGAAAGAATTGCTCCGCCCTGTGAATGGTCGCCACCGCCATCGCGCACCTCGTCTGCTTCTGCCGGCGACCTGCACGCGGACGGCCTGCAAAAGCCTTGACGCTCGTCAAGGCGGGCGCCGCCCGATCGGTCGACAGCCGCGCCGGCAAGCATTTCCGGGAGAGACGCATGAGCGCTCAGCAGGTCGACAAAAGCGGATGGGCGGTCTTCTTCGACACCTTGACCAAGACATTGGTCGGCAAGCAGGCGGAGATCGAGGTCGCATCGCTCGACATCGGCGATCAGATCGAGGCCGAATGGGCGCCGCTGATCGGAATCACCTATGACCGCAAGGACGATCTGATCGAGATCGCCCTCGAAGGAGTCGACCACCTGATCAACGACCCGAAGGAGGTCATGGTCGATTACGACGTCGGCGGGCTGATCGCCATCGAGATCGTGGAATCGGACGGCACCAGCCAGATCGTGAAGCTGAAGGATCCGCTCGCTTTGCCCGCGCCGAGCGATCATCAGGCGGCCGAACCGGCTTCATGATCTCGATCCTTCTCAACATCCATCCCGATGCCGGCCACCAGGCACGGCTTGCGGTCGCGATCGCTCTGACCAGGAGCCGGGGCGGGCACATTACCTGCATCCAGGTCCTGCCGCCTCCGCTGGTGATCGGCAGCCCCGACGGGCCCGTGCTCACGCCGGAAGCGACCGCGGCGATCGAGCAGGCGGCGCGGGAATTGCAGGAGGAGGTGGAGGTTCGCCTGGAGCAGGCCGAGGTGGGGTGGACCTGGCTGCGCCTGCTGGATGATTCCACCACCGCGATCGTCCGCCGGTCCCGGCTCGCGGATGTGATCGTGCTTGGTGCGGACGAGAGCGAGCCGCCGATGGGTTCGGTGCTGCTTCACGCCCCTCCGCCTGTGCTGGCCGTACCGAAGCAGGGGTCGGGCTTCCGGACCGGCGTGCCGGCGCTCCTGGCCTGGAACGGCTCCGAGGCCGCCGCCAGCGCGATGCGGGCGTCGCTGCCGCTGCTCCGCGACATGGACATCACCCATATCCTGGTCGTGGACGCGGACGATGAGGAGTTTCCGGCAGCCTACGCTTTGGAATATCTGTCGCACCATGCAATTCGCAGCGAAATTCACTGGCGCCGCAGCGAAGGGCGGACCGTGGCGGAAACGATCCTCACCTTCGCGCACCACTTCGATTCGCGTCTGATCGTGGCCGGGGCCTTCGGCCACAATCGCGTCCGCGAGATGCTGCTCGGCAGCGTCACCCGCGAATTGGCCAGGAGCAGCCCTCTGCCGCTGCTCCTCGCGCATTGAGATCATTCAGGCCTTCTGGAGCGCCTGCTCGATCCATTGGACGATCGCGGAGGTCGGCATCGCGCCCGAGGTGCGCGCGATCTCGCGGCCCTTGCTGATCATGATCATGCTCGGAATGCCGCGTATGGCGTAGCGCCCGGCGATTGCGGGCTCCGCCTCGGTGTCGAGCTTGCCGAGCCGCACCCGCGGCTCGAGCAAAGCCGCCGCCGCCTCGAAGTTGGGGCTCATCATCCGGCAGGGCCCGCACCATTCCGCCCAGAAGTCGATGACGAGCGGCAGGTCGCTCTTGATGGCGTGGGCGTCGAAGTTCGCGGCGTTGAGCTCGATCGCCTTCCCCTGGAAGAGCGGGTTGTGGCACCTGCCGCATTTCGGGTGGCGGTCGAGCTTCGCGCTGGGCACGCGGTTCAGCGAAGCATCGGTGGGGCAGGCGACGACCAGCGTGTCTTGCCCGGTCACCGGATGATCGCCGTGTCGACCGGCTCCCCTTGGGTCGGCTGGCACCTGATCGTCAGCACATGATCGAGCAGGGGCTCGCCCGGGTGGGCGCGCTCCAGCTCCTCCATGAGGACGCCGATCACCGCGCCGATCCGGTGCGGACGGCCGATGTCGGCAAGCTGCTCGGCTTCGCCGACTCCTTCGACCGTGGCTTTCACCCGTAGCAGCATGACATCCTCATCCTTCCAGCGCGCGGATTCGTGCGGTGTTTTAACGAGGCGGCGCCGACCCTGCATTGACGGCCGTCAGCACTTGCCCGGCTCCGGCCTTGCGAACTGATCAGGTGGAATTTGACCATGGTCAACGCGCCGCGGCCATCGCGACCGCACAGAGGCTCCGAACGCAGCGACGGAGAGAGGCATGGCGACGGTTCTCGACCCCAGAGCAATCCACAAGCGCGCCCGCCAGGCGATGCTCGCCACCAATTGGTGGGCCGCGGCGATCCGCGGGGTGAGCGCCGTCCTCATCGGCGCAATCGCGATCTTCGCTCCGGCGCTGACCCTGGTCGGCCTGGTCATGATCTTCGCGGCTTACAGCTTCGTCGACGGGGTCTTCGCGATCGTTCTGGCGGTGCGCGGCGCCCGGGCAGGCGAGCGCTGGGGCTGGCTCGCCTTCAACGGACTGGTCTCGATCGCCGCGGCTGCCGTGGCCATCCTGTACCCGGAGCTGACGATGTTCGCCTTCGCGATCCTGCTGGCGGTCTGGGCGCTGGTCTCCGGCGCAGCGACCATCGTCGCCGGACTCGAGCTCGGCAGGAGCCACGGCCGCTGGTGGCTGATCGCGGCCGGGGCCATCGCGATATTGCTCGCCCTCCTGATCCTCTTCTCTCCGCCACTCGGCCTGCTGGCCTTGTGCTATGCCGTCGGCTTCCAGGCGCTGTTCGCCGGCTTCACTCTCCTTGCGCTCGCCTTCCGGCTTCGCCAGCGCGCGGTCGAAGAGGACTGGCGGCGCACGTCTTCGGAACGCACCGCACCGGCGGGTGCCGCCCATGCCGGGGGCAACCGCAATGGCTGACATCCTTCGCGCAGGGGCGAGAGCGCCCGATTTCACCGGCTCCGTCACCCCCGACCAGAAGCTGTCGCTGAGCGATTTCTCCGGCAAGCGGGTGATCCTCGCTTTCTATCCCGCCGACTGGAGCCCGGTCTGCGGGGACCAGATGACGCTCTATAATCTCGTCCTTGCCCAATTCCGGGAGCATGGCGCCGAGCTGATCGGAATCTCGGTGGACGGTCCATGGTGCCACCAGGCCTATGCCCGTCAGAACAGTCTCCATTTCCCGCTGGTCGCCGACTTCCACCCCAAGGGCGAGATCGCGAAGGCCTACGGCGCCTACCGGGTATCGGACGGAGTCGCGGAACGGGCGCTGTTCATCGTCGACGAGACCGGGACGATCGCCTGGAGCCATTGCTCCCCGATCGCGGTCAATCCCGGCGCGGACGGCATATTGGATGCGCTTGAGAAGATGCCCCGAACGGAGAGTCTCGATGCCTGAGCTGCGTTTCCCGATCGACGAGAGCGACCATGTCATCGGCCGCGCCGACGCCCCGGTCACCTTCCTTGAATATGGCGACTATCAATGCCCCCATTGCCAGGCGGCGCAGCCGGTCGTGGCCGGCTTGATCCGGCACTATGCACGCGACCTTCGCTTCGCCTTCCGGCACTTCCCGCTGGTCACCATCCATCCCTTCGCCAAGCCGGCGGCCGAGACCGCCGAATATGCGGGCTCGCGCGGGCGCTTCTGGGACATGCACGAGGCGCTGTTCGCGAACGGCCAGCGCCTGTCGGTGCCGACCCTGCTGGTCCTTGCGGACCAGCTCGGCCTCGACGCGGCCGCGCTTCGCGACGCGCTTTCGACGGGACGCTTCTCGCCCAAGGTCGAGCATGATTTCGCCACCGGCGTCAGGAGCGGAGTCAATGGGACACCCTGTTTCTTCATCAACGGCCGCCGCCACGACGGAGGCTACGACGCGATGTCGCTCGCCGGCGCAATCGACTCGGCCCTCGCCCGAGCCCCGGCCGCGGCGCCGCGGATCGGCGTCTGACGGCTCGTACGAAAGGATTGGAAATCGCCTCTCGATCGCCGATCGAGCCCATCCGATCATTGAGACGCGGCTGAGGCAGGCAGTCAGCTCGCCTTTGTGCCCAGTTCCGCGTTCGGCCTGGACATTTCGCGGCGGCGGCCATGCGCACTTTGTTTCCGCGCCGATTGTGGCTTCCCCCCGATCCCTTGGCAGCTAGCCGATTACCCTAGGTTCGGTTGCGTGTGGCGGAGCAACATGCGCAGATAACCGGGCAACCGCCATTTCGCCTTGCGAGTCGAAATTAGCGCATAAGTGAAGCGCTTTTAGGGCGCATTACGGGTGAATAGCGACTCGGGGAACGGCGACTCGGCTTGATCTGGCCGAATCCAAGTAGATCGCTGCGCTTGATTCGGCCCTGTTCGACGCTTCACTTGGCGGGATTGGGTTCAGGAATCGCGCCCCGTCCGTCCCGGACTGAAACAGCTCCCCGCCGGGGCGACTTCGGCTGACTCGAGGGCTGGTTCCATACCCCCGAAAAAAAATATTTTGTAACAACGAGATGCCGGTTTTCGAGGAAAATCCGCCCGTTTTGGGGACGGCAGGGCGGCCGCCGTGGCCGCCCATTTTGGCCGCGTCCCCCATATGGGGGATGCGGCCCCATCAACGGTCTCTTAACAAAAGATTAAGCCGGCTCTGGCGAGTCGCGCTGAAGTTCGGGGGATTTCATGACTGTTGTATTCAGCGCCCGCGCGGCGGGCGCAATGGCGTGCGCCGCCACGGCGGCCTTGGTCTCGCTGGCCCTTACAGGTCCGGCGGCGGCGCAGGACCTCACCTACCAGCCGATCAATCCGAATTTCGGCGGCAATCCGTTCAACTCCGCGCACCTGCTCGGCGTCGCCAACGCCCAGAACAATTATCGCGATCCGCGCTCGACCACGGGCACCAGCCAGGCCGACGTCTTCGCCCGCCAGCTCCAGTCGCGCCTGCTCTCGGCTTTGTCGTCGCAGATCGTCGACGCCATCTTCGGCGAGAACCCGCAGGAGCGCGGCGTGATCAGCTTCGGCGGCCAGACCATCACCTTTGTCCGTGGCCTCGAAGCGGTGACGATCACGATCGTCGACGACGCCACCGGCGAAGAGACCGTCATCGTCGTTCCCACCTTCATCGATCCGGTGGGCTGACGACCATGGCAGGACGAACCAAAACCCTGTTGGCGGCGCTTGCCTCGGTCGCGCTTAGCGGCTGCATGGCGATCGGCGGGCCCGGCGAGAGCCGCAACGACATCCCGACCATGAACCCGCTCGCGCACCATCCGCGCCAGACGCAGACCCAGCGCATGCTGATGGAGCTGCCGGCGCCGCGCCAGCCGGTCGCGATCGCGGTCTACAATTTCACCGACCAGACCGGCCAGTTCCGGACCAGCGAGAACGGGCAGCAGACCCTGTCGCGCGCGGTCACCCAGGGCGGCGCATCGATCCTGGTGCGTGCGCTCCAGGACGCCGGCAACCGGCGCTGGTTCACGATCGTCGAGCGCGAGCAGCTTCGCAACCTGCTCAACGAGCGCCAGATCATCCGCGAGATGCGCGAGCGTTATCTCGGCGAGACCAACGTCAACCCGCAGGCGCTTCCGGCGATGCTGTTCGCCGGGGTGCTGCTCGAGGGCGGGGTGATCAGCTACGACACCAACACTGTCACCGGCGGCGCCGGAGCGGCGTTCCTCGGGATCGGCGGCCGCACCCAATATCGCCAGGACACCGTCACCGTTTACCTTCGCGCGGTGTCGGTCCGCACCGGCGAGGTGCTGACCACCGTCACCGCCTCCAAGACCATCGCCAGCCAGTCGCTGGGCGGAAGCGCGTTCCGCTTCGTCGCCTTCCGCGAGCTGCTCGAGGCCGAGGCCGGATTCACCGTCAACGAGCCCGACCATCTCGCCCTCCAGCAGGCGATCGAGAAGGCGGTCTACGCGCTGATCATGGAAGGCGTCGATCTGAACCTTTGGGGCTTCCAGGACGCCAATGCCGCCTGGCCGATGCTCTGGCGCTATCGCCAGGAGCGCGACGGCATCTTCTCGCCGCAGCAGGTCGAGGCGGCGATGGACAATGCGCGCCGGGCGCCGCGGATGCGAGTTCGCCCGCGCGATGTGCCGGCCAGGCCGGTCGCTCCGGCGAACGGCACCGGCACTCCGCCGCCGCCGCCGCCCGAGGGAGAAGGAGGCAACGGCCGGGGCAGCTGACGCGGCAAGGAAGTTCGGCCTCGGTCCGGCAAGACCGAAGCGCCGCAAAGTATCGGGGAGGGGGGAGTTACCGGATGCCCTGTCCCGAGTGTCCATCCGGGAAATGCACCCGCCGGAGCGGCAACTCCGACGGGTGCGCATGAAGTAGGCGTTGGTAGCAACTCTCCATGTTGCGCCGCTGCGCGAGAGCGCGGCGGAGCAGCATGGTTATCATCTTCCGAGGAGGGAATGACAACCATGAAACTCTCAGTCCTAACTACGGTGTCCACGCTGGCTCTGCTCAGTGCGACTCCGGCTTTCGCTCAAAACAACCAAAGCACCGTCACCCAGACCGGCAGCAACTCGCAGGCCTATGCGACCCAGCAGGGAAGCAACAGCCAGTCGACGATCAACCAGCAGGGCGCCGACAACTGGGCGAGCGTCCAGCAGGGAACCGGCAACGCGGCTGCCTCGGGGAACCAGGCGCGGGTCAACCAGAACGGCGCCAACATGGCCGGCACCCCGCCGGTCGACACGCCGCCTTCCGGCAATGACGGCGCGTTCAGCAACACCGCCACGGTCAGCCAGAACGGCGCCAATGGCGACGTCGAGATCAACCAGACCGGCAACAACCGCGCCGCGGTGACCCAGGCTTATGCCCCGGGAAGCAGCCAGCGCGCCTACATCAACCAGAGCAGCGTTCCGGCCGCGGGCACCGAGAATTACGGCGCGGTCACCCAGCGCGGCGCGAACATCCAGACCAACATCGATCAGTCGGGCGGCGTTGAGAACCGCGCCGAGGTTGACCAGGCGGTCACCAACGACTCGAACGTCGACATCGACCAGTCGGGCAGCCAGAACCGGGCGATCGTCGACCAGACGGGCGCGGACGACGCCAATGCGTCGGTCAGTCAGACCGGCAACAATCAGGACGCCTATGTCCGCCAGTCGGGCAGCGGAGCGATCTCGAACAGCACCCAGACCGGGGGCGACGGCAACGCGCTCTACGTCGTCCAGGACGATGCCAGCACCTCGAACATCACGCAGAACGGCAACAATAACGAAGCCAGCGTGAACCAGGACGGCAACGGCAACTCGTCGACGATCAACCAGACCGGCAACGGCAACGGCGTTGGTGACACCACCAACGGCACCAACTCGTACACTGCCACGTCGAACAACGTCACCGGCGTGACCCAGACCGGCACCGACCACCAGTCGACGGTCAACCAGACTGCCAGCGGCGCTTCCGCGCTCGTCAATCAGTCCGGAGCCGAGAACCGTTCGCTCATCCAGCAGGAGTCGGCCGCTACCGCCAGCGTGACTCAGAGCGGAAGCGAAGCCGGCTACGGTCTTGCGCCGCCGAACAACAACTCGACGATCATGCAGAATTCGGGTGCCGCAGGCGCCAACGCGATCGTCAACCAGGACGGCGTGCTGAACCGCTCGTCGGTTATCCAGAATGCCGACGCCGACGCGGACGTCGAGCAGGACGGCGTCTACAACGAGTCGAACGTCACGCAGAACGCCGCCGGCGCTTCCGCGACGGTCTGGCAGAGCGGGGTCCCGGCGTCGGGCGGTCCGGGCGTCGGCCAGGGCGACAACCTGTCGAACATCACCCAGAACGGTGACTCGACCGCGACCGTCACCCAGACCTCGAACGGCACCAACGGCTTCCCGTCGAACGACTCGTACATCCTGCAGAGCGGCGACGCGAGCAACGCCACCGTCACGCAGACCGGCGACAACAACCAGTCGGACGTCGTCCAGGGCACCAACCGTCACGCGACCGTTGTCCAGAACGGCGACGGCAACGTGTCGAACGTCAACCAGTCGGGCGGCAACCTGTCCTACGCGGCGACTGCGGACGTCAACCAGCAGGGCGACCGCAACAATTCGGACGTCCAACAGTCCGGTGACGCGATCATCGCAACGGTCGACCAGCGCGGCAACGACAACGAGTCGGACATCACGCAGACTCGTCGCGGTGGCGCTGTCCACGTCGATCAGGACGGCGATTTCGGCAAGTCCGACGTCCGTCAGATCGGCGAGAACAACTCGGTCGGCGCCAGCGACAATGCGGCCGGCGTCCGTCAGCTCGACGGCAGCCTTCGCGCCAGCTCGCTGATCATCCAGGGCGGCCGAGTCAACACCGCCGATGTCCAGCAGGGCGGCACGGACAACTCGTCCGAGATCCGCCAGAACCTGCTGTCGAGCGGCGCCTCGCAGGAGAATACGGAAAGCGACGTTAACCCGAGCTACGGTTCGACCAACGCCGCCTACGTCGACCAGATCGGCGAGCGCAACTCCTCGATCATCGCGCAGGGCAGCCCCGACCCGGCGACCGGCTCGGCCGGCCCGGTCTCGGAATCCAACTACGCGAACGTCGATCAGAGCGGTTCCGATAACAAGTCGGGCATCAGCCAGTCGGGCGACAGCCATACGGCCAACGTCACCCAGTCCAACGTGAGCAACGAGTCCAGCCTTACCCAGTCGGGCATCGGCAACTCCGCGACGGTCAACCAGAGCGGCATGGATAACCTGTCGACCATCATCCAGGGCGGCAGCTCCAACACCGCAAGCGTGACCCAGTCGTCGAACAACAACACGTCGAGCGTCGACCAGAGCGGCAGCGGCAACAGCGCCAACGTCACTCAGGGCCCCGGCCTCTGATCACCACCGATACCGGCCGGCGCTCTTCCGAGCGCCGGCCCAGTTCTCCTTTTCCAATCATAACGTAAGACGAGGATAGAAACATGAAGAACACCATTCTCGCCAGCGCTTCGCTGCTGGCCCTGGTCGCCACCGCTCCGGCGCTCGCCCAGAACAACAACAGCACCGTCACCCAAGGCGGCAACAGCAACCAGGCGACCGTGACCCAGCCGGGCGCTTCGAATGGTTCGACCATCACCCAGAACGGCGACGCCAACTACGCCAGGCTCAACCAGAACGGTTCCGGCAACACGTCGACGATCACTCAGGCCAATTCCAACAACGCGGTCGTCGACCAGCTGGGCACGAACGGTAAGTCCACCGTCACCCAGGGCGGCACCAGCAACGATGTCACCGACCACTCGTCGCCTCCGGGCTATCCCAACGCGGGCGTGAACGGTGAGCCGATCGGCGCCGGCGTGCGTCAGCGGGCGGGCAGCAACAACGCCGTCTCGACCATCGTCCAGAACGGTCGGGGCTCCTGGGCCGAAGTCGACCAGGGCGGCACCGGCAACCAGTCGAACATCGAGCAGGGCCGCGCCAACCTCCGCGCCGGCGACCGCGCCTATGTCGAGCAGACGGGCGACAACAACGAGTCCGACATCCGTCAGTCGACGGACGATCTGCCCGCCGCGATCAACCCCGCCTTCCCGGGGCTGAACACGGAGAATACCGCCGTCGTGACTCAGTCCGGCAGCGGCAACGATTCGACCGTGACGCAGAACGCCATCAACGGCGAGAACGGTGCTTCGCCCCGCGCCTTCGCGGTCGTCAACCAGCTCAGCGACGGCAATAGCTCGGAGATCACCCAGTCCTCCGACGCGACTGCCAGCGTGACGCAGCGTGGCGGCGACGGCAACGAATCGTCGGTCAACCAGCAGCTCGGCTCAACCGGCGCAACGGCTATTGTGGATCAGAACGGTGCCGATAACGAGTCGGACGTGGTGCAGAGCGCCGATGCAACCGCCAATGTGAACCAGAACGGCGACGGCAACATCTCGTCGGTCGACCAGGGCGCCAACAATGACAGCGCAACGGTCAACCAGAACGGAAACGACAACCAGTCGACCGTCACCCAGGCGGGCAGCGCGGCCAACACCGCCAACGTGACCCAGAACAGCGACCGCAGCCGGTCGACCATCAGCCAGAACGGCGGTGACACGGCGACGGTCAATCAGTCCGGAAGCGACCACGAGTCGACGGTCACCCAGAGCGGCAACAGCGTTGCCAACGCGACCGTCAACCAGTCCGGAGCCGAGAATCGTTCGGTCATCCAGCAGGCGTCGAACGCTACTGCCAACGTGACCCAGAGCGGCACCGAAGCCGGTTACGGTCTCGCGCCGCCGAACAACAACTCGACGGTCCAGCAGAATGCCGGTGCCAATGGCGCCAGCGCGATCGTCAACCAGGACGGCGTTCTGAACCGTTCGTCGATCGTCCAGAATGCCGCTGCAACCGCCGACGTCGAGCAGGACGGTGTCTACAACGAGTCGAACGTCACGCAGAACGCCAACGGCGCTTCCGCGACGGTCAACCAGACCGGAAACCCGGCTTCGGGTGGACCGGGTGTCGGCCAGGGCGACAACCTGTCGAACATCACCCAGAACGGTGCTTCGACCGCGACTGTCAACCAGACCTCGAACGGCACCAACGGCTTCCCGTCGAACGACTCGTACATCCTGCAGAGCGGCGACGGCAGCAACGCGGCCGTCACGCAGACCGGCGACAACAACCAGTCGGACGTGATGCAGGGCGCCAGCAGCCAGGCCTTCGTCGACCAGATCGGTTCGCTGAACAACTCGACGGTCAACCAGACCGCCGCGAACAACAGCGCCAATGTCGATCAGCTCGGCAACAGCGGTCTGTCGAACGTCCAGCAGACGAACAGCGGCAACACCGCCACTGTCCGCCAGCAGTCCACCTCGACCGGCGCCGACTCGTTCGTCAGCCAGAGCGGCACCGGTGGAACCGTCGATGTCGACCAGGGCGGCACCGACAATGAGTCTGACGTCCTGCAGGGCGGCACGGGCAACCAGGCCTATGTCGACCAGTCGGGCACCGGCAACGGCTCGCTGATCGACCAGTCGGGCAGCAACAACGTGGCCAATGTCACGCAGACCTCGGACGGCAACCTGTCGACCGTGACCCAGAGCGGCAGTGGCAACAACGCCACCGTGACCCAGGGTCCCGGGCTCTGATGCCTGGGCGGCCGGCGTCCACTTCCCCGGACGCCGGCCGCTCATTTTTCCTTCGGGAAAAGGATAAGAGAATGAAGACCTTGATCCTCGCCGGCAGTTCCACGCTGGCTCTGCTCGCGGCCAGTCCGGCCCTCGCGCAGAACAATCAGTCGACGGTCGCCCAGACCGGCACTGCCGGCGGGGTCGAGGTCACTCAGAGCGGCTCGGCGGGGACGTCGAACGTCCAACAGGACGGCGACAACAACAAAGCCAAAATTTCCCAGGCCGGCGCCGGAGCCGACTCGATCGTCATTCAGGACAATCTCGCCGGCAGCGATGACGACGCCAGCGACGACGGCAACGAGGCGACCGTCAACCAGACCGGCGACAGCTATTCGCGGATCCGCCAGTATAACGACAACGGATCGGCCAGCGTGACCCAGAACGGCAATGGCAATTCGTCCGAGCTGCTCCAGACCGGCGACAATGCCACCGCGGGTGTCAACCAGCAGGCCGGCGGCAATTCGTCCGACATCGTCCAGTCTGGCGACGACAACGCGGCCGACGTCGCCCAGGGTGCGGGGAACAGCTCCACCGTGGTGCAGACCAGCGACAGCAACGACGCCATCGTCGACCAGAGCGGCGGCGACAACGTTTCGTCAATCGAACAGGCGGGCACCGGCGGCCACACCGCCAATGTCCTCCAGTCGGGCAGCGGCAACAGCTCCGACATCGATCAGGGCGGGTTCCTGAACGAAGCCGGCGACAACGCCGATCTCAGCGTCCGCGGAGTCGTCCAGTCGGGCGACGACAACCGGTCGCGGATCGTCCAGGAGGGCAGCTTCCTGAGCGCCTTCGTCGAACAGATCGGCAACCGCAACGAGTCGGACATCGACCAAGGCAGCCTGCTCGGAAGCGACCAGGATGCGTCGATCGAGCAGGCCGGCGACGACAACCTCTCGAGCATCGTCCAGCGCGGCCGGGAGCAGACGGCCTATGTCAGCCAGATCGGCAACGACAATCGCGGCATCGGCCACGGTTTCGGAGCGACGATCGATCAGGGCGGCGACACCGACTCCAACCAATTTGCGTCGATCGCGCAGGGCGGCGACCGCAATGACGGCTATATCCGGCAGCGCGGCGACGACCAGTCGGCAACCTCGGACCAGGGCGGTGACGACAACCAGTCGAACATCGACCAGACCGGCTTCGCCAACACCGCCAACGTCATCCAGAATGGCGACGGCAATTTGTCCAACGTCCTGCAGAGCGGCAGCGGCCACGTCGCCACGGTCAGCCAGTACAGCAACGATAATATCTCCAGCGTCACCCAGAGCGGCACCGGCAACACGGCCGTCGTCACCCAGGGTACGCCGAACTGATCGGATCCGGCCGCCGTTCGGGCGGCGGCCGGGCCCAAGTGTTTTCGAGTCACGAGGGTTGATGGTGGGGCCGACCCGAACCGGCACCAGCAATCTCCCCGGTGGGGGGTGATCGGCGGTTTTGCGTGCAGGATCGCCGATCATTTCCACCCCGCCGGAAGGAGGGCAGCAAGCGCCCCTCGAGGCGTGAGGAAGGAGCAGGTCGAATGAGAAATTCCGGAGCCTGGATGGCCGCGCTGCTCGGCGCCTGCCTGACCGTTGCGCCCGCTGCGGCCAACAACGGCGGCAGCAGCGGCAGCGGCAGCGGCAGCGGCAGCAGCGGCACGAGCAGCGGCAGCGGCTCCAATGGCGGCGCCAGCACCGGCGGTCACCACAGCAGCGGCAATAATGGCGGCAACACCGGCAATAACGGCGGCGGCCACGACGACAGCGATCATCAAGGCCAGGGCAACGGCCATGACGAGCACGGCAACGGCAACGGCTACGGCCACAATGACGGCGGCGACGACCACGACGACGATCATGGCGGCGGCGGCGGCGGACACGGCGGCGGCGGCGGTCATGACGACGACGACGACTGCCACAAGTCGCGCCGCGGATCCTGCGGCGGCGGCGGCCACGGCAATCCGCCGTCGATCGATCTTCCGATGCCCCCGGTCCAGGACCGGGCGGCCTATATCGACCAGGTCGGCGTCGCCAACCGCGCTACAATCACCCAGACCGCGCCCAACGCCTTCGCGCGCATCGAGCAGGACGGCGACCGCAACAAGGCCTCGGTGGACCAGCGCGGCACCGGCACTGCCTATACCGAGGTCCGCCAGACCGGCGACCGCAACCGCAGCCAGGTCGTCCAGGAGGGCAGCGGCCAGAACGTGCTCTATCTGACCCAGACCGGCGATTGGAACGTCGCGGCCGCCTCGCAGCGGGCCAGCGGAAGCATCCACAACGGCGCGATCATGACCCAGACCGGCGGCGGCAATCTGATGCTGCTCGAGCAGGACGGCGAGGACAATCGCGCCCGGCTCACCCAAACGGGGGATGCGAACCTGATGACGGCGGAGCAGAATGGCTCCGGAAATCGTCTCATCTGGACGCAGAACGGAAGCGGCCTCAGTGATCTCGGCGTGCGGCAAAACGGCAATCAGAGCATTCAGATCACCCAGACCAACAACGGCGGGCGTTAGAAAGGTCTGCGGATGCGCCTGAACGCCGCCCTGTCTGTACGCTTCCGTCCGGTGTCAGGCCTGGTGGCCGGAATCCTGCTGCTCGGCGCGGCGGCCGGGGCAGCGGCCCAGTCGGCAGATGTCGCCGCCCCGGTTATGCCGGGCGAGGACGATCCGGCTTCACCGGCGATCGACCAGATCAGCGCCGGCCCGCGGCTGGTCGCCGCTCCCCTGCCGCCCGAGGAGGAGCCCGCTGCCTCCCAGCTTACGCCGCGCGGCGCGGGGGCGCCTGCGACGGACCAATTGACCAGCGAGCGCCGGCCGGCCTGGGCCCAGGATCAGCTCTATCGGGGCGGGCGCGACGCCCGGCCGCCGACTCCGCTTTCTCGGCCGTCGCAGGGCCGCACCGGGGCCGTCGCCCGGGTCGAGGGCGACGACCGCTGCGACCCGCAGGCCCATTCCCAGGGCGAGCGGCCGCGCAATTGCGCTCAGGTCATCGAGACCCGTTCGGCGGAATTCCCAGCTGCCGAGCCGGCCCAGCTCAGCGCCGAGCAGAGGCTGCTGATCGAGCAGCAGATTCGCAGTCGCAACAGCATCCAGTCCGCAGTCCAGCGTGCTGGCCAGGGCGCGGTCGATCCCGATCTCGCCGAGGACCAGGCGGTCGCCTCGATCGTGCTGCCGGAGCAGCCGTCGCAAGCACCGTCCGAGCAGCCGGTCGCCGAGGACGCCAACAGTGCGACCGCAACGGCGATCGTCGAGGCGATCATCTCCCGGCAGACGCCGCCGCAGTGACAGCCGAGAGGTGAAGCAATGTCTTTCTACCTTCTGCTCGCAAGCCTCGCGATGAGCGCCGGAGCCGAACCGAACCGGCCGATCAGCCTGGTCAGCTCGCGCCAGGGCGACGCGGTCGAGCTCCGCGTCGTCGGCGAGGCGAGTGCGCCGGTCGAGGCGGACTACCGGCTCGAGGTGGTCAGCGGCCCGAGCAGCGGCAACCGCTCGGTGCAGAGCGGCTCGGCGCGGCTCCGGGCGGGAGAACGGAGCGAACTCATCCGGCTGCGGCTGGGAACCAACGCGGCCGAGGGCTGGAGCGCGAAATTGACGGTCGAGCCGCGCAGCGGCCCCGCTTACGAGGTCGTCGCCAGCAGTGCCGAGGCGGGCGGACTCTGAACTGACAAGGAAAGGGATGACCAAGAATCGTGAAGGAATGGGGGGGCGCCGGGGATCGCGCGAAGGTCTGTTCTCCGGAAACAGTGAATGAGTTACGTTCGGTCATTGGTGCGGGGCGCTGCATATGCAGTGGAAGCCGATCAGTGACGACATGCCGCGCACTGCGGTGCTGCTCTGGGCAGGCGGCTACTGCATGGTCGGCTGTCGGGTTTGCGGCGATCCCGGCGAGAGCGCGGTGTTCATGGACCCCCGCACCGATTCGATCCTGCCCACGCCGTCGCATTGGACAGAGCTTCCGCGCCCGCCGATGCCGGCCGGCGTGGAGATGTCCGACCCGCTTTGATTCGGGGCCGCGGAGGGCGGCATGAGCGAGGCGGAGAGCGCGATTTCCGCGCCGGAACTGGCGCTGAGCTGGCTCGGGCTGTTCGAGCGGCCGCTTGTGATCGTCACCCCCCAACTGCGGCTGATCTGGTCCAATCCGGCGTTCGCCGCTTTGGTTGAGTCGCAGAGGCTGCTCATCCTCGTCGACGGTTTCCTGTCGGTAACCACCCCGTCGGCGCACGAGAAGCTCCAAGGACTGCTTCGGGCGGCCGAGTCGGATTCGATCGCCCTTCTGGAGGAAACCGACGGCGACCGGCATCTGCTGATCCGCGCCTCGCGTATCCCGGCCGCCGTCGCGGTGGAGACCTTCGGCCTTCGAATCTACCGGACCGACGAGGAAGTCGGGCTGAACCACCTCCAGCTCGCCTCGGTCTTCCGACTCACCCCCGCCGAGACCCGCGTGCTCGCCGCGATGCTCGGCGGGCTGACCGCCGATGACATCGCCCGCGAGCTCGCCATTTCGGTCGAGACGGTTCGAAGCCATATCCGCCGAATCTACGATAAGATCCGGGTCTCGTCGCGCGAAGGGCTGTTCGGCCGGCTTCGCCAGTTCGGCTTCTGAAGTCTAGGCCTCCGAGGGACGGCAGAGTTGTCTCTTGGCCGCAGGACTCGAGAACTCACCACTGCAGACCTGCGCAATTTGGGCGGTAATTCGAAGAGCTCAGGGTTCCGCCTGTAACGCGGGTGCCTGCTGGACTGCGTGGTGCCGGGTGTCGGACTCGAACCGACGACCTACCGCTTACAAGGCGGTTGCTCTACCAACTGAGCTAACCCGGCGGCGATCTTCCAGATGCGTCATCGGGAGGCGAAGGTCCAGCCCGTAGCACGCCGCGACTTGCCAAGATCTCGAACGTGTCTCACCATGCTCGGTCTCGACAATCCATTGGGGAGAATCGTCGTGGGTCGCAAGTTTGTCGTAACCCTATTGGTCGCCGGTGCGGCCCTGGCAGGAACCGGCGCCGCCGCGCGGCAGGCCATCGCCCCGGTCGATCCCGCATCGGCGCCCCGCGCCGACATCCCGTTCAACGGCGCCGGGATGGACGGTTCGGTCGGCTGGGGAGCCATAAGGCGGCCGAAAATTGTCGCCGCGACGGCCGCCGACGTGCGGCCGGGCCGCCGGATCCTCGACGCGAACGCCTATTTCCTCGGGTCGGTGGTCGAGGTCGAGGGCGGCCAGGTCGTTGTCCGCGAGCGCGGGCGCACGGCGGCGATTCCGCTCTCGGCCTTTCTCCACGACAGCATCGATCTGAGGCTTCCGATTACGGTCGGCGACTTCCGCGCCCGCGCCCGCGCGCAGGGAAATCGGACCTAACCGATTCCGAACGTCCAGCCCTCCGTCCGAGCGAGCTCGGGCGTGAGGGCCTCGGGCGCGAAGGCGCCGGGCTCGGCCGCTGCATAGGCGCGCATTCCGGCGGCGGTGACGAGCGCGTCGGTCTGGTGGTCGTTGGGCTCGAAGCGCAGGCGGGCAGGGCGGCTGCCCAGGCCTTGAAGCGCCCGATTGAGCTCGGCGCGGGACCTCAGCTTGGCGCCAGGCATCCCTGCCATGCGCAGGTAGATGCGCGTGTAGATCTCCACGACGGCGCTGGCACCTTGCGGGACCGGGTCCATCGGCCAGATCGCAACCTTGCCGTCGAGCCGGTGGAGCAGCCGCATGCCGGAAAAACTCGCCTTGGCGACCTGGGCGGCGCCGATCGCGTCATAGGCGCTCGCCGTCTTGCGGCCGCCCTGGGCATTGAGCCGGGCGTCGCACTGGCGGAAGTGCATGAAGCCGGCCTTCTCGCCATCGGCAATGCCGAAATAGAAATGGCGGCGGTGAACGCGCTCGAGGAAGCTCGCGGCACCGAGATCCTCGTCGTCGCTGCGGCTGTCGACATAGGCCCAGAATTCGCGCGCTCTGCTGGGCACGCCCGGCTCGCCCGGAAGATATTCGCCGCGCTCGGCGATCGGCGGCGCGAAGCTGAAATCGAAGCCGAACAGGGTCGGCGCGCGCGCCGCCTCCGCGAGCAGCCAGTCGAGCACCTCGGCGCGCGACCAGACATGCTCCGGCCGAACGAGTCTCGGCGCCGCATCACCGGCCTCGCAAATGGCGATCGCAATTCCCTTGTGACGCCGCCCCTTTGCGCCGGACCAGTCGATCGCTGCGAACCGCTCGAAGCGTGGGTTCACTGGTCGCCCCGCGCCTTCCTCTGCTCGTTCCACCAGGCGATGCGCTCCGCAATGCGCTTCTCGAAGCCGCGCTCGGTCGGTTCGTAAAAGGTCTGGGGCTGCATCTCCTCAGGCCAATAATTGTCCCCTGAGAAGCCGCCTTCCGCGTCGTGGTCGTAGGTGTAGCCCTTGCCGTAGCCGACCTGCTTCATCAGCTTGGTGGGCGCGTTCAGGATGTTCTTGGGCGGCATCAGCGAGCCGGTCTCCCGGGCCGAGCGCCAGGCCGCTTTCTGCGCCTTGTAGACCGCGTTCGATTTGGGCGCGGTAGCGAGATAGAGGCAGGCCTGGGCGATGGCGAGCTCGCCCTCCGGCGAGCCGAGGAAGTCGTACGTGTCCTTGGCGGCGATGCACTGGACGAGCGCATTCGGGTCGGCGAGGCCGATATCCTCGACCGCCGCGCGGGTCAGCCGGCGCAGCAGATAGAGCGGCTCCTCGCCGGCGGTGAGCATTCGGGCGAGATAGTAAAGGGCCGCCTGCGGATCCGAACCGCGGATCGATTTGTGGAGCGCCGAGATGAGGTTGTAATGCCCCTCGCGGTCCTTGTCGTAGACCGCCACGCGGCGGTGGAGCAGGGCGGACAGGCCGCGCGGATCGAGCGGCTCCTTTATGTCGATCGAGAACAGGGTCTCGGCCTGGTTGAGCAGGAAACGGCCGTCGCCGTCGGCGGTCGCGATCAGAGCCTCGCGCGCTTCGGGCGTGAGGGGGAGGGGGCGCCCGGTCTCGGCCTCGGCGCGGTCGAGCAATTGGCCGAGCGCCGCGGCATCGAGCCGGTTGAGGATCAGCACCTGCGCGCGGCTGAGCAAGGCCGCGTTGAGCTCGAAGCTCGGATTTTCGGTGGTCGCGCCAACCAGCACGACGGTGCCGTCCTCGACATAGGGCAGGAAGCCGTCCTGCTGGGCGCGGTTGAAGCGGTGGATCTCGTCCACGAACAAAAGGGTCTGCCTGCCGGTCCGCGCGAATTCGCGGGACTCCGCGAACACCTTCTTGAGGTCGGCGACGCCCGAGAAGACCGCCGAGATGGCGACGAAGCGGAGGCCGACCGCGTCGGCAAGGAGGCGCGCGATCGTCGTCTTGCCGGTGCCCGGCGGCCCCCACAGGATCATCGAGGCGAGCTTGCCGGCCACGACCATCCGCCCGATCGCGCCCTCCGGCCCGGTCAGGTGATCCTGGCCGACCACCTCGTCGAGCGCCTGCGGCCGGAGCCGGTCCGCAAGCGGCGCGCCAGGCGGCGGCCCCGGGGGCGGGGACGGGGGTGGGGGATCTTCGGCGAACAGGTCGGCCATTGGGCTGCGTCTAGCGGAAGTCGGCTTGGGCCGCGAGGCTTGAGGCGCAGGACATTCTAAGATATATCATGATCGACTCGGGAAGGAGCTTCGCTATGGGCATGCGCTTCGGATTCGGCCGTCATGGGGGCCTCCCGCCCCTCGGAATCCACTTCGGGCCGGGCCGCGGCTGGGGCGATTGGGCCTCGGGCTGGGACGAGTTCGAACGCGGTGGGCGCGGCGGCCGACGGCGGCGCCAGTTCGATTCCGCCGAGCTTCGCCTGATCCTCCTCCATCTCATCGCCGAGCAGCCGCGCCACGGATACGACCTTATCCGCGCGATCGAGGAGATGTCCGGCGGCGCCTACGCCCCCAGCCCCGGCTTGGTCTATCCGACCCTGACCATGCTCCAGGACATGGGCCATATCGAGGAGGCGCCGGGCGAGGGCTCGCGCCGCAATTTCAGCGCGACTGCGGAAGGCCGTGCCTGGCTCGAGGAGCGGCGCGACGAGGCCGATGCGCTGCTCGCGCGCCTGGCCGAGCTCGGTGCCAAGCGCAGGCGCACCGGCGGCGCGCCGATCGGCCGCGCGGTCAGCAATCTGCTCGCCGCCATCTGGCACCGTGTGACCCGCGACGACATGAACGACGAGGCGCTGCACGATATCGCCGCCATCCTCGACGAGGCCGCGCAGAAGATCGAACGGCTGAAGAGTGCCCGGGAGGGCGAGGCCTGAGCCTCAGGCGAAAGCCAGCGGCCGCTCCCGGAACCACTTTGTCAGCACATATTTGCGGCCGGCCTCGACCGGCATGCCCTGATGGAGTGAATTGGGGTTGGGCCGGCCGTCAGGCTTCATATTGTTCCAGACGAGCAGGGTCCCCGGCTCGGGCGCGGCGCGCACCGCGGCCTGCGGGAAGTTGGTGTAGCCGCCCTCGTCAGGCCGGTTGAGGAACAGCATTGCCGTCCAGGTGCGCTGGCCTCCGGTCTGGGCGACGTCCTCATAATAACTCTCGCCCTTGTGGAAGAAATCGTGGTGCGGCTTGAACTGCTGGCCGACCTCGTACCGCTGCCCCTGGACCGACTCCCCGAAGGGGCGAGCGATTCCCGTGAGCGCACAGACCTTCACCTCGAATGCCTCGACCGCTGCATCGCGGGCGCTGAGGTTGCAGCTCTTGCTGGTACGGAAGCCGGGAATCTCCTTGCCGAGCACCCCCGACGGGAAGAGGTCGCGCTCGATCAGGCCGACCAGAGCGGCGCATTGCTCGGGATCGGCGAAGTCGCGCACCCGGTAGAGCTCGAAGCCGACGGCGGGCAGCTTCTCGGCACCGGTTTCGGCGAGGCGGGCGCGGACCGCTGAGCCGATCTCGGCGCGGGCGCGGAGCCGCGGCGGGCTGTCCTCGTCGGCCGCGGTGGAGCGGCTGAGCTCGGCGGCGCGCTGCACCTCGGCCATGATCGCCATATAATGTTGCAACGCCTCGGCCGAGGCTCGCTCGAGCCGGGGGGCGAGATCTTCAGCGGGGGCGGCGCCGGCGAGCGCGCGCTCTGCCTCGGCCTCGAGCGCCGAGGCACGCTCCGCAAAGGCGGCGAGGCCGTCATTGGCCCAGGCGAGGGTCGTCGCGGCGCGGCGGGCCCGCTCGACGGGACTAAGATCCTCGCGCGGCGCGAGCGCGGCATAAGGCTCGGCATAAGCGAGCAGCCATCCAAGCGAGGTGCGAAGCGAGGCGAGCTGACGCTCGACGTCAGCGAGAGCGAATTTTCCGGAAAGGTCCATCGCCGGCTTTATGGCATGGCGGGGGAGGGCGTCCAAGCGCCGCTGCCGCCTTTGCCATGCATCTGGATCGCGCGGACATAGCCGTCGACCAGCGCCTGGTTGACCTCGTCCCAGCCGTAACGGCGGGTGCGCTGCTCGCCGGCGGCCCCAGCGGCGAGGCGCGCCTCGGGATGGCGGCAGTAGAAAGCGAGCGCATCGGCGAACCCCCGGGCGTCGCCAGGCTCGATCAGCCGGCCGCTCACCTTGTCCTCGACCAGGCTCTCGCTGCCGGTCGCGCGCGCGGCGACCACGGGCAGGCCGGCTGCCATCGCCTCCAGCGTGACGTTCCCGAACGTCTCGGTGACGGACGGGTTGAAGAGCATGTCCATCGAGGCGACCGCGCGGCCGAGATCGTCGCCGGTGAGGATCCCGGTGAAGCAGGCCTTGGGCAGCCTCTCCTCGAACCATTCGCGCGCCGGCCCCTTGCCCACGACGAGCACCCTGTGCTTGACCCGCCTCTTCTTCAGCAGATCGATCGTCTCTGCATAGACGTCGAGGCCCTTCTCCATCACCAGTCGCCCGACGAATCCGATCACGGGCACGTCGTCCGCGATTCCGAGGCCGCGGCGCCATTCCATGTCGCGCCGGCCGGGATTGAAGATCCCGCGGTCGATCCCGCGCGTCCAGATGCCGACATTGGGATTCATCCGCTGCTCGCGGAGCAGCTCCGCCATCGAGTCCGAAGGCGCGAAGATCGCGTCGCAGCGGCGGTAGAAGCGGCGCAGCGTCGCCTCCACGAGCGGCTCGACGAAGCCGAGCCCGTAATAGCGCAAATAGGTCTCGAAACGGGTGTGGACCGAGGCGACCACGGGGACATCCATCTTGCGCGCGAGGGTCACCAGCCGGTGCGCCACCAGGTCCGGGCTCGCGACGTGGACGATGTTCGGGGCGAAGGCGGCGATGTCGCGCCGGACGTCGCGCGGAAGCCGGATCGGAAGCTTGTATTCGGGCCGGCGCGGGATCGACATGGCCGGGACGTGGACGATGTCCGCATTGGGCGGGATTGCGGGATTGGCGACCGTCGGGGAGTAGACGCGCACCGCGGCGCCGCCCCGCTGGAGATAGTCGACCAGCCGGTTGAGCGCCTGGTTGGCGCCGTCCCGGACGTAATTGTAGTTGCCGCTGAACAACGCAACACGCAGCTGGGAAATGTCCATCGGCGCCCCGTTAGCCCCCTGGGCAGGCGAGGGCAAACCGCGGTCAGCGATGGTCACGGCTCGCCGCCTTCGTCGCGGCGGGCGCGGCCGAGGCGGCTGCGGATGACGATCATCGCGGGCACGATCATCATCGCCAGGATCACCAATGCGATCGCGATCTTGATCTTCAGCATCACCATCTCTCGCTAACGAAAAACGCCCTGCCGGTCTCCCGGCAGGGCGCCTTTCTCATCGATCATCCGCGGGATGCTTAGTCCTGCAGATATTCGCCCGCATCGGCGTCCGTGCCGTGGCCGCTCGGCGCGACCTCGGCGAGCGGATCGGCGTTGATCGCCGCTTCCGGACCCTGGGCGAGCTCGGCCGCATGCTCCTCTTCGGCGCTGTTCGCGGCGATGAGGCTCTCCTGCAGCTTGCGGTGGGCAGCGCGGAGCGCGGCGTCGCGGCTGGAGGCGGCGATCCGCATCCGCTGCATGCCGGCACCGGTGCCCGCCGGGATGAGCCGGCCGACGATGACGTTCTCCTTGAGGCCGTCGAGCGTGTCGATCTTGCCCTGGACCGAAGCCTCGGTGAGCACCCGGGTCGTCTCCTGGAAGGAGGCGGCCGAGATGAAGCTGCGGGTCTGGAGCGACGCCTTGGTGATGCCGAGCAGGACCGGCTTGCCCTGGGCAGGCTGGCGCTTCTCGGTCTTCAGCTTGGCGTTGACCTCGTTCATCTCCTGCAGATCGACCTGCTCGCCGACGAGGAAGGTCGAATCCCCGCTGTCGGTGATCTCGACCTTCTGCAGCATCTGGCGGACGATCACCTCGATGTGCTTGTCGTTGATCTTCACGCCCTGCAGTCGATAGACCTCCTGGATCTCCGACACGAGATACTCCGCCAGCGCCTTCACGCCGAGCACCTCGAGGATGTCGTGCGGATCCGGCGAGCCGGCGATCAGATTGTCGCCGCGCTTGACGAAGTCGCCCTCCTGGACGTCGATCACCTTGGACTTGGGCACCAGATACTCGACCGGATCGCCACCATCCTCGGGCACGATCGCGATCTTGCGCTTGGCCTTATAGTCCTTGCCGAACTGCACCCGGCCGGAGACCTTCGCGATGATCGCATTCTCCTTCGGCTTGCGGGCCTCGAACAGCTCCGCCACCCGCGGCAGACCGCCGGTGATGTCGCGGGTCTTGGCGGCCTCGCGCGAGACGCGGGCGAGCACCTCGCCGGCCTCGACGACCTGGCCGTCCTCGACCGAGAGCATCGCACCCGGCGCCAGCATGTAACGGGCCGCTTCGCCGCTCTCGTTGAGCAGGGTGATGCGCGGACGCAGATCTTCCTTCGAGCGACCGGTGGCGCGATATTCGGTCACCACGCGCTGGGCGATGCCGGTGGCCTCGTCCATCTGCTCGGTGAGCGTCTTGCCCTCGATCAGGTCCTGGAACTTCACGGTGCCGCCGGTCTCGGTGATCACCGGCATCATGAAGGGATCCCACTCGGCCAGGCGATCGCCGCGGCTGGCGATGTGGCCATGATCGACCATCAGGTGCGCGCCGTACGGGATACGGTGCGACGCCCGCTCGCGGCCGTCCATGTCGACGATCGCAAGCTCGCCGTTGCGGGCCATCGCGATGCGGCGGCCGCGCGAGTCGACGATGGTCGGCAGGTCGCGAAGCTCGATCGTGCCGTCAACCGCGGCCTCGAGGCTCGACGTCTCGTTGAGCTGGGCGGCGCCGCCGATGTGGAAGGTCCGCATCGTCAGCTGGGTCCCCGGCTCGCCGATCGACTGCGCCGCGATGACGCCCACCGCCTCGCCGATATTCACCGGCGTGCCGCGGGCGAGATCGCGTCCGTAGCACTTGGCGCAGACGCCGCGCTCGGACTCGCAGACCAGCGGCGAGCGGATGCGCACCGACTGGACGCCGATCTCGTCGATCGCCAGAGCGGCCGGCTCGTCGATCAGCTCGCCTTCCTTGGCGAGGACCGTGCCGGTCTTCTCGTCGACAATGTCCTCCGCCGGGGTACGGCCGAGGATGCGCTCGCCGAGCGACGCGATCGTCGCGCCGCCCTGGACGATCGCCCGCATCTCGAGATTGTTCTCGGTCTTGCAGTCGATCTCGACGACGACGCAGTCCTGCGAGACGTCGACAAGGCGGCGGGTCAGGTAGCCCGAGTTCGCCGTCTTCAGCGCGGTGTCCGCGAGGCCCTTGCGGGCGCCGTGGGTCGAGTTGAAATATTCAAGGACGGTCAGGCCTTCCTTGAAGTTCGAGATGATCGGAGTCTCGATGATTTCCCCGCTGGGTTTCGCCATGAGACCACGCATACCGGCGAGCTGCTTCATCTGGGCCTGCGAGCCGCGGGCGCCGGAGTGAGCCATCATGTAGATCGAGTTGATCTGCGCCATGCGGCCGTCCTCGCCGACCGGCTGCGCCTTGATCTTCTCCATCATCGCGTTCGCCACCTGGTCGCCGCAGCGGCTCCAGGCGTCGATCACCT
>JAEWCW010000148.1 GCA_023390415.1 Pseudomonadota bacterium | reverse complement strand
ACCGGCGCGGTCAATCTGTTCGTTGACCTCTCGGATATCAAGCGGGCCCAATATCTTCACGGCGAGGCGCGCCGCTGCCGGCGGCTGGCCGACACGATCGGCGACAAGAAGACCGTCGAGACCCTGCACCACATGGCCGACGAATATGACGCCCGGGCGCGGCAGATCGAGACGCCCGGTCAGGGGACCGACTGACCGACCACATTGCCCGGCGGCGAATAGCGGCAGATGAGGTAATCAGCCTGGCCGCCGCGATGGAGGGCGCAGCCGACGCGTTGCGTGGTCCTCCAGATCATCTGGGTATAATGGCCGACGTCGCCGAAGGCGCCGCTCCGGCTGACGTTCGGAACCGCGCCCGGCACGAACAGCGCCTTTTCGGCCGCCCAGCTTCCGACCATCTCCTCGATCGAGAAGGCGCCGGACGTGCCCATCCACAGATTCTCGCCCTGCATCAGCGTCCGCAGGTCCGGCGCATGGGCAAGGTTTCCGCGCGCGGCGAGCGCTGGCCCGTAAGACGCGGCCGAAGCGGCGAGCGTCGCATCCCAGACCAGCGGAGCTGCGCCGACGGCGGCGCGCTCGCGATTGTGGATGGCCAGGATCCGCCGCTCGAAATCGCCGAGATCCTGGGGCGGCTGGTTGGGCGGGACGACGGTCGTCACCGGCGCGCCGTCGGCCCAGGGCGGACGGCGGCTATCGCCGCCCGGCCCCGCGCTGCAGGCCGCGGCGAGCAAGGTGGAGACAAGGACGGCGGACAGACGCGAAACAGGCATGAGCAACTCCGGATGCGGCTCCGCTGGGGAGCATGAGACTACATGCTCCAAGCCACGCACCGGTTCCAATTTTGCGGCACGACGCGCCGGTGCTAGGGCCCGCAACCAACGGAGGATTTGAATGCCAGACCGTTATCCGGGCCAGCCCGCGAACATCGCCCTGCTGATCGACGCCGACAACGCCTCTCCAGACAGGCTGGACGCGGTGCTGACCGTCCTTGCCGAGCTCGGCACGGTCAATATCCGCCGCGCCTACGGCAACTGGTCCAAGCCCGGCCTCAAGAGCTGGTCGCAAATGGCCCACCGCCACGCGATCGAACCGCACCAGCAGTTCGATATCACCAAGGGCAAGAACGCGACCGACATGAAGATGACGATCGACGCCATGGACCTGCTGTTCGGCGGGCGCGTCGACGGCTTCGGCATCATGTCCAGCGACAGCGATTTCATGCCGCTCGCCATGCGCATCCGCCAGGACGGCCTGCCTGTCTACGGCTTCGGCGGCGCCAAGACCCCGGTCTCGTTCCAGCAGGCCTGCACGCGCTTCATCGACGTCGGCGCGCTCGACAAGGAGGAAGAGGCTGGAGCGGCCCCCGCCGCCGAGACCGAGCCCGCCAAGCGGGAGATCGACGAGGAGCTGGTGAAGCTGCTCGGCGCCGCGTTCCGCGCCTCGAAGCGCGACGACCGCGGCTTCGCCACCCTCTCCGAGATCGGCCAGCGCGCCGGCAACCGCTCGTCGTTCGACGCGCGCAGCTACGGCTACCGAAGCCTCTCCGACCTCATCGATGCGATCCCGAATTTCGCCACCGAGCGCCGCGAGGACGGCAAGGTCTACGTGAAGCGGGTGCGCTGAGGGCGACTTACCGAGTCAGCTTGCGGTACGTCATCCGGTGCGGGCGGTCCGCCTCGGGTCCCAGCCGCCGCAGCTTGTCTTCCTCATAGGCTTCGAAATTGCCTTCGAACCATTCGACGTGACTGTCGCCTTCGAAGGCGAGGATGTGGGTGGCGAGGCGATCGAGGAAGAAGCGGTCGTGGCTGATCACCACCGCGCAGCCGGCGAAATTCTCCAGCGCCTCCTCGAGCGCGCGGAGCGTCTCGACGTCGAGGTCGTTGGTCGGCTCGTCGAGCAGCAGGACGTTGCCGCCCTCCTTCAGCATCTTGGCCATATGGACCCGGTTGCGCTTGCCGCCCGAAAGCTGGCCGACCTTCTTCTGCTGGTCGCCGCCGCGGAAGTTGAACGCGCCGACATAGGCGCGGGTGGCGACCTCGTGCTTGCCGAGCTTGAAGACGTCGAGCCCGTCCGAAATCTCCTCCCAGACGTTCTTCTTGGGATCGAGCGCGTCGCGCGACTGGTCGACATAGCCGAGGTGCACCGTGTCGCCGACCTCGATCGAGCCTTCGTCAGGCTGTTCCTGGCCGGTGATCAGCTTGAACAGGGTCGACTTGCCGGCGCCGTTCGGGCCGATCACGCCGACGATCCCGCCCGGCGGGAGCGAGAATGAGAGGTCCTCGAAGAGCAATTTGTCGCCATAGGCCTTGGTCAGGCCCTTAGCCTCGATCACCTTGCCGCCGAGCCGCTCGGGCACCTGGATGAGGATCTGGGCCTTGCCCGGCGTGCGGTTCTCCTGGGCCTCGACGAGTTCGTCGAAGGCGCGGATACGGGCCTTGGACTTGGTCTGGCGCGCCTTCGGGCTGCGCCGCATCCACTCCAGCTCCTCGGCGATCGCCTTCTGGCGGCCTTCCTCCTCGCGCTCCTCCTGCTCGAGGCGCTTGGATTTCTTTTCCAGATAGCCGGAATAGTTGCTCTCGTAGATGTAATAGCGGCCGCGATCGAGCTCGAGCACCCAGTTCACGACATTGTCGAGGAAGTAGCGGTCGTGGGTGACGAGGATGACGTTGCCCGGATAGTCGACCAGATGCTTCTCCAGCCACTGGACGCTCTCGGCGTCGAGATGGTTGGTCGGCTCGTCGAGGAGCAGGATCTCGGGCTTCTCGAGCAGCAGCCGGGTCAGCGCAACGCGGCGCTTCTCGCCGCCCGACAGATTCTCGACCGAGGCGTCGCCCGGCGGGCAGCGCAAAGCGTCCATCGCGATCTCGAGCTGGTTGTCGAGCGACCAGCCGTCGACGGCGTCGATCTTCTCCTGGAGCTCGCCCATCTCGGCCATCAAGGCGTCGAAATCCGCGTCCGCGGGCGGATCGCCCATGATCGTCGAAATCTCGTTGAACCGGTCCATCATGTCGGCGACGGGGCGGACCCCGTCCATGACGTTCTCCTTGACCGTCTTGGTCGGATCGAGCTGCGGCTCCTGCACGAGATAGCCGACGCGGCTGCCTTCGCCCGGCCAAGCTTCGCCCTGGAATTCCGTGTCGCGGCCGGCCATGATCTTCATCAGGGTCGACTTGCCCGAGCCGTTCGGGCCGATGATCGCGATCTTCGCGTCCGGATAGAATTGCAGGTTGATGTTGTTGAGCACCGGCTTGGGGGCGCCGGGGAAGGTCTTGGTCATGTTCTTCATGACGAAGCTGTACTGTGCGGCCATGGCGGCGCTGGACTCCGGTAATGGGGGAATTTGCCGCGCTACGTAGTGCGTGCGGGCGGGATTGGCAAACCCGGGAACGCCGCTTAAGCCCGCGGACCATGAAGAGAATCCTGCTGGCCGCCGCCGCCCTTTCCGCCTTCGCCGTCACCGCCTCCGCACAGACACCTTCCGGCATACGCGAGCAGGCCGCCGCGCTCCGAGACGCCGCGCTAAACGGCGACACGCTCGCCTGGGACATCACCGAGGGGCTGACCACCGAAGTGGGACCGCGGCTCGCCGGAACCGAGGCGGAGGCGCGCGCCCGCGCCTGGGGCGTGGAGCGGCTCACCCGGCTCGGCTTCTCCAACGTCCGGGTCGAGAATTTCGACATGGACGTCTGGGTGCGCGGCGAGGAACGGGCGGAGATCCTCTCGCCCTTTCCCCAGCCTCTGGTCGTCACCGCTCTCGGCAATAGCGGCGCAACGCCGGCGGCCGGAATCCGCGGGGAGGTGGTCGGCTTCGACACAGTGGAAGATCTTGAGCGCGCGCCCGACAGCGCGGTGCGCGGCAAGATCGTCTTCGTCAGTCATGCCATGCGGCCCACCCAGGACGGATCGGGCTATGGCTATTTCGGCCGTGCGCGGCGGGAGGGGCCGAGCATTGCCAGCCGCAAGGGCGCGATCGCGATCGTCATCCGATCGATCGGCACCGATTATCACCGCAACCCGCATACCGGCGTCCAGACCTTCCCCGAGGGAGTCCGCCCGATCCCGGCAGGCGCGCTCTCCATCCCGGATGCCGAGCAGCTCCAGCGAATCCTCGCCCGTGCCGGCGACCGCCCAGTGACGATGCGGCTCACCATGACCCCGCGCAACATCGGCCGCCGCCAGTCCGGCAACGTCTTCGCCGAGGTTCCGGGACGCGATCCTTCGGCCGGAACCGTGCTCGTCGCCTGTCACCTCGACAGCTGGGACCTCGGCACCGGCGCGATCGACGACGCTTCCGGTTGCGGAATCGTGACCGCCGCGGCGCACCGGATCATGCAGGCCGGACGGCCGCTGCGAACGATCCGAATCGTCTGGTTCGGCGCCGAGGAGGTCGGCCTGTTCGGCGGGATCGATTATCTCCGCCGCCACCGCGGCGAGAACCATGCGGTCATCGCCGAGAGCGATTTCGGCGCCGACCGTGTGTGGCAATTCAACTCGATGCTGAACGGCGCCGCGCGCCCGGTCGTCGACGAGATTGCCCGCCTGCTCTTCCCGCTGGGGATCACCCGCGGGTCGGTGACCGAGGCGAGCGGGTCCGACATCAGCCCATTGTCCAACAGTGGCGTGCCGACGATCGAGCTGAGCCAGGACGGGACTCGCTATTTCGACCTGCACCACACGCCCGACGACACGCTCGACAAGGTCGATCCGGCGGCGCTTCGCCAGAATGTCGCGGCGTGGACGGCGATGCTGGCGGTGGCCGCCGATGCGCCCGGGGCCTTCGGGCCGGTGCCGGCGCGCCAGTAATCAGATCAGCGGGAGGGGTTCCAGAATGATGGTAAAGGCTTTGCGGCTCGGAGTTGTGGCCGCCCTCGTGACTGCCTTGCCTGCGGCGGCGCAGGACGGCGGGCAGTATCAGCAGCCGCCGGCGCCGATCGCGCAGATCCTGGACACCGCGCCGGTGCCTTTGGCCTCGGTCAATCCGACCCGGACGACCATGGCCCTGCTCGGCCGCGCCAATCTGCCGCCGATCGCCGAGCTCGCCGAGCCCGAGCTCCGCCTCGCCGGCTATCGGATCAACCCGCGTAACAACGGCCCGGCCAACAGCCGGATCTCCTGGCTCAATGCCCTCTCCTTCCAGCCCGTCGACGGCGGAGCGGTGCGCAATGTCGCACTCCCCGCCGGCTTCCGCTTCTTTGGCGCCTCCTGGTCGCCCAACGGCCACAGCATCGCCTTCCTGCGCGGCGTCGAGGCGGGGCTCGAGCTTTGGGTCGCGGACGCCGCGACGGGACGCGCACGGCGCCTGACCGGGCCGGTCGTCAACGCCGCCTTCGGCGCGGGCTTCGAATGGCTTCCGGACAGCTCCGCCGTCCTCGTGCGGACCGTGCCTGGCGGGCGCGGCGCGGCGCCGTCCACCGGCCAGGCACCGAGCGGCCCGACCGTCCAGGAAAATGCCGGCCGTACGGCGCCGGTCCGCACCTATCAGGACCTGCTCCGCAATCCCGCGGACGAGGCGCTGTTCGCACATTATTTCACTAGCCAGCTCCAGGTGGTGCCGGTCGCGGGCGGCGCTGCGCGCAACGTCGGCACGCCCGGGCTGATCGCCGGTGCAAGCGTCTCGCCCGACGGCCGCTACATCCTTCAGACCCGGATCAAACGGCCTTTCTCCTATGTCGTCCCGGCGCGGCTCTTCCCGAGCGAGATCCTCGTCACCGACCTTTCGGGCCGCCAGGTCCACCGCCTCGCCGACCTGCCACTGCGCGACGACGTGCCGCCGCAGTTCGACGCCGTGGCGCCGGGCCCGCGCGATGCGGAGTGGCGTTCGGACAAGCCTTCCACTCTGGTCTGGGTCGAGGCGCAGGACGGCGGCGACGCCCGCCACCAGGCGGCGGTCCGCGACCGCGTGCTGATGCTCGATGCGCCCTTCACCGGCCGTCCGGTGACCCTCATCGACCTTGCCGACCGCTATGCCGGCACCTTTTGGGGCCGCGACGATTTCGCTCTGGTCCTGACCCGCTGGTTCAACGACCGTCGAGAGATCCGCTATGCGGTCGATCCCTCGCGTCCTGGCACGGGCCGCGAGCTTCTGCGCCGCAACTATCAGGACCGCTACAACGACCCCGGCTTCCCGGTGGTTCGCCAGAATGCGCACGGCCATTCGGTGATTCACTTCACTGGCGACGGGCGCGGCCTGTTCATGAGCGGCCCCGGCGCGACCCGCCAGGGCGAATTCCCCTTCCTGGCGCGGATGGACCTGGCCGACGGCACGTCGCAGCGCGTCTGGCAGTCGGAAATGCCTTACTACGAGACCGTGACCGCGCTCCTCGACGACGAAGGCCGCCGGCTGGTCACCCGCCGCGAGAGCCGGACGGAGCCGCCCAACCTGTTCCTGCGCAACGGCGGCGAGGCGCGCCAGCTCACCAATTTCCCGGACCCCGCGCCGCAGCTTGCCGGGGTCACCCGCCAGCTCGTCACCTATCGCCGCGCCGACGGCGTCGATCTCTCCGGCACGCTCTATCTCCCCGCGGGCTACGACAAGGAGCGCGACGGGCCGCTGCCGCTGCTGATGTGGGCCTATCCGGCCGAGTTCACCGACGCCGCCGTCGCCGGCCAGGTGGTCGACACGCAGAACCGCTTCGTCCGCCCGGGCGGATCGAGCCACCTCTTCCTGCTCACCCAGGGCTATGCGATCCTCGACAACCCGACCATGCCGATCGTCGGCCGCGACGGGGCCGAGCCCAACGACACCTATGTCGAGCAGCTCGTCGCAAGCGCCCAGGCGGCGGTGGACGCGGTCGTCGGCATGGGCGTCGCCGACCGCGACCGGATCGCGATCGGCGGGCACAGCTACGGCGCCTTCATGACCGCCAACCTGCTCGCCCATAGCGATCTGTTCCGCACCGGCATCGCCCGCTCCGGCGCCTACAATCGGACGCTCACGCCGTTCGGCTTCCAGGCCGAGCAGCGCACCTATTGGGAAGCGACCGAGACCTATACGCAGATGAGCCCCTTCACCCATGTCCGCCGGATCAACGAGCCGATCCTGCTGATCCACGGCGAGGCGGACGACAATAGCGGCACCTTCCCGGTCCAGACCGAGCGCTTCTACGCGGCGCTGAAGGGCAATGGCGCGACGGTGCGCTACGTCGTGCTTCCGCTCGAGGCCCACGGCTACCGTGCCCGCGAGTCGGTTGGCCACACCCTCTGGGAAATGGACCGCTGGCTCGACATCCACCTGGCGCCGCGGGCTGCGAGGCCGGCCGCGCAATCGGGGAACTGACGACGGGTCCCGGCCGCTGCGGGGTCAGTGGCCGGCGACCATCCAGAGCGCCATCGCGATCATCATCAGATTCTCGGTCAGCGAGACGAAGCCCAGGGGCACGTTGCTCGATCCGCCGACGCAGGCGCATTTGAGCTCGCGCTTCTCGACATAGACCGCCTTGAACACCGAGACCGCGCCGATCGTGCCGATGAACAGGGCGATCGGCACCGAGAGCCAGGTCAACGCCCCCGCGATCATCAGAACGCCCGCAATGCCCTCCGCGAAGGGATAGATGTAGCCGTAAGGCACCCAGCGCTTGGCGAGCAGATCGTAGTTCAGGAACATCGTCGAGAAGGTCTCGACATTCTGGAGCTTGAGCAAAGCCAGCACGCACATCGAGAAAGCGATGAACCATTCGGCCGCGCGCATGGTGAGGACGTCGCCGAAGACGGCGTAGCTCGTGGCCATCGCCATCGCGGCGGTCATCGCGAACAGGGCGGCGACCGGCCGGTAGCTCGTCGCCTTGGGATCGGCGACCGACTTGCCGAGGAAGCGGCGGAGATCGTCATGGCCGCCGATCCTGCGCCCATCGATAAAGATTTGCGGCGTTGTCGCCACGCCATGGGCGGCCTTAAACGCGTCGGTCTCGGCGCGTGTGGCGAGATGATGGTCCTCGACCTCGTAGCCCGCCCGCCGCAGGAGATGCAGCGCCTTTACGCCATAGGGGCAGGTGTGGCCGGGCATCACCATCCGGTGGATCGCAGCTTTTCGATCGGTCATTGGGCACTCCTCCGGAACGGAGCGATCCCCCTAGCCGCCGTACCATGGTACGGAGTCAACCCCCGCCGAAGCGGGTCGATCCAGGGTCCGGAAAGAATGGTCGGGGAGACAGGATTCGAACCTGCGACCCTCTGCTCCCAAAGCAGATGCGCTACCAGGCTGCGCTACTCCCCGACGGTCGATCGAGAGACTGCCTCGACCGGAATTCCTGGTGGGCCCGGCAGGATTCGAACCTACAACCTAGCCGTTATGAGCGGCCGGCTCTACCGTTGAGCTACAGGCCCCGAAGCCGGATAGCCGAGCGGCGGGCCGAGCGCCAGAGCGCTCAATTGGGGCCCGTCTCCTTGGCCTCGGCGCGCGGGCTGGCCTCGAGCGTCGGCACGAACAGCTTGAGGCGCGAGCGAGACACGACGAGCGCACCGCCGACCGCTTCGGCGAGGTTGCGCACCAGGCGGAGCGAGAAGCCGAGACCGAGCACCGGCGCGCCGGGCCAATCGCCTTCCGGGCTGTAGCCGGGATCGAGCAGGTCGCGCTCGCTGAGGCCGGCGATGACCTGCGGACGGCCGATCGCGAGGCAGAGCATGCGCTTGGCGGCGTGCGGCTCCAGGGTCATCGAGGCCGAGACGGTCTCGTCGGGCCGCGCGAGGCCAATCGTCGCTGCGAGGAGGCGCGCGAACATGCGCTCGGCGGCGCCGGGCTCGACCCGCGCCATCGGCAGGTCGCGGGCGATCTCGGTCGCGATCGACGCATGGCGCTCGGCGGCGACACGCTCATAGGCATCGTGCAGTCGGCAGATCAAAGCGACGGCGTCGACGACGCTCTCGCCGAGATCGAGCCGGCTGGTCTCGATCCGCGCTGCGGTGTCGAGATCGTCGACCGCCGTGAGGAGCCGCGCGGCCTGCTCCATGATGTCGGCGGCGCGGCCGCGATAGGAGTCGCTCGCCGGACCCATATATTGGCCGTCGATCATCTCGGCGAAGCCGACGATAGCGTTCAGGGGCGTCCGGAGCTCGTGGATCAGCTGACGGAGGGAATCCGCGGGAAGCCGGGTGCCGAACACGCCGCCGGACTCGCCTGCTCCCTCTCCCGCCGCCGGCGCCAGCGCGACCTCGTCGAGCCGCGGGCGACGTGCGCTGCCGCGATAGCCGAGGAAGTTCCCGCGCTGCGGATCAAAATAGGGAACGCCGGAGATACGCCAGTCGCCGGCTGCTGCGCCGTCGCCGGCGACGCTGAAACGGGCGTCGCGGAACGGCGACCTCTTCTCGAAAGCGCCGGCGGCCTGGCCGTCGACACCGAACTGGCCGCGCTCGGCGATCGAGGCGATGCTCTGGCCGACCAGTGGCCCGCGCGGCGCGCCCTCGACCCAGAGGATAATCCCGTCCGTGCCGCACTCCCAGCGGAAGCTGTCGACCGGCTCGGCCGATTCGAAGGGCTCGGCCGTGGCCGGCGCCTCCTTCTGCTTGCGGAAGGCCTCGATGCGTGCCACCAGCTCGCGGATCTGCGCTTCGCCGCGCTCGATCGACTGGCGCGGGGCCTCGCCCTCGGGCGCGCCGAGGGCAAAATCGGACGCGCCGAAGGCGGCGAGCGCTTGCTCCACCTCGGAATCGAGATCGCGGCGGTGGCGGAGCAGCCCGCGCGCAGTGGGCGACAGGGACGGAAGCAGCTCGACCCACTCCTCGGCCTCGAGCCGAACGCCGGCGATCAGCGGTTGGGCGACCGAGACATGGTCCTCTGCGAAGAAGGCGACGAGGCGCGGATCGACGCGGCGCCCGACGAGGCTGCGCGCGGCCTGCTGGCGGATGGCGAGCCCGACTTCGGCCCGCTCGGCGCGAAGCGCGGTGAAAGCGCGGTCGGCAAGGGCTTCGGACGTGGCGCCGCGCCCTTGGGCGACGAGATCGACGAGCTGGCGCCATCGTGCCATGCGCTCGGCAGCGCCCGCGGCGGGCTGCGCCAGGACCGTCGAGATCATGTCGTCGAAGCGCACTTCTATCTCACCGTCCGGAGCCGCGTTGGAACAGGATTAGACCAGCGGGGCCCGCCCCGGAAGCGGCATGTTGGCGCGCGTCGCAAATCGGGACGGGCTCAGCGCACCCCTTGTGCGAGCCACAGCCGCCAGAAAGCAGCGAGCTCCGCCCGGCTCCCGCGGACTCCGGCCAACGCAGCCTCGGCACCCGCCCGGTCGCCGGCGAGGGCAAGGGACGCGGCGAGGCGAAGGTTGATCATGTCCGCGTCGGCGCCGGTCTTGGCGAGTGCGGCCCGGTAGAGTTCCGCAGCTTCGGCATAGCGGCCATAGCCGTACAGCGCGTCGGCGGTCGTCCGCGCTGGCTGCGCGCCCGGCGCTGCGAGGGCTTCGGTGCGGAGGCGGGCGAGCGCAGAGCGGTCCTCGCCGATGCGCGGCTCGATCCGGCCGCGAAGCTCGGCAGCGGCGGAATTTCCGGTGAGCGCGCCCCGCGCCGCGCCCTCTTCGAGAACGGCGCTGGCTTCGCCGAGATAGCCGCCCCGCTCGAGAATGTCGGCGAACTCGAGATATTCGGCGGCATCGGTGAGCAAGCCAGCCGCGCGCATGAAGCGACGGATGTCGACGCTGAGCGCCGCGTCCGACCGCGCGGCGTGGCGCGCAGCGATCACCGCACGGCGCCAATTGTCGGGCGTGGGATGGGCCTGGAGCAGCCGGCGGCCGAATTCTGCGGAGTCGGCCGCGGTTCCCGATTGAACGGCGAGCGCGAGCGCCTCGCGATAGAGCTGTTCGGGCGCCCCGCGGCCGCCGGACTCGGCATGAGCGAAGGCGCTCCGATAGAGCGCCAGCGCTTCGGCGCGGCGCCCGATCATGATGCGCAGCGCCACCAACCGCCGGACCTCCTCGATATTGCCGAGATCGGCCTCGACCTGGCGCGCCAGGATCGGCTCGGCGTCGCGATAGGCGGCAATCGCCTCGTCGCGGCGGCCCATCCGATTGCGGAGGTCGGCGAGCTGGAGCAGGCGGTTCAGATTGCCCGGCTCGCGCGCCACGATCCGGATCAGGCCCTGCTCCGCGGCGGCGAGATCTCCTGCCCGGGTCGAGAAAACGACGATATTGTTAAGGAGGGCGCCGACCTGCTCCGCCGGGGCGCCGCCGCTTGCCAGCATCTCCTCGAGGCCCTGGACCTGAAGGCGAAGGTCGCCGGTGCCCTCGCCGATTCTGAGCTGGATCTGGCCGACGACATAGCGGGCATAGGGGCTCTGGGCCCCGGCGCGTGCTGCCGGAAGTGCAGCGGCGGTGGCCGCCCAATCCTGGCGCTGCGCTGCCTGCAGGGCGGGGTTGATCGCCGCCTGCTCCGGCGCGCTGAGACGCGGCGCGGGTGCGGCCTGAACTGCCGCGACGAGCGCGGCGGAAACCGCAACGTAAATCGGGATCACTGCAACTCTCCCCCTTCCCACTGATGGCGCAGCCTATCGGGCCTGGGCGCCGCCCGGAAGCCGGCAAAAGGTCCGATCCGGCACAAAGAAGAAGGGCGCCGAAGCCTTTGCTCCGACGCCCTCGATCAATGGTATACCGGAAGGATCAGCGCCGGGGCTGCGACGCGTAGAGCAGCCAGTAGGCGGCGAGCTCGGCGCGCGGGCCGGTGACCGCGCGGAAGGCGGTTTCCGCCTCGGCACGGTTGCCGGACAGAGCGAGCGCCATGCCGAGCCGCGTGTTGACCAAATTGGCGTCGACTCCGCCCTTGGTCAGCGCGGTACGGTAGAGGGTGATCGCTTCCGCATAGCGGCCGTAGCCGAGCAACGCGTCGGCCGTGCGAAGCGCCGCCGTGCCCGTCGCCGCGGCATTGGCGGCGGTGATCGACGCCGGAAGCTCGCGGCGATCCTCGGCGATCCGCGGCGTGGCAGCGGCCAGGATGTCGCGGAAGGCCGGGGCGGTGGCGCTGATGTGGCCCCGCGCGACGCCGTCGTCGATCACGGCCTTGGCCTCGCCCGGATAACCGCCGCGGTTCAGCGCATCGGCCAGGTCGTAATAGTCACGCTCGCCGGCAAGGGCGCCCGCAGCGCGCATCAGCCGCGACACGTCGATCAAGGTCTGCGCGTCGAGCGTGTTGGTCTCGCGGTAGATGAGCAAAGCGTCGCGCCAATTGGCTGCGGTCGGATAGGCGGTCACCAGGCCGCGCGCGAGCGCGCCGCTCTGGCCGCGCATCGCCTGGTCGCGCGAATCGAAGGCGGTGCGGAGCGCATAAGTGTACCAGCTCTCCGGCACGGTCTGGCCGGCGGCCTGGCGCGCGGAGATGGCCCGCTGGATCAGCTGCAGGCCTTCGGGGGCGCGGCCCTGGTTGATCCGCACCTGACCGAGCCGGACCAAGGTCTCGGGGTCGTTCGGCTGAATTTGGACCAGGCGGTTCAGAGCGCGCTCGGCCTTCGGGAAGTCGCGCGCGTCGGTGGCGAGCTGGGCCTGGCTGTTAAGATAGACGAGCAGCTCCTCCGGCGGGGCGACGCCGCTGTCGATCGCCATGTCGACGGCGCGGCTCAGCGCGGCATTGTCGTTGCGCTGGATGGCAATCAGCATCTCGTAGCGGGCGAAGGCGTAGCGCGCGTCCGGACCGCGGACGACCGGGCGAGCCGCGGTGAGCGCGGCATCCTGGGCGGCGCGATCGGTGCCGCGGGCGGCCGCCTCGAGCGGCGCGAGAACCGTCCGCTCCTCGCGGCTGAGGTTGAGCTGGCGGCCCTGGGGCTGCGCCGGGGCCTGCGCCTGCTGCTGCTGATTGCCGCGCGGCGCGCGCTGCGCCTCCGCGGCGGGGGTGAGGAGGACGGCCGAGCCGCCGAGCGCGAGCGCCGCGCCAAGCGCGATCCTGGAAACCTTCATCGGGAAACTGCCTCCTGTTGTGCGCGCCCCAATCGAGGGGGCGCCGAATCTTCGACGCGGGAAAAGGGGTTCGGCACAAGGCTTTAACGCCATTCCAAGGCCCTTTCTAGGGATTCGCCGCTGAACCTTGCTTGAACCGTAAGGTGGCGGAAAAGCGCGGTTTTTCGGCCCTCGGAGATGCGTTGACGGGCAGAGGCGGGACCCCTAGTCCCGCGCCATGCTCGCCATCATCTCCCCCGCCAAGACCCTCGATTACAAGCGACCGCTGCCCGATCTCCAGCCCAGCCGTCCGCGTTTCGCCGAAGATGCCGAACGGCTCGCCGCTGCCGCGGGCAAGATGAGCCGCAAGAAGCTCGGCGCTCTGATGCACATCTCGGACAAGCTTGCCGAGCTCAACGTCGAGCGGTTCCGGAGCTTCGAGACCGCGCCCGAGCGCCCTGCCCTCTACGCCTTTGCGGGCGACGTCTATGCCGGCTTCGAGGTCCACAGCCTCGACGAGGATGCGGTGCTCTTCGCCCAGGACCACCTCCGAATCCTCTCCGGTCTCTACGGCCTGCTCCGCCCACTCGACGCGATCCGGCCCTACCGGCTCGAAATGGGCACACGATGGGCGCCGCGAGGAAAAGATCTCTACGGGTTCTGGAAATCGCAGATCGCCGACGCGCTTGCCGCGGACGCAAGCGGCGAGACGATCGTCAACCTCGCCAGCAAGGAATATTGGACTGCGGTCGAACGCCATATCGACCCTGCGCTCCGGGTGATCGAGATCGACTTCCGCGAGGAAGGTCCGGACGGCCTGCGCTTCAACAGCTTCGCCGCCAAGCGCGCCCGCGGCATGATGGCGCGCTACATCTGCGAGCATCGCCTCGAAGACCCGGAAGCGCTGCAAGGATTCGACAGCGACGGCTATGCCTTCGACCCCGAACATTCGGACGAGAAAAGGTGGCGATTCCGCCGATCGTGACTATCTAGGACGCAACCGTTCCTCGCGTGCGCGCACGTACGCGCGCGGGGTGGCGCCCACCCGATCCATCGGCTAGGGTCGCGTCCGTCAGCACAGGCGCTGGGGGGCGCCGGCAACACACATTCAGGATAAGAACTTGGCCAGCGAAACGCCGACCATCGAACCTTCGGACATCTCGCCCATCTCGATCGTCGACGAGATGAAGACGTCCTACCTCGATTACGCCATGTCCGTGATCGTCAGCCGCGCGCTGCCCGACGTGCGCGACGGCCTGAAGCCGGTCCACCGGCGGATCCTCTACGGCGCGCACGAGGCCGGCTTCGTCGCCGGGCGCCCCTATCGCAAGTCCGCCCGCCTGGTCGGCGACGTCATGGGTAAATATCACCCGCACGGTGACGCCTCGATCTACGACGCGCTCGCCCGGATGACCCAGGATTGGTCGATGCGGGTGCCGCTGATCGACGGCCAGGGCAATTTCGGATCGATGGATCCCGATCCGCCGGCGGCGATGCGCTACACCGAGGCGCGCCTCGCCCGCGTCGCCAACGCCCTTCTCGACGACATCGACAAGGACACAGTCGATTTCCAGCCCAACTACGACGCTTCGGAGCGCGAGCCGCAGGTGCTTCCCGCGCGCTTTCCAAACCTGCTCGTCAACGGCGCCGGCGGAATCGCGGTCGGCATGGCGACCAACATCCCGCCGCACAATCTCGGCGAGGTGCTCGCCGCCTGCCGCGCTTATATCGACAATCCCGGGATCACGATCGAGGAGCTGATCGAGCACGTCCCGGCGCCTGACTTCCCGACCGGCCCCCTGATCCTCGGCCAGGCCGGCGCGCGAAGCGCTTATCATACCGGCCGCGGCTCGATCATCATGCGCTCGCGCCACGACGTCGAGGAAGGCCGCGGCGACCGCCGCTCGATCGTCCTCACCGCGATCCCCTACCAAGTCGGCAAGTCCGGCCTGGTCGAGAAGATCGCCGAGGCCGCCAAGGAGAAGCGCATTGAGGGCATCTCCGACATTCGCGACGAGAGCTCGCGCGAGGGCGTCCGGATCGTCATCGACCTGAAGCGCGACGCAACCCCCGAGGTCGTGCTCAACCAGCTCTGGCGCCACACGCCGGCCCAGGCGAGCTTCCCGGCCAACATGCTTGCGATCCGCGGCGGCCGTCCGGAGACCCTCACCCTCCGCGACATGATCGAGGCCTTCGTCAAATTCCGCGAGGAGGTCATCACCCGCCGCTCGAAGTTCGAGCTCGCCAAGGCCCGCGACCGCGCCCACATCTTGCTCGGCCTGGTGATCGCCGTCACCAATCTCGACGAGGTCGTGCGGATCATCCGCGGCTCCGCCTCGCCGGCCGAGGCCCGAGCTTCGCTGCTCGCGCGCCAGTGGCCGATCGCGGAGATCGCGCCCTACATCAAGCTCGTCGAGGCGGTGGAGCAGGAGGTCACCTCTGGTTCCTACACCCTCTCCGACGCGCAGGTTCGCGCGATCCTCGAGCTCCGCCTCCACCGCCTGACGGCGCTCGGCCGCGACGAGATTGCCGGCGAGCTTCGCGAGCTCGCAGCCTCGATCGGCGAATTGCTCGAGATCCTCGGCAACCGCGCCCGCCTCTACGAGGTGATGCGCGCCGAGTTCGACGAGATCGACGCGCAATTCTCGACCCCGCGCCTCACCACGATCGCACCCGCCGCCGACGGGATCGACGACGAGGACCTGATCGAGCGCGAGGACATGGTCGTGACCGTCACCATGGGCGGCTACATCAAGCGCACCCCGCTCGAGGCCTTCCGCGCCCAGCGCCGCGGCGGCAAGGGCCGCGCCGGGATGGCGACCAAGGACGAGGATGCGGTCACCAACCTGTTCGTGACCTCGACCCACACGCCGGTGCTGTTCTTCTCGACCGCGGGCAAGGTCTACCGCCTCAAGGTCTGGCGCCTGCCGGAGGGCGCGCCCCAAGCCCGCGGCCGGCCGATGGTCAATTTGCTCCCGCTCGCCGAGGGCGAGACCATCTCGACCGTGCTCCCGCTCCCCGAGGACGAGGCCGAGTGGAAGAACCTCCACGTCGTCTTCGCCACCGCCCATGGCGGGGTCCGGCGCAACTCGATGGATGCCTTCGCCAACGTGCCGTCCAACGGCAAGTTCGCGATGCGCTTCGACGAGGACGCCACCGATCGGCTGATCGGAGTCGCCCTGCTAACCGAGGAAGACGACGTCCTTCTCGCCACCAAGAACGGCAAGGCGATCCGCTTTGAGGCGACCGCGGTGCGCGAGTTCCAGAGCCGGACTTCCACCGGCGTGCGCGGAATCACCCTGAAGGAAGGCGACGAGGTCATCTCGCTGTCGATCCTCAAGGGCTTCCCGGCAACGTCCGAGGAGCGCGAGGCCTATCTCCGCGCCGCCCCGTGGAAGGAGAATGACAACCAGCCGACGCTCCCGCCGGAGCGCATGGCCGAGTTCGCCGCGGCCGAGGAGTTCATCCTCACCGTCACCGCCAACGGCTATGGGAAGCGTACCTCGGCCTATGAATATCGCCGGACCAATCGCGGCGGCCAGGGCATCACCAATATCGAGACCAGCCAGCGCAACGGCTGCGTCGTCGCCAGCTTCCCCGCCCATAATGGCGAGCAACTGATGCTGGTCACCGACCAGGCCAAGCTGATCCGCACCACGGTCGGCGACATCCGGATCGCCGGGCGCAACACCCAGGGCGTCACCATCTTCCGGGTCGCCGAGAACGAGCATGTCGTCTCGGCGGCGCGGATCGACGAAGAGGAAGAGCCGGAGAACGAGGCCGAGGAATTGGTCTCCGAGGAGCTCGGCGAGGTTCCGGCGGAACCGGAGCAGGTCCAGCTCGACGACGGCACCGGGCCAGACACCCTGCCGGACAGCCAGGAAGGCGAATAGAAACGCGACACCCTCCCACGATGGGGAGGGCTAAGCGTAGAGGTCTTCGACCTCCCAGCCGGCCATCACCGCTTCGCGCAGCACGCTGCGGTGGCAGGCGGCGGGGTCGCGCTCGTAGCAGAGCAGAGCCGAGGGCTTCTCGGCGGCCAGATCCAGCATCTGCGCGGCCTGGAGCCCGGCCTCCGGAGTCTCGAGCTGGTCGGCATAGATGCGCGCCATGGCCTCGTGCCGGCCCTTGCGGGCGGCCTCGCGCCCCTCGGCGGGCGTGCCGAGCGCCTTGAGGTGAATATAGCCGATTCCGGCCTCGCGGAGCCCGCCGGCGAGGATGTTCTTGGAGAAGCCGGGCCGACGGGAGGCGGGAACGGCGCGGACGTCGATGACTTGCTCGACGCCCGCCGCCTTCAGCGCTGCGATCAGCTCCGCCTGGGTCGCGCCCTCATAGCCGATGGTGAAGACGCGCCGGGCCACGGAGCCAGACCTAGAGCTCGCTCTCGAGCCAGCCCTGGAGCTGGCTCTTGGGGGCCGCGCCGACCTTGGTCGCAGCCGGCTCGCCATTCTTGAACAGGATCATGGTCGGGATGCCGCGGACGCCGTAGCGCGCAGGCGTGACCGGGCTGTCGTCGATGTTGAGCTTCACGATCTTCACCTTCTCGGAAAGCTCGTCCGACAGCTCCTCGAGCGCCGGGCCGATCATCCGGCAGGGCCCGCACCATTCCGCCCAGAAATCGACCAGGACCGGCCCTTCGGCATTGAGGACGTCGGGGCCGAAGCTTTCGTCGGTAACGGACGTGGTAGCCATTCGATATTCTCCTGAAGATGTTGACAGCGATGTAGGGGCGCGCCCCGGCTTGCTCAACCCGCCGCTTCGGGCATGTGAAGGTCGAGCAGGGCGTCAGGCAGTTCGATCAGCGCCGGGCCGGCGGTGTAGAGCAGGCCCGCCTCGACCCGCCGGCCCGGG
>JAEWCW010000079.1 GCA_023390415.1 Pseudomonadota bacterium | reverse complement strand
TGGCGATCTCCATCCGCGCCGCCGACATGCGCTGGCTGATCGTGCCGTCGCCGGGAAGCTGGCCGAGATAGCGCTGCTCGAACTCGATCCGGCGCTGCTCGGCCTCGCGAAGCTGGGCCTCGCGGCGCCGAAGCTCCTCGTCGAGGAAGGCGAGCGATTGGCCGGCCTCGCCAGAATCGTCGAGTCCGTGGCCGGTGAAGACGTCGATCAGCCCCTGGACGATCGCAGTCGAAGTGCGCGCATTGTCGGCATTGGAGAAGCCGGAGAAGCTCGCCGTCGCCTTGATCTCGAACATATTGTCCGGCGTCGCGACGACCTCGATCCCCTGACGCAGCGCCTCGACCTCGCGGACGAGGTCGCGCTCGTTCTGGACGCGGCCGTTCAATTCCGTGCGGCGCACGACGCGCTGAAGATTCTCGGTCGAGGTCAGGCTCTGGCGGACGCGGATGATGTCGTTGGCGCGCTCGGCCGGGTTGATCCCCATCTGGTTGGGCAGGATCGACTGCAACTGGACCGAGACCTTGGCCCGCGATTCATAGCTGTTCGGGATCAGGGCGATGCCGAGCCAGCCGACCAGGCACAGGCCCCAGGCGACGCCCATGGCGAGCCAACGGCGCCGCCAGACCTGGTGGATTGCGATCCTCAGCTGTTCGACGAGCCCGTCCATCGGCGCGCTCAGAACATGCTCTCGGGGATGATGATGACGTCGCCAGGCTCGAGCCGAACGTTGGCGCGGACGTCGCCGCGGCGCAGCAGCCGGGCGATGCGCAGATCGTACTGGCGCTGCTCGCCGGTCGCTCGGTCGTGGCGGATCAGCCGCGCCCGGTCGCCCGCGGCATATTCGGAGAGGCCGCCGACCGCGATCATCGCGTCGAGCAGGGTCATGTTGGCGCGATAGGGGATTGAAGCCGGGCGCTCGGTGGCACCGACGATCCGGATCTGCTGCGAGAAGGTGCCCTGCGCCCTCGTGACCATCACCGAGACCAGGGGCTCCTGGATATAGCGGCCGAGCGCCACGCGGATGTCGTCGGCGAGCTGGGCCGGGGTCTTCCCGACCGCGACCATGTCGCTGATCAGCGGCGTGGTGATGCGGCCGTCCGGGCGGACCTGGACCGAGGTGCTGAGCTCCTGGTTGCGCCAGACGAAGACCGAGAGTTCGTCGAGCGGGCCGATCACATAGCTCTCGCCGGCATCGTCGGAGGAAGCGACGAAGGAGGCGGGCGGAAGGCTCTGGCCGACGCGCGGAGCGCCGCCGCAGCCGGCGAGCGCAAATGCGCTCACGGTGGCGGTGAGAATGAGCCTCGAGCGGGCGGCAGCAAGCATGTTCGGTCCTCTTCCTCGGCCTCGTCCCGGGATGCGCGCGAGCCCCGAAAAGGGACGTCGCGCACCGGAACCGGCGCCTTCCATGGGCCCGAACAGGTAAAATTACGGTTAGGAACAAGAGGGCTTGTTGAGCGAGTCCCGCTTTGGAACGCGGTGGACCGGGCGGTTAATCGCGGTCCACGACCATCTCGATCGCAGACTTCTGGGCGAGGAAGGCCTGGGGGCTCGCGCTGAGGCCGTAGGCGCCGGCGAGGAAGACGGCGACAAGGTCGCCGGGCATCGCGCATGACGTCATGACGTCATCGCCAAGGCGATCGAGCGGGGTGCAGAGGCAGCCGACGATCGTCACCTCCTCTTCCGGCGCGCGCCCGAAGCCGTGCGCGACCGCAACCGGATAGTTGCGGCGCACCACCTGGCCGAAATTGCCGGACGCGGCGAGCTGGTGCTGCATGCCGCCGTCGACGATCAGGAAGGTCTTGCCCTTGCTGACCTTCCGATCTGCGATCCGGGTCAGATAGACTCCGCACTCCCCGACGAGCCAGCGCCCGAGCTCGATCGCAAAGCTTGTATTCACAAGGGCTTGTGGTCTGTACTTGAGAGTATCTGAGAGCGCGCTGCCGATCGCCTCGACGTCCAGCGGCTCCTCCCCGTGAAAATAGGGAATGCCGAAGCCGCCGCCGAGATTGACCATGGGGGACTCGACTCCCGCCTCGGCGGAAAGCTCGGCCGCGAGGGCGACGCTTTCCCGCTGCGCCTCGATCAGCGCCTCGGCCGAAAGGGCCTGTGAGCCAGCAAAGATGTGGAAGCCGCGAAAATCGGCGCCGCCTTCAACGAGGTGGCGAACAAGCGCCGGCACACGCTCGGAATCAACCCCGAACGGCTTCGCGCCGCCGCCCATCCGCATCCCCGAGCCCTTGATCTCGAAATCCGGGTTGACCCGCACCGCGACCCGCGCGGTGACGCCAAGCCGCCCGGCAATCGCCAGAATCCGATCGCCCTCGCGCTCGGATTCGCAGTTGAGCGTGACCCCGGCGCCGATCGCGGCCTCGAGATCCGCGTCGCTCTTGCCGGGGCCGGCGAAACTGGTCGCGCGCGGGTCGACGCCGGCCTCGAGCGCGATCCGGAGCTCCCCGCCCGAGGCCAGGTCGACGCCGTCGACGCGGCTCCAGACATGCTTCAGGAGCGGCGGATACGGATTTGCCTTCATTGCGTAGTGAAGGTCTACGTCCGGAAAAGCGGCCCGAAAGCGGGCGATGCGGCGGTCGATCATGGCAAGATCGTAGACGAAGAGCGGCGTGCCCCCGGCTTCGGCCACCAACAAGTCGGCGCGCTTGCCGCCGATCAGCAGCATGCCGTCGTCGTCGGCGGCAAAGTCCGCCGGCACCGGTCCCATCGGCTTCACCATGACATCAGCATCCCAGCAGCTCGCGCTTCAGCCCCTCGCGGTCGAGCTTGCCGTTGGGGCCGCGCGGAAGCTCGCTTCGCCACAAGATCGCCTGCGGCTGCATGAAATTGGGAAGTTCGCGCTTGAGGTGCGCGCGAAGCGCTTCCTCGCGCTCTGGCGTCGCCGGGCGCACGACCAGCGCGATCGCCTGGCCGAGCCGGTCGTCGGGGACGCCCAGCGCGACCGCTTCGGTAGCGACACCGCTGGCGATCGCCGCTTCCTCGACCTCTGTCGGGCTCACCCGGTTGCCGCTGGTCTTGATCATCGCGTCGTCGCGGCCGACGAAATAGAAGAGCCCCTCCCCGTCCTGCCGCACCCGATCCCCGGACCACACCGCCGTGCCGCCGTAGCGCGAAGCCGCGGGCGCCGGCCGGAATCGCATCGCCGTCCGCTCCGGGTCGTTCCAATAGCCATTGGCGACCAGCGGCCCGGCATGGACCAGCTCGCCCTCCTCGTCGGGCCCGCAGAGGCTGCCGTCCGCCCGCACCGCGAGGATTTCGGCGAACGGGATCGCGGTGCCGACCGAATCCGGATGGGTATCGACGAAGGCAGGATCGAGGCTCGTTGACCGGAACGCCTCGGTGAGGCCGTACATCAGGTGGATCTCGGCCGCCGGGAACAGCTCGCGCATTCGCCGCACGATCGAGGCGGGAAGCCGTCCGCCGCTATTGGTGAGCCGCCGGAGGGACAGCGCCGCCGCCGCCGGCCATTGCGTCTCGACCAGCTGGACCCAGAGCGGCGGAACACCGGCGAGCACGCTCGCCTGGTGGCGCTCGACCGCGCGGATGACGTCACGCGCGGCGAGGAACTCGATCGGGATGGCGCAGGCGCCCGCGGCCCAGGTCGAGAGCAATTGGTTCTGCCCGTAATCGAAGGCGAGAGGGAGGACGCAGAGGGTGCGGTCCTCGGGCGTCAGATGGAGATAGGCGGCCACCGAGACCGCACCGAGCCAGAGATTGGCATGGGTGACCATCACCCCCTTGGGCCGACCGGTCGAGCCCGACGTGTAGAGCAAGGCGGCGAGGCTGGACGGGTCCACGTCGGAAGGCGGCAGCGCCTCCTCCCCCTCGAGCATCGCCGCGCTCTGCGCCTCGGTCGCGACCGCGCAGGCGGCCGGCACGTCGCCCGCCTCCAGCGTCGCGACCCGCGCATCTCCGCTGATCAGCAGCGCCGCACCGCTGTCGGCGAGGATATGGGCGACCTGCGCCCGCTTCAGCAGCGGGTTGATCGGCACATGGACCATTCCGGCGCGCGCCGCGGCGAGCGGCAGCACCGCCGTCATCCGCCCCTTGGGCAGCCAGGAGGCAATTCGTGCCCCGGCTTCCAGGCCCCGCGCCCGGAGCGCGGCGGCGAGCGCGCCCACGGCCCGCTCCAGCCCCGCATAATCGAGCTCCCCTTCGCGCGTGACCAGGGCCGTCGCGCCGGGCTCGCCGCGGCGCGTGAGATGGTCGATCGGACGAGGCGTTGGATCGAGGGCTTGCACCTGAACTCCTGTTGGCCGCAGCATGCGCGCGGGAGGGGATAGCGCGGTGACGGTTAACACGGAACTGTTCGATACGCTGGACGCGGTCGAGGCCGATGCCGCGGGCGCGCTCGGTCGCGAGGCGCAGCCATGCCCGTTCGCGCGGATCGACTGGTTCCGGTTGCTCGAGGCGCATGTCCCGCTCCCGGGTACCCCGCTCGTCGTCCGCGCGCGCGACGGCGGTCGCTCGGCATGGCTGTTCCTTCGCCGCGACGGCAAGGCGGCGCGGGCCTGGGCGGCCTGGTACAGCCTCCGCGTCGCGCCGATCGGTGATCCCCTGCTGGTCCCGGCCGTGCTGGAGGCGCTGCGCAGGGCCGGGATCGCCGAGATCGAGCTTTCGCCGATGGCGGAGACGGCGTCGTTCCTCGCCTCCTGCAGAGCCGCCGGGTGGCGCGCTTTCGCCGAGCCTTCCACCGGCAATTGGCGCGCTGACACGCGCGGGCTCGATTTCGAGACCTATTGGGCCCAGCGCCCCAAGCGGCTTCGCAACACGGCCGCGCGCAAGGCGAAGACGGCCGCGCTCGAGTGCCGGGTCTTCACCGGCTTCGATGCCGGCGCCTGGGCGGCCTATGAGGAGATCTATCGCGCGAGCTGGAAGCCGGACGAAGGCGCGCCCGCCTTCCTGCGCGCGCTCGCCGAGCAGGAAGGCGCGGCCGGCACGCTCCGCCTGGGCATCGCCAGCAAGGACGGCCGCCCCATCGCCGCTCAGCTCTGGACGGTCGAGAATGGCGAGGCGCTGATCCACAAGCTCGCCTATCGCGATGACGCCAAGGCGCTGTCGCCCGGCACCATCCTCAGCCAGGCGATGTTCCGCCATGTGCTCGACGAGGACCGGGTCTCGGCGATCGATTACGGCACCGGCAACGAAGCCTACAAGGCTGACTGGATGGACCGCGCGCGCACGCTCTGGCGGGTCCGAGCCTTCGATACGCGCTCGCTCGCCGGCCTCACCCGGGCCCTGAAACCGGCGGCGCGGCACCTTGCGGCCCGCCTTCGGAGCCGTTAGGCGGCGCCGAAAACGCCCATCAAGGATCGCGCATGGCTTATACTGACGAGGACGAGATCGACGCCACGCTCCGGGCGGTCCTTGTCGACGTGCTCGGCCTGCCCGAGGCGCGGGTCGCCGCCTTCACCGAGGCGACCGAGTTGTTCGGTGCGCTGCCCGAATTCGATTCGATGGCGGTCGCCGGACTTCTCACCGAGCTCGAGGAACGGCTCGGGATCCTGATCGAGGATCATGAGGTCGATGCGGACATGCTCGAAAGCTACGGCGCGCTTCATACATTCCTCAGGGCCAAGGCGCTGCAGTGAAGGCGCCCGGCGGTCTCGCTTACGATCGCTATACCGCCGGCGGCTTCGACGAATTTGCGATGCGGATCGGTGCGCCGGGCGCGGCGCCGGTGCTGTTCGTGCCGCCCCTGTTCGAGGAAATGAACCGCACCCGCGCCCTGATCGCGGCGGCAATGCGGGTGCTTGCGGGGCGCGGCTTCTGCTGCTGGCTGCCCGACCTCCCCGGAACCGGCGAGAGCGAGCGACCGCTCCATGACGTCGGCTGGGACGACTGGCGGGGCGCGGTGCGCGAGGCGGCCGACCATGCCGCAGCGGCTGGCGGGCGGGCGCCGATCATCGCCTCGCTACGCGGCGGGGCGCTGATCGACGACGCTGCGGAGGGCCTCGCCCATTGGCGCTTCGCGCCGGTTTCCGGCGCCTCTCTCGCCCGCGATCTCGAACGGACGAGCCTTGCAGGCGGCGCCGACTGGGCGGGCTACGACGCCGCGCCCGGGCTTCGCGAGGCCTTGGCGTCAGCGGTAGCCGAGCCGGTCGCGCGCCTGCGGACGATCCGCCTCGCCAGCGACCGCGCCGAGGCGGACGGGCGGATCGAGGGCCCGGCCCTCTGGCGCCGCTCGGAGCCGGGATGCGCTCCGGACATGTCGAAGGCGATTGCCGCCGATATCGCCGACCTGGCCGACGCATGCGCCGCCTCCTGACCTTCGCCTGCCAGGGCGCGAGCCTCGGGGCGACGCTGGACGGCGGCAGCGGCGCGATCGGCTTGATGATGGTCACCGGCGGCAGCCAGACTCGGATCGGCTCCCACCGGATGTACGAACGGCTTGCGATGGCGCTGGCGGCGGAAGGCATGACCGTGCTGCGCTTCGACCGGCGCGGGGTCGGCGACAGCGAGGGCGAGGATCCCGGCTTCCGCGGCAGCGCGCCCGAAATCGCCGCGGCGGCCGAGGCAATGCGCCGCGAGGCGGGCGTTGCGCGGATCGTAGGCTTGGGGCTTTGCGACGGCGCAACCGCGCTCGCGCTCCACGGCGCCGCGGCCGGAATCCATGACGCCATCCTGGTCAACCCCTGGCTGACAGAGACCGAGGCGGACTCCCCTGCCCCTGCCGCCATTCGCCGCCATTATCGCGATCGCCTGCTCAGCCGCGAGGGCTGGAAGAAGCTGCTTTCCGGCTCCGTTTCGCTCGGCAAGCTGTTCGCCGGGCTCCGGAAGTCGGCGCAGACGGAAAGCTCCGAGCTCGCCGCCCAAGTCGCCGTCGCATTGCGGACTGGAGGGATTCGCGCCGAGCTGATCCTGGCCGAGGGCGATGCCACCGCGGTGGCGGCATCGCACGAGCTCAAGCACAAGCAGTTCAAAGGCTTGATCGCTAAATCTCAGACGATTTCGAGCGACTCGCACACCTTTGCGCGCCCCGGCGACGCCGAGGCGCTGCTGATCGCGACGCGTGCAGCGCTCAGGCGGTCTGGAGCTTGAGCGTCTCCGCGCCGGCGGTCTGCTCGAACTCGGCCTCGGCGAGGAACTTCTCGGCATCGAGTGCGGCCATGCAGCCGGTGCCGGCCGCGGTCACCGCCTGGCGGTAGATCTTGTCCATGACATCGCCGCAGGCGAACACGCCGGGAACGCTGGTTCGCGTCGTGCCGGTCTCAACCCGGATATAGCCGTCCTCGTCGAGATCGACCTTGTCCTTGAACAGGTCGGTCGAGGGCGAGTGGCCGATCGCGACGAAACCGACCTCGACGTCGATGCTGCTGACCTCGCCTGTCTGCGTGTCGCGAAGCTCGAGCGAGACCAGCCCTTCCGGCTCGCCGCCGCCGACGAAGCGGTCCACTTTCTTGTTCCAGAGGACCTTGATGTGCGGGTGGGCGAACAGCCGCTCCTGCAGGATCTTCTCGGCGCGCAGCGAATCGCGGCGGTGGATCAGCGTGACGTCCTGGCTGTGGTTGGTCATGTAGAGCGCTTCCTCGACCGCGGTGTTGCCGCCGCCGATCACCGCGACCTTCTTGCCGCGGTAGAAGAAGCCGTCGCAGGTCGCGCAGGCCGAGACGCCCTTGCCCTTCAGATGCTCCTCCGACGGGAGGTTGAGCCAGCGCGCCTGGGCGCCGGTTGCGATCACCAAAGTGTCGCCCGTGTAGATCGTGCCGCTGTCGCCGATCAGCCGGAACGGCCGCTGCGAGAGATCGACCTCGGCGATATGGTCCCAGACCATCTTGGCGCCGACATGCTCGGCCTGCTTCTGCATCTGCTCCATCAGCCAGGGGCCCTGGATGACGTCGGCGAAGCCCGGATAATTCTCGACGTCCGTGGTGATGGTGAGCTGGCCGCCCGGCTGCATGCCCTGGATGACGATCGGCGCAAGGCCGGCGCGGGCGGCGTAGATGGCTGCAGTGAGGCCGGCGGGACCGGAGCCCAGGATGAGCATTCGGGACGACTGGGTGGCGGTCAATCTCTACGGCTTTCTCGTCGCTTCTGTACGGGTTCGCCTCCGAGTTAGGGCCCGCCCCCAGCGCGCGCAACCGTCCATTTGCGGCCCCCGGGCGGCGCTGCTAGAAGCCGCGCCGACCTCCTCGTCCCTCTGGAGCCCGAGCCATGACCGCCCCCGCCTATGACAACCCCCTCGGCCTCGACGGCTTCGAGTTCGTCGAGTTCACCAGCCCCGATCCGGAGGCGCTTGCGGGGCTGTTCGAGAAGCTGGGCTTCGTCCATGCCGGCGACCATCGCCGCCTCGCCGTGCGCCACTATCGCCAGGGCGACGTCAATTTCCTGCTGCAGATGGAGCCGGTCGGCCATGCCGACGAGTTCCGCAAGGTGCACGGGCCCTCGGCGAGCGCGATGGCCTTCCGGGTCAAGGACGCGGCCGAGGCGCTGAAGCTCGCGCTCGACCGCGGCGCCGTCCAGGTCGAGGGCGATTATGGCTATCCGGCGATCTCGGGAATCGGCGGCTCGCTCCTCTATCTGATCGACCGCTACGGCCCCGCCGACAACATCTATGCCAGCGACTTCACGCCGACCGGCAACGCGGACTCGGAGGTCGGCCTCCATACGCTCGACCATCTCACCCACAATCTCAACCGCGGGCGGATGAACCACTGGGCGGAATTCTACGAGAAGATCTTCAACTTCCGCGAGATCCGCTACTTCGACATTGAGGGGAAGCAGACCGGGCTGCTCTCGCGGGCGATGACCGCGCCGGACGAGAAGATCCGGATCCCGCTCAACGAGAGCCAGGACGATTATTCCCAGATCGCCGAATATCTGCGCGACTATAATGGCGAGGGCATCCAGCATCTCGCCTTCTCGACCGACGACATCTTCACCACCGTCGACAAGCTCCGCGCCAACGGCATCCGATTCCAGGACAGCCCGGAAACCTATTACGACATGATCGACAAGCGCCTTCCGGGCCACGACCATGACGTCGCCGCGATGCGTGCGCGGCGCATCCTGATCGATGGATCGCCCGAGACCGGCGAAGGCATCCTCCTCCAGATCTTCACCGAGAATATGGTAGGCCCGATCTTCTTCGAGATCATCCAGCGCAAGGGCAATCAGGGCTTCGGCGAGGGCAATTTCAAGGCGCTGTTCGAATCGATCGAGCTCGACCAGATTCGCCGCGGCGTGATCCCCGCCAAGGAAGGCGAGCCCGCCGCCTGACAGTCACCGGCAGACCAAAGCCCTCCTCAGGACGGCCCGCTGCAATCGGCGTTGACAATTTCCATGAGTCGCAGTGAATTGGCCCGCATATTGGGGACTTTTCACTTGATGGAAATCAAGAACGACGCCGCGGCGTTCGAAGACACGGTGGATGGCTCGTCATTGGCGAGCAGCGCGGAAGCCGAAAATCAGCACGAACTACTGGTCGCCGCCGCCCAGGCAGTGATCGCCACCTTGCGCGGCCCGATCGCGCAGCAATCGCTGCCGCCGCCCGCGCTCGGCGCGCTTCGGATGCTCGCCGCCGTGCTCGCCAACGAGCGCATCGCCAACGACTGACCGGGCTTTGCGATTGGCCCGGGCATGCTAGTAGAACCCCAGGATTCAAGGGGGTTCGAACGATGGACGGCTTGGTGCGGGCGCAATCTCATTCGGCGGACGGCGAAGCTTCCGCGGTCCCGCCGAGCTGGCGCGAAGACTCGCTCGGCTTCCTGATGGCGCCGGTCGGCCGCGCCGACTTCCTCGAGCGCTTCTACGAGACCGCGCCCCTGCTCAACGCCCGCGGCGAGCCCGAGCGCTTCGCCGAGCTTCTCACCCTCGACATGCTCGACGAGTTCATCGCCAGCGCGGACCTGCGTGAGGGGATGATCGAGCTCACCAACAAGAACAATCCGCTGACCCGCGATGATTACGTCTTCGAGGACGGCCGGGTCAGCCAGACGGCGGTCGCGCGCGAATATCTCAAGGGCGCGACCATCATCCTCCCCCACCTTCACGATTCGCTGTTCCAGCTCGGAGAATTCTGCCGCTCGCTGGAGGAGCTCTTCTCCTGCCACGTTCAGACCAACATCTATCTGACGCCGTCGGGCAACCAGGGCTTCCCGCCCCATTACGACAATCACGATGTGTTCGTGATGCAGATTTCCGGCCGAAAGGCCTGGCGGCTCTACGGCACGCCTGTGACGACGCCCTATCGCGGCGAGCGCTTCCGGGTGGACACGCACATCCCCAGCGACGTGACCCAGGAATTCACGCTGGCGCCGGGCGACTGCGTCTACATCCCGCGCGGTCTGATGCACGACGCCGAGAATGTCGGCGACGAGCCGTCGCTCCACATCACCGTCGGGCTGATCACCAAGACCTGGGCGGACCTGCTGCTCGAGGCCGTCTCGGAGCTGGCGCTTGAGGAACCCGCCTTCCGCCGTTCGCTTCCCGCTGGCTTCGCCACCCGCGAGTTCGACCGCGAGGAGGCGCGCCGCCATTTCGACACGCTCGCCAAGCTGATCGCCGACAAAGCGAGCATGGATTCGGCCTTCGATCTGATGGCCGACAACTTCATCCGCGGCCGCCGCCCGAACATCGCTGGGGTCATCGCCCAGCATCCGCCGGTGCCGCAGCCGGGCGACCGCTTCTGCCGCCGCCGCTTCGTCCCCTGGAATGCCGCAGACGACGAGGGCGCGATCGCGATCATCGGCCCCGGCGGCGACCTGCGCTTCGCGGAAGCGGACGGCGACGCGCTCGACGTGGCCCTCTCTGGAAACCCGTTCGGTGAGGCCGACCTCAAATGCGCCGATCCGGCCGAGATGATCCGGATCCTGTGGGCCCAGGGATATCTCGAAAAGCTGTGAAGGTCAGCGC
>JAEWCW010000075.1 GCA_023390415.1 Pseudomonadota bacterium | reverse complement strand
CGATGCGGTCGAGCCGGCGGGCGGCCTGGCGCAGGGCCGCGAAGCCGCCCTCGGAGCCCTGCAGAAGCTGATCGAGCGCGTCGAGCTCGCCGGCGAGGCGGGCGCCGGCCTGCATCGCCGCGCGGGCGTCGGCGAGGCTCTGCTCCTCGCCCGGCTCCGGATTGAGCGCGGCGAGCTGCTCGACGCTGTGGGCCAGCCATTCGCGGTCGCGATCGGCATCCTCGGCTGCGGCGCGCGCGGCCGCCAGCGCCTCCTCGATCTCGCGCACCTCGTCCCAGGCATCGGCGACGACCGAGGAGTCGAGACCGCCGAAGGAGTCGAGGAGGGCGCGGTGGCCGCGGGGGTTCAGGAGGTGGCGCTCGTCATGCTGGCCGTGGATCTCGACCAGCTCCGCGCCGATCTCGCGCAGCAAGGCGGCCGAGACCTGCTGGTCGTTCACGGCGGCGCGGCTGCCGCCGTCGGCGCGGACGGTGCGCCGGACGACCAGGGGCTCGCCCGGCTCGGGATCGAGGCCGGCTTCGGCGAGGATGGCATGGACGGGATGATCGGCGGGAAGCTCGAAGCTGACGGTGACGATTGCCTGGACTTGGCCGGCGCGGACGAGCGACGTGTCGGCGCGGGCGCCGAGCGCGAGGCCGAGCGCATCGAGCAGGATCGACTTGCCGGCACCGGTCTCGCCGGTGAGCACGCCAAGCCCGGCGCCGAAATCGAGATCGAGCGTCTCGATGATGACCAGGTCGCGGATCGAGAGTCCGGTCAGCATGTCGGCGCTGCAGTCACATCCATCGGCCCGGTCTACGTCATCGCGCGCCGGACGGAAATGGCCCCGGTCAGCGCTGCGGCGTGGCCGGCGGGGTTTCGGCGGGAGCCGGTGTAGGCGCCGCTGCGGGCGTGGCTTCCGGCTGGCGCGCCCGCGAGGGGTTCGGCCGGAAATTCTGCACCAGATTGAAGGCCCGCTCGTACCAGCGCGTCGTCGGGAAGTTGGCGCCGAGCACGGCCGCAGAACGGCGCGCCTCCTCGGGCATGCCGAGGGCCAGATAGCTCTCGGTGAGGCGCATCAGCGCCTCGGGCACGTGGCTGGTCTGCTGATAATCGTCGACGACGTTGCGGAAGCGGATCACCGAGGCGAGCCACTGGCGCCGATTCTGGTAGAAGCGGCCGACCTCCATCTCGTGGCCCGCGAGGTGATCGCGGACCAGGTCCAGCTTCAGCCGCGCGTCGGCGGCGTAGCGGCTGGTGGGATAGCGGCGGATCACTTCATTGAGGGCGTCCATCGCCTGGCGGGTGGTGCCCTGATCGCGGGTCACGTCGCCGATCTGCTCGTAATAATTGAGCGCGATCAGATAGAGCGCGTAAGGCGCATCGCGGTTGCCCGGGTGGATCGAGAGGAAGCGCCGCGCCGAGTCGATCGACTTGGTGTGATCCTTGGCGGCGTAATAGGAAAAAGCGCTCATCAGCTGCGCGCGGCGCGCCCAGACCGAATAGGGATGCTGGCGCTCGACCTCGTCGAAAATCGCCGCCGCCTGCAGGTAAAGGCCGCGGTCGAGCCGCTCCTTGCCGGCATTGTAGAGCGTGTTCACGTCGCGGGCGACATAGCGGGTGTCGGCGGCGGTGCGCGGACCGCCCCCACCCCCGGCGCAGGCCGCAAGCGGAAGCGTGGCCGTGGCGACCGCAATCAATGCGAGGGAGCGGGATTTGATCTGCATCGCGGCTTCTTAGCGGAGGGTTTGGCCGAGGCCAAGCGGGATAGGGGTAAAGAGCGCTGCAGCGATGAACGGCGGTTTAATAGGCTGAAAAGGCCTCTCTGCTAGGGGATGCGCGATGTTGCGGGTGCTGACCTTGTCGACCCTGTTCCCGAGCGCCGCCGAGCCGGCGCTCGGCCCCTTCGTCGCGCGCCAGACGCTGGAGCTTGCGCGCCAGCCCGGGATCGCGCTCGAGGTCGCTTCGCCGGTCGGCCTCCCGCGCTGGCCGCTCTCGCTCCACCCCCATTATGCCGCACGCGCGGCCTTGCCGGCCGAGGAGAGCTGGGAGGGGATCAAGGTTCACCGGCCGCGCTTCGCGGTGTGGCCGAAGCTTGGCGCCGCACGGACCCCCGCCGCAATCGCCGACGCCATGACGCCATTGGTCCGCAGCGGCGGCTTCGACGCCATCGATGCCGAATTCTTCTGGCCGGACGGGCCTGCCGCAGCGATCCTCTCGCGCCGGCTCGGCATTCCCTTCTCGATCAAGGCGCGCGGCTCCGACATCCATTATTGGGCAGGGCGGCCGGGCATTCGAGAGCAGATCGTGGAGGCCGGACGGACCGCGGACGGGCTGCTCGCGGTCAGCTCCGCGATGAAGGCCGACATGGCGGCGCTCGGGCTCCCGCCGGAGAAGATCCGGGTCCACCATAACGGCGTCGACCTGGACCTTTTTCGTCCCCTCGATCGCGCCGAGGCCAAGCGCCGGCTCGGCATCGAGGGTCCGCTGATCGTCACCATCGGCACATTGATCCGCCGCAAGGGCCAATGGCTGGCGATCGACGCCCTCCGCGACCTGCCGGGCGCGAGCCTGGTGCTGATCGGGGACGGACCGGACCGGGCCGCGCTCGAGCGCGAGGCGGCGGGGGCGGCGCGGGTGCGATTCACCGGATCGATCCCGCAGGACGAGATCGCGCGCTGGCTCGCCGCGGCCGACGTCATGCTGCTGCCGACCGAGCGGGAAGGCCTCGCCAATGTCTGGCTGGAAGCGCTCGCCTGCGGCACGCCGGTGGTCACCAGCGATGTCGGCGGCGCGCGGGACGTGTTCGACCGTCCCGAGCTGGGGAGGCTGGCGGCGCTCGACCGCGGGGCGATCGTCGAGGCTGTAAGCGACCTGTTCGCGTTGCCGCCCGATCAGTCGGCGCTGCGCGAGGCGGCGTCGCGGTTCAGCTGGGAGGCCAATGGCCGGGCCCTTGCGGCCCATCTCGGCGAGATTGCGGAGCGCCGCCTCAGAGCGGCATGATCGCCGCGGCGATCCACCGCTCCTCGCCGCGAAGCATGCCCCAGGTCCGGGCAGCGGCCTTGCTGTCCATTGCCTCGATGCCGATCCCGCGCGCTTCGAGCTCGCGGACGAGCGCGCGCGGCGGAAAGCCCATCGTTGCTCCGGTACCGAGGATCAGGAATTCGGGCGCATGGCCGAGCAACGGCTCGAGATCGGCGAGGCTGAGCTGATCCAAAGGCGGCGGCGCCCAGTCCTCGGCGCGGGTCGGGGTCAGCAAGAGGCCGCGATAGACCCCGCCCTCGACCACGAACCCGCCGCTCGCGAAGCCGGTGACCACCGGGCCGCTTGCCGCGGGATCGCGCTCAAACTTTGGCACCGTCGTCGACTTCGTTGCGCGGGCGGCCGCCGATGCGCTCGGCAGCGCTCTGGGCCTCCTTCGTCAGGAAGCTGTCCGACGTGACCTTCAGCCAGATCAGCCAGGGTGAGGCGACGTAGACGGTGGAATAGGTGCCGACGATGACGCTGAAGAAGAGCGCGACCGTGAAGCTGTAGATGACGTCCGGGCCGAGCAGGAACAGCGACCCGAGCGCGAGCATCATTGCGAAGTTGGTGGAGAAGGTGCGCGAGAGCGTCTCGTTGATCGAGAGGTTGAGCAGCGATTCCATCTCCATCTTGCGATATTTTCGCAGATTCTCGCGGATCCGGTCGTAGATGACGATCGTGTCGTTGAGCGAGTAGCCGATCAGCGTCAGCAAGGCCGCAACGACGTTGAGATCGAATTCGAGCTGGGTGAGCGCGAAGAATCCGAGGGTCAGCGTGACGTCGTGGATCAGCGAGAAGATCGCCCCGACGCCGAATTGCCATTCGAAGCGGATCCAGATGTAGATCGAGATACCGATCGCGGCGAGCAGCAGCGCGAGCGCGCCAGCCCTCACCAATTCGTCGGAAACCTTGCCCGAGACGAGGTCCACCGCCTGGATCGTCGCGCCTGGATGATTTTGCGCAATCGAGGCGCGGACGGTTGCGGCAGCGCGGTTCGCGGCCTCCTCGCCGCCTTCCGGCAGGGGCAGGCGGACGAGGATCAGATTCTGGGAGCCGAATTCCTGGACGCTGGGATCGCCGAGGTTGAGGCTCGCCATCTCGTCGCGGAGCTGATCGAGCTGCGGCGGCTGCTGGAATTCGATCCGGACGAGCTGGCCGCCCTCGAAATCGACGCCGAAATTGATCCCCTTGACCGCGATCGTCGCGATCGAAGCCGCCATCATCATCAGCGAGATCAGGATGGCGACATTGCGCCAGCGCAGGAAGTTGATGTTCGTATTGTCGGGAAAGAGCTTCATCAAACGCATCGGTCTTCCCCTAGATCACCAGCTCGGTCGGGCGCTTGCGCAGCCAGATCGACACGAACATGCGGGTCACGGTGACGGCGGTGAACACCGAGGTGACGATGCCGATGATCAGCACCACCGCGAATCCGCGCACCGGGCCGGACCCGAAATAGAAGAGCAGGATTCCCGCAATCACGTTGGTAATGTTGGCGTCGAAGATCGCGGTCCTGGCCTCGTTATAGCCGTGCTCGATCGCGTCGAGCACCTTCCGCCCTCGTCGCTGCTCCTCGCGTATGCGTTCGTTGATGATCACGTTGGCGTCGACGGCCGCGCCGATCGTCAGCACGAAGCCGGCGATTCCCGGCAATGTCAGGGTCGCGTTCATCACCGCCATGATGGCGAGGATCAAGACGACGTTCAGGATCAGGGCGATGTTCGCATAGAGCCCGAAGCGGCCGTAGGTGAGGAACATGAAGAGCAGGATGAGCACGGTGCCGACAATGCCGGCGGTGACCCCCTTCTCGATCGAGTCGCGGCCGAGCTCGGGGCCGACGGTGCGCTCCTCGACGACGGTCAGCTCGACGGGAAGCCGGCCCGAGCGCAGCGAGATTGCGAGCTCGTTGGCGCTCTCGACGGTGAAGCCGCCGGAAATCTGCGCCTGGCCGCCGAGGATCGGCTCGTTGATCCGCGGGGCCGAGATGACGACGTTGTCGAGCACGATCGCGAACGGCTTGCCGACATTGGTCTGGGTGGCGCGGCCGAAGGAGAGCGAGCCGGGGCCGTCGAAGCGGATGTTGACGACCGGCGCGCCGGTCTGCGGGTCGAAGCCCTGCGAGGCGTCGTTGATCCGGTCGCCGGTGACCATCGCGCGACGCTGGACCGCGATGCGGCCCTGCGGCCCGAGCTCCGGATAGGGGAGGACCTGGCTTCCGATCGGCGCTCGGCCCTGGGCCAGCTGCTGCTCGGTGGCCGTGGTGTCGACCATCTTGAATTCGAGCCGGGCAGTGCGGCCGAGGAGGTTGCGCAGCTGCTCTGGATCCTGGAGGCCCGGCACCTGGACGACGATCCGGCGCGCGCCCTGGCGGATGATGGTCGGCTCACGCGTGCCGAGCTCGTCGACGCGGCGGCGGACAACCTCGGTCGCGACCTCCATCGCGCGGTCGGCGGCCTCGTCGAGACCCGCCTCGGTCTGCGACATGGTGATTCGGTTGCCGTCGATCCGGATGTCCCAGTCCGGCGTGCTTGCGAGGCCGACCGGCTGGGTCTGCTGGCGCGCGAGCGTGGTCGCGGCGCTGACCTGGGCGGGATCGCGGACGGTGAAGGCGAGATTGCCCCCGGCGGTGGAGACGTCGTCGATCTCGATGCGCGGGCTTGCGCTGCGCATCTGCCGCCGGATCGTGTCCTCCATCTGCTCGAGCCGCTGACGGGCGACGTCCTCGACCCGGCCTTCGAGCAGCAGGTGGCTTCCGCCGGCGAGATCGAGGCCGAGATTGACCCGCTGCGTCGCCACGCTCGGCCATCCCTGGGTATATTGCTCCGGGACGACGTTCGGGATGGCGAAGAGGATGCCGACGATCAGCGAGATCGAGGTCAGCCAGACCTTCCAGCGGGGAAAATCGAGCATCAGTCGTTCGCGGGCTTCTGCCCGTGCGGGCGAACGTCGCTAAGCATGGACTTCATCACGCGGACCCTCACGTTCGGGGCGATCTCGAGCTCGATCTCGGTCTCGTCGACCTTGGTGACCTTGCCGATCAGCCCGCCGCTGGTGACGGCCGTGTCGTTGCGCTTCACCGCGCCGATCATCTCCTGGTGCTGCTTCATCCGGCGCTGCTGCGGGCGGATGAGCAGGAAGTAGAAGATGACGAAGATGAAGAGCAAAGGCGCGATCGACATCAGGAAGCCGGCGCCTCCGTCGGGCGCAGCCCCGGTCGTCTGGGCAAAAGCGGGAGATTCGAACATGGAGCGTTACCTGATGTGGGAGCGGCGGGCTTGCAAGGCCCGCCCATGAAGTGGGGGCGCGACTATCATGCTGCCAGGCGCTTGCCAAGGCGAGCGCCCGGCGCTTGCGTCCTGCGCCGCCCCGGCCTACATGCGCGCCCTCGGTCGGAGCGTAGCGCAGCCTGGTAGCGCATCACACTGGGGGTGTGGGGGTCGCTGGTTCGAATCCAGTCGCTCCGACCATCTTTTCCTTCAATCAGATCCTCGCCAGCGGCATCTGGCTGACGTCGCCCTTCCAGCCGGCGCGTGCGCGGGCCAGCGCTGCGGCGGCTGCGTCGCGATTGCCGAGGCTTTCCTCGGCACGGGCGAGCGCGAGGAGGGCGAGCGGATCGTTCGGCCAGGCTTCAAGGGAGGCGAGAAGCTGTTCCCTGGCGCTTGCATGCTCGCCGCGCGCGATCAGTGCGGCGGCAAGGCTGCGGCGGGTCGAATACCACCAGAGCGGCGGATCCATGCCGAAGCGCGCCTCGGTCTGCCGGTCCATCGCTGCACGATAGGCGGCTTCCGCGGCGGTGAAATCGCCGGCAAGCATCGCCGCACGGCCTTCGAGGACGTGGCGGGCGATGGCCGCGAGATGCTCGCGCGATCGGCTGCCGAGGGCGGTTGCCTGGGGACCTTCGAGGATCGCCGCGATCGCTTGCGCCTCTGCACGGACGGCAGCGGCGTCACCCTGCCGCGCGAGCGCCTCGCCG
>JAEWCW010000135.1 GCA_023390415.1 Pseudomonadota bacterium | reverse complement strand
GGCGGAATGCCCCCCCAGGTCATCGGCGAAGGCAAGGGCGTCGTTAAGTTCTTCAACAGCCAGAAGGGCTTCGGCTTCATCGTGCGCGACGACGGCGGCGAGGACGTGTTCGTCCACATCTCCGCAGTCGAGCAGGCGGGCCTCACCGGCCTGGCCGAGGGCCAGCCGCTGGAGTTCACGCTCGTCGATCGCGGCGGCCGCATCTCGGCGACCTCGCTCAAGATCGAAGGCGAACCGCTTCCGATCACCGAGCGTCCGCGCGAGGAGCGCGGTGCCGGCGGGCCGCAGCGCCAGCTGACCGGCGAGAAGGCGACCGGCACGGTCAAGTTCTTCAACGCGATGAAGGGCTTCGGCTTCATCAGCCGCGACGACGGACAGCCCGACGCCTTCGTCCATATCTCGGCGGTCGAGCGCGCCGGCCTGCCCTCGCTCAACGAGGGCGACCGGGTCGAGTTCGAGCTCGAGGTCGACCGCCGCGGCAAGACCGCAGCGGTGAACCTGCAGCCGATCCAGTAATCGGCGGCGGCAAGGCAAAGAAAAGGGGGCGGGAGGGCAACCTCCCGCCCCTTTTTCGTGCTCGCCTCGCGGCTAGGCGGCCGCGCTTGAGGTGAAGAAGACCGGGTGGTGCGCCCGGGACAGGCCCGAGCCGCCGCGGGCGGCGCCTTCGGCGAGCGGGAGCGCAGTGGCGCAGAAGCCGCATTCGGCCGAGACGCGGCCGACATACCAATGCGTCCTGCCGCAACCCGGGCAGTAATTGACCTGATTCTCGCGATAGACCGGGCAGTAGCCCCGCGCGGAAGGATCGTGCGCGAAGCTCTCGTTTCCGGACTGGATGATTGACCGCAACATAAGCCGACTCCCGACTATCTGGCGGTGTGAACGAGCGGACGTTCGATTTCGTTGCGCAGACGGGCGGGTTGGAACTCGCTGGTGCCGAAAGGGCACAACCTATGTCACCATCCGCTCCAGCGTGCCAATCAGGTCGGCCTCGTTCGCCGGCTTATCGGTGCGAATCCGGGAAATCCGGGGGAAGCGCATGGCCAGTCCGGACTTATGGCGCTTCGACCGGTGGATCGAATCGAAGGCGACTTCGAGCACGAGGCTCCTGGCGACCTCCCGCACCGGCCCGTAGCGCTGGACGGTGTTGTTGCGGACGAAGCGGTCCAGCCACATCAATTCCTCGTCGGTGAAGCCGAAATAGGCCTTGCCGACCGGCAGCAGCTCGCCGCCCTCCTCCGGCGGCGCGGTCCAGCAGCCGAACGTGAAGTCGCTATAGTAAGAGCTGCGCTTGCCGCTGCCGCGATTGGCGTACATCAGGACGCAATCGGCGGTGAGCGGATCGCGCTTCCACTTGTACCAAAGGCCCGCGCGGCGGCCGGCGACATAAAGGCTGTCGCGGCGCTTCAGCATCACCCCTTCGATCGCTGCGTCACGGCTTCCGGCGCGGATCTCCTCCAGCTGCTCGAAACTCTCCGCCTCGATCGTCGCCGAGACATCGAAGCGCTCGGGGTCGAGGCGGGGCACGAAGGCTTCGAGCCGGGCACGGCGCTCGGTCCAGGACAGGCTGCGGAGGTCCTCGGCGCCGTCGAACAGTATGTCGTAGAGGCGGACGAAGGCGGGATAATCGGCGAGCATCCGCGCCGAGACCAGCTTGCGGCCGAGCCTTTGCTGGAGCGCGTTGAAGCTTGCGGCGGCGCCGCCATGCTCGGCCGCGCCCTGCGCCTCGCCGCGGACGAGAAGCTCGCCGTCAAGAACGCCGTCGGCGCCCATCGCCTCGGCGATCTCCGGAAAGGTCCGGCTGATGTCGTCGCCGGCGCGGCTGTAGAGGCGGGTCTGGCCGGCGACCCGGACGATCTGGACTCGGATCCCGTCCCATTTCCACTCGGCCGCATAATCGGCCATCGAGACCCGCTCATCCTCAAGTGGATGGGCGAGCATGAACGGGCGAAAGACCGGCACGTCCCGCGCCGTCGGCTGGGCGCCCCGCCCCTCACCCCAGGCGAAGAGTTCGGCATAAGGCGGCGCGAGCCCGTGCCAGACCTCCTCGACCGAATCGACGTCGAGACCGAAGGCCTGGGCCAGCGCCGTCTTGGCGAGGCGCGCCGAGACGCCGATGCGCAGCTCGCCGGTCGCAAGCTTCAGCAGAGCGAAACGGCCGGATGCGTCGAGATGGTCGAGCATTTCGGCGACCGCGGCCGGGGCCTCGCTCCGCCCGAGCCCCTGGAGCCGCTCGACCACGGCCGAGAGTCGCAGAGTCCCGTCGTCGAGATCGGCCGCCTGATCGAGCGCCTTGGGCCAGAGCAAGGAAACGGTCTCCGCGAGATCGCCGACATAGGACCAGCTCAGGCGAAACAAGGTGGGATCGACGCGCTCCTCGACGATCCCCCGGACGAGCGCTGGCTTGACGCCGGGGAGGTCCAGCTCGCCGGTGAGCGCTGCCATCGCATAGCCGCGATCCGGGTCGGGCGCGCGCTTCAGATAGTCGCCGATCAGCTTCAGCTTGGCGTTGCGCGACCGTGTGTAGACGAGCGCGTCGAGAAGCTGCGAGAAGTCGCGCATGGCCGGACAACGCATCTCCCGCAAAAGTGCCGCACGCAAGCTTATCGGCGCCCTTGTCCTGCTGATCCTCCTGCTTACGGGCTGGTCTTACTGGACCGCGATTTCCAATCCGGTGGTTCGGCGTACCGCGGTGGAGATGCCGGGGCTCGAGCGCCCGCTGCGGGCTGTGCTGATCTCGGACATCCATGTCGGCGGGCCGGACATGCCGCCGGCGCGGGTCGAGCGGATCGTCGCTCAGGTGAATGCCCTGGCGCCCGATCTCGTCCTCATCGCGGGCGACCTCATCACCGACAAGAGGCTCGCCACTCGCCATTATTCGATGGCCGAGGCGGTGGCGCCGCTCGCCGGCCTGCGGCCGCGAATCGGCACCTATGCGGTGCTCGGGAACCACGATCACTGGCGCGACGCCGGGCAGGCGCGGGCGGCCCTGCGCCGCGCAGGAATCACCGTTCTCGACAATGACGCCGTTCAGGCAGGGCCGGTCGCGGTCGGCGGGCTCGACGACGATTTCACCCGCCATTCCGACGTGGCGCGGACGGTGACCCGGCTTCGCACCCTTTCCGGGCCACGGCTGATCGTCAGCCACACCCCCGATCCGTTCCCCGACCTCCCGCCCGACGTCCGGCTGATGGCGGCTGGCCACACCCATTGCGGCCAGGCGCGATTCCCGATCGTCGGCGCGCCGAAGACCATGTCGCGCTACGGCCAGCGCTACGCCTGCGGCCGAATCGACGAGAATGGCCGCACTTTGATCGTCACCGCCGGGCTCGGCACCAGCGGCATCCCGCTCCGGCTCGGTGCAGTTCCGGACCTGTGGCTGATCGAGCTCAGACGAGCTCGAGCGCGTTGACCGCGACGATGAAGCCGGTGACCAAGAACAGGCAGGCGACGGCATAGCGCAAGGGCTGGACCGGGACGACCGCCCCGAGCCGGTTGCCGAGGATGGCCGCCGGGATGTTAGCGGCGAGAATTCCAAGGGTAGCGCCGGCGGCCGTCAGGGCGATCGAATCGTAGCGGGCGGCAAGCGCGAAGGTGAGGAACTGCGTCTTGTCGCCGAATTCGAGGAGGAAGAGCGCGATCGCCGCCGTGACGAAGGCCGGGAAGCGCCATCCCATGCCCATGTCCGGCGGGCGGCGGCGAAGCAGGCTTCCACCGGCGGCAAGGAGCAAGGCGAGGGCGACGAGCAAGGAGGCGGCGCGGACCGGAATGAGGTCCGTAGCGAAGTGGCCGGCATAAGCGGCGATGAGGCTGTTCGCGAGAGCTGCGACGGCAAGGCCGGCGACGATCGGCACCGGCCGCACGTAGCGCGCGGCGAGCACGATGACGAACAATTGGGTGCGGTCCCCCCATTCGGCGAGCAAGGCGGCGACGAGGGACGAAAGCAGAGCGTCCATCAGGCTCCCAGCCGGAGCGAGATCGAGGCGAGAATCGCCTGGACCGCATTGTCGTCCGCGGCCTCGCAGCCGATCGCGTCGTGGAGCCGTTCGAGATAGGGGGCGGCGCCGCAGCCGGGCCGTGCGCCTGAAGCCTGGAGCGCTGCAGCGACGGAGGCGGCAGGCCTCAGCCCGTAGCCTGCAGCCAGCGCGCGGATCCCTTCGAGGCGGACGTCGAATTCCCGCGCCGCGCGGCGGCCGGCAAGGGTGCCGAGATGGTCGAGCCGCCGGCAGAGTTCGGCCCGAACCACCATCATCGCTTCGCGATCCTCGCGCATGGCGCGTCTCCTCTTATCGAGGAGGTGATGCGCCCTTATGGTTACCGCTTCGTTAAGGCGCTCCGCGCTTGACATGGGCGGCGCTTCGCGGCAGAGGCACCGACCGAGGAGCGGCGGGGACGCCGCTTTTATTTTTAGCGAAACCCAAGTTCGAAAGAGGCTGTCATGGCCAAGCCGACCACGGTCAAGATCAAGCTCGTCAGCAGCGCCGATACGGGCTTCTTCTACGTGACCAAGAAGAATCCGCGCAACCAGACCGAGAAGATGAGCTTCCGGAAGTATGATCCCGTCGCGCGCAAGCACGTCGAGTTCAAGGAAGCCAAGATCAAGTGATCCGCGCCCCTTCGGGGGCAGCGTTCACGATTCTCCGCGCTCGAGCCGGTCTGCGAGCGCGTCGAGAATCCCGGCCCAGCCTTGGGCGATCCTCTCCGCATTCGCGGCAGCATCCGCATTCATCGTCTGGGTGAGGGCGATCGTCGTCCCGTTATCATCGGCGGCGACCGCGACGATCACCCGTGTCTCGTCCGCCGAGGCCTTGGGCACGTTCAGGGTCAAGACGAGCCGCGTCGGGCGCTCGATCGCCTCATAGACGCCTTGGTGGACCCAGTCGCCGTCCGCGCGCCGCTCGGTCACCTGCCACGCGCCGCCGACCTCGGCCTCGGCAGAGGCGCTCACCAGCTCTCCCTCGGGCGTCCGGAACAGCCACTCGCCCAACGTCGCCGGATCGAGCCAGGCGTCGAACACGCGATCGATCGGCGCCTCGATGCGCCGCTCGACCCGAACGTCGGCGGGCTCCTCGGGCGCTTCCGCCGCCTCGAGCAGCCCGCGCACCGCCTCTATGAAGCGCACGAGCGAGATCGGCTTGGAGACATAACCCTCCGCGCCCGCCGCCCGTATCCGTTCCTCGTCGCCCTTCGCGGCATAGGCCGTGACCGCCATGATCGGCGTGACGCGAAGCTCTGCGTCGCCCTTCATTTGCTCGATCAGCTCCAGGCCGCTGATCCAGGGCATCTGGATGTCCATGATGATGAGGTCGGGGCCGAAGCTGCGCGCGCGCGCGACCGCTTCGCGTCCGTCGCGGACCGGCTCCGCCTCGAAGCCGTGCGCGCGCAGGAGGTCGCAGAAGAGCTTCAGATTGAGTTCGTTGTCCTCGACAACGAGGATTTTTTGTCCCACGCGGCTCGCCTCGGAAA
>JAEWCW010000083.1 GCA_023390415.1 Pseudomonadota bacterium | reverse complement strand
GGGCTGGAGGCCGACGACATCATCGCCTGCTACGCCAAGGCCGCGCTCGCCGCGGACTGGAAGGTGACGATCGTCAGCAGCGACAAGGATCTGATGCAGCTGGTCGAGGACGGCCGGCTCGACCTCTACGACACGATGAACGACCGGCGGATCGGCCGCGACTATGTGCTTGAGAAGTTCGGGGTGCCGCCGGAGAAGTTGGGCGACGTGCTCGCGCTGATGGGCGACAGCGTCGATAACGTCCCCGGCGTGCCCGGCATCGGGCCGAAGACCGCCGCCCAGCTCATCCAGGATTATGGCGACCTCGAGACCGTCCTCGCCAGCGCCGAGGAGATCAAGAAGCCCAAGCTCCGCCAGAATCTGATCGAGCATGCCGACAATGCGCGGCTGTCGCGCGAGCTCGTGACCTTGGTCTGCGACGCGCCTTTGCCCGAGCCGCTCGACGCGCTCGAAATGAAGGGCATCCCCAAGGAACCGCTTCGCGAATTCCTCGAGGACCAGGGCTTCAAGTCGCTGATCGCCCGTCTCGACGGCGGCACCGCCGCGCGCGGCGCCTCGGCGGCGGCGGCCGAGCCGAGCGCGCGTCCGACGCAGATCGAGGTCCGGCCCGAGCCGCCGATCGACCGCTCCGCCTACGAGACGGTGACGAGCGAGGAGGCGCTGGACCGCTGGATCGCCGAGGCGACCAAGAACGGCTTCGTCGCGCTCGACACCGAGACCGACGGCTTCGATTGCGTCACCGCCAAGCTCGTGGGCATCAGCCTCGCCACCGAATGCGGCAAGGCGGCCTATATCCCTCTGGAGCATGGCGGCCACGACCTGCTCTCCGAACGGCCGGACCAGCTTCCCGCCGAACTGGTGCTGGCGAAGCTCAAGCCGCTGCTGGAGGATCCGGCGGTCCTCAAGATCGGCCACAATTTCAAGTTCGACTGGATCGTGTTCGAGCGGCGCGGGATCGAGGTGGCGCCGATCGACGACACGCTCGTGATGAGCTTCGATCTCAATGCCGGCGGACTCGCAAGCCACGGCATGGACGATCTCGCCAAGGAGCATCTCGACCACCAGTGCCTCACCTTCAAGGAGGTGTGCGGGACCGGCCAGAAGGCGATCAGCTTCGACAAGGTGCCGCTGGACCGCGCCACCGAATATGCCGCCGAAGATGCCGACGTCACCCTGCGCCTCTGGAAGCGCTTCAAGGTTCGCATGCCGCACGAGCGGGTCGCCCGCGTCTACGAAACGGTCGACCGTCCGCTGGTGCCGGTGGTCGCGCGGATGGAGCTTGAGGGGGTCAAGGTCGACCGCGAGGAACTGAGCCGGCTCTCGGCCGAGTTCCAGACCCAGATCGAGGCGCTCGAGGCGCGGATCTGCGGCGAGGCGGGCTGCACCTTCACCATCGGCTCGCCCCAGCAGCTCGGCGATGTCCTCTTCAACCAGATGGGCCTCAAAGGGGGGCGCAAGGGCAAGTCCGGGACCTGGTCGACGGACGTCAACGAGCTCGAGCGGCTGTCGCGCGAGGGCGTGCCGATCGCGGCGCTCGTGCTGGAATGGCGTCAGCTCACCAAGCTGAAGAGCACCTATACCGACGCGCTCCAGCAGCAGATCAACAAGGTCACCGGCCGGGTCCACACCAGCTATTCGCTGTCAGGGGCGCAGACCGGGCGGCTCTCCTCGACCGACCCCAATCTCCAGAACATCCCGATCCGGACCGAGATAGGCCGGCGGATCCGCGACGCCTTCGTCGCGGAGCCGGGCTTCGTGATGCTTGCCGCCGATTACAGCCAGATCGAGCTCCGCCTCGCGGCGCACATGGCGGACGTGCCGCAGCTGAAGGAGGCGTTCGCGCGCGGTGACGACATCCACTCGATGACCGCGCAGGAATTGTTCGGCATTGTCGACCGCGACACGCGCGCCTCGGCCAAGACGATCAACTTCGCGATCCTCTACGGAATCTCGCGCTGGGGCCTCGCCGGCCGCCTGTCGATCACCGCCGACGAGGCGCAGGCGATGATCGACCGCTACTTCGAGCGCTTCCCCGGAATCCGCGATTACATCCACGCCCGGCTGACCGAGGTCCGCGAAACCGGCTTCACCACCACCCTGTTCGGCCGCAAGACCCACTTCCCGAGCATCCGCTCCAAGGTCCAGCACGAGCGCCAGGGCGCCGAGCGAGCCGCGATCAATGCGCCGATCCAGGGCACCAGCGCGGACATCATCAAGCGCGCCATGACCCGGATGGGCCCGGCCCTGGCCGACGCCGGCCTGGACCGCGTCCGGATGCTGATGCAGGTGCATGACGAGCTCGTCTTCGAGGTTCCCGACGGCGAGGTGGAGCGGGCGACGACGGTGATCCGACAGGTCATGGAGACCGCCGCCGAGCCCGCCGTGAAGCTCAGCGTGCCGCTGGGGGTCGAGATCGGCACCGGCCCCAATTGGGGCGCCGCGCATTGAGCACTGCCGCGTCCGCCAACGAGGACATAGCCGCGCTCGCCAAAGGCGGGCGGACCAATTTCTTCGGCTTCGTGCTCCGGCTGGCGGCGCGCCTGCCCTTCCTGTTCATCGCCGGCCATTATTACGGGCCGGAGATGCTCGGCCGCTTCGCTTATGCGACGATCGTGATCGAGTTCGCGGCCCAGCTTGCGACGATGGGGCTGAAGCGCGGTCTCGCCCAACAGCTCTCGACCACCGACAAGCCCCATGTCTGCATCGTCTTCGACGGGCTGCTCGCCGCTTTGATCGCCTCGGCCTGCGCGAGCGCGATCCTGATGGTCTTCCCGCGCGCAATGTTCCCGACTGGCGACCTCTACGGCGCGGAATGGCTGCTGCCGCTGGTCATCTTCGGGATCGCCGGGGCGGACGTGGCGCTTGCGGCGCTCGCCTACCGCCACGACGTCGCCGCAACAGTCCAGGTCCGCGCCATCGTAGAACCGTGGACGATCAGCATTGCTGCAGGCGTGATGATGTTCCTCTCCGAGCGGGACGGCCTGTTCATCGCCTATGTGATCTCAATCGCGGCTGGGCTCGTGGTTGCCCTGTGGCGACTGATCCGAAGCTTCGGCATCCCGCATGGCTGGCGCCCCAATCCGCAGGAAATCCTGCGCACCGCCGGTCGCAATGTGCCGCTCGCCGCCGCCGACGCGATCGAATGGGGCTCACGCCGGCTCGACATCGCCATCCTCGGCCTGTTCGTGTCCCCGGCGATCGTCGGCATCTATTATATCGCCCAGAATGTCGCCTCGCTGCCGCAGAAGCTGAAGACCAGCTTCGATCCGATCCTGGCGCCGGTGATCACGCAGAAGCTCGCTCAGGGCGATCGGGCGGCGGTCGCCAAGCAGGTTCGCCAGGTCGGCTTTTGGATCATCGCCGCCCAGGCCGCGATCGCGCTCGCGCTCGGAATCCCGGGCGAGGCCGTGATGAGCCTGTTCGGCGACGACCGCGCCTTCGTCAGCGGCACTGCGGCGCTCGCTTTCCTGCTCGCCGCCGAAGTGGTCGCCGCGACGGCAGTCGTCTCGGAAGCTGCTTTGGTGTACGTCGCGCGCCACCGCAATCTCGTCATCTCGCTGCTGATGCTCGCGGTCCAGGCCGGCCTGACCGTCGCCTTCATCCTGACCATTCCGAAGCTCCCGCTGCCGCTCCGCCCCGATCAGGTCGAGGCGTGGCAGGGCGCTTCGGCGGCATTGGCACTGCTGCTCGCGCTCGGGCTGGCCTCGGTGCTGAAGGCGCGGCTGCTCTGTCAGCTGCTCGATGCGCCGGTGCAGGGCTGGCGCTGGTCCCTGATCTGGGCGGCAGGCGCGGCCTGCGTCATCGGCTTCCTGATCTCGCAGCTCCCCGAATGGGCCCAGCTCGCGTTCGGAGTCGCGGCGATCATGGGCGCGTTCGGGGTGGTGGTCTGGTATCGCGGCTTCACCGAGGAGGACCGTGTCCTCTTCCGAAAGCACGGCCCCGACGAACCGACCCTGCCGGCGCCCGGGACGGGACCGCGCCTTCCCTGACGCGGCGCCTCAGTGGCGGAAGTGGCGCATTCCGGTGAAGACCATGGCGAGACCGGCCTCGTCGGCGGCGGCGATAACCTCGTCGTCGCGGATCGAGCCGCCTGGCTGGATCACCATCGTCGCCCCGGCCTCGACGGCGGCCATCAGGCCGTCCGCGAACGGGAAGAAGGCGTCCGAGGCGACGGCCGAGCCGATCGTGCGGGGCTCGGGCCAGCCGGCCTTCTCGGCCGCATCCTTCGCCTTCCACGCCGCAATCCGAGCGGATTCGAGCCGGTTCATCTGGCCAGCGCCAATTCCGGCGGTCGAGCCGTCCTTGGCGTAGACGATGGCGTTCGACTTGACGTGCTTGGCCACGGTCCAGGCGAAGAGCGCGTCGGCCAACTCGGCCTCGGTAGGGGCGCGCTTCGTCACGACCTTGAGGTCGTCCTGTGAAACCCGGCCATTGTCCCGGCCCTGGATCAGATAGCCGCCGGCGATTGATTTCAGGGCGAAGCCGGGGCGCGCCGGTTCCGGAAGCGCGCCGGTGAGCAGCAGACGCAGATTCTTCTTCGTGGCGAAGACGGCGCGGGCATCCTCGTCGGCGTCGGGGGCGATGATCACCTCGGTGAAGATTCGGGTCATCGCCTCGGCGACCTCGCCGGTGAGCGGCCGGTTGACGGCGATGATCCCGCCGAAAGCCGAGACGCTGTCGCAGGCGAAGGCCGCCTCATAGGCCGCGCTCAGGCTCGGCGCGGTCGCGACTCCGCACGGATTGGCATGCTTGACGATGACGCAGGCCGGATCGCCGTCGCGGAATTCGGAGACGAGCTCGAGCGCCGCGTCGGCATCGTTGTAGTTGTTGTAGCTCAGCTCCTTGCCCTGGACCTGCTCGGCCTGGGCGATGCCCTTGGAGTGCGGCCCGTCGGGGAGGTAGAGCGCCGCCTTCTGGTGCGGATTTTCGCCGTAGCGCAGCTCCTCCGCCTTGCGCATCGTCACCGGAATCCGGTCCGGGAAGAATTGCTGCTGGTCGGCGAATGCGAACCAGCTCGCGATCGTCGAATCATAAGCGGCCGTGGCCGCATAGGCCTTGGCGGCGAGGCGGCGTCGGAAGGCGAGGTCGGTCGCGCCGCCATTGCCGTCGATCGCCGCAATCAGCTCGGGATAATCGGAAGGATCGGTGACGATCGCGACGAAGGCATGGTTCTTGGCCGCGGAGCGAACCATGGACGGGCCGCCGATATCGATATTCTCGATGATCTCGTCCCGGTCTGCGCCCTTCGCGACGGTCTGCGCGAAGGGATAGAGATTGACCACGACAAGATCGATCGCGCCGATCTCGTGCGCCGCCATCGCCTCGGCATGGGCGGGATCGTCGCGCACGGCGAGCAGGCCGCCATGGACCTTCGGGTGCAGGGTCTTGACGCGCCCGTCCATCATCTCGGGAAAGCCGGTGAGATCGGAAATGTCCTTCACCTCGAGCCCGGCCTCGCGCAGCGCCTTGGCCGTCCCGCCGGTCGAGACCAGCTCGACGCCGTGACCGGCCAGTGCCCGGCCGAGATCGACGAGTCCGGTCTTGTCCGACACCGAGAGGAGGGCGCGGGCGATCTTCACCTGATCCATGGGTAAGCGGGCTTTCTAGCTGGCGCGTGAGAATTGCCACCCGATAGTCATGCCGTCCGGCGGTGTCTCCCCCGATATGACGAGCTGCAGCGTCGAATGGGCCGTCCCACGGCCGTCGACCCAGAGGCTGTCCTCGACCGCGAGCGCGCCGCCGCGGCAGCGAAACTGCCAGAGCAGCTTGCCGGGGAGGCGCAGGAGCGCGCCCTGGCCGTCGGCGGTGGTCGTCACCTCGACATTCGCCCCCAGGTGGAAGCGGACGGCGAAGGGTACAGGCTGCGACGCCTTCTTGCGGCCTTCCTGCAGCAGCCGGTCCTCGCCGCGAAGCTCGCGCCCGTCCGGGCTGAGGATGAGCTGGCGCCAGTGGACGAGGCCGAAGCGACGGCAATAGCCGTCGTGGCTGCCCTCGATCCGGACGATGTTCGCGGTCTCGTCGCGCGATACTTCGACCTGACCCACGCCCTTGCCGAGCGAACCGTCCTCATGGACCGCGGTCGAATTGCGATCGCCCAAGGTCAGGGTCGAATGGGCGGCTGTGGTGCGCAGCGCCTGGACGAGCTCCGCGGGGAGGGCGTCGGCGGTCTCGCCGACACCGCCGCAATTGACGACGATCCGCTCCGTCCCTTCCGAAAACTCGAAAGCGAGGGTCGAGGCGCAGGCATAAGCGAGGGCGCGGGTCGGCGGCGGCGGCGCGGCGTCGAAGACCAATGCGCTGCTTCGCGCGATCGCATGCTGATAGCCCCATCCGCGGGCCTGGCGGAGCGGCCGCGCGGCGACTCCCGAGCCTTCGACGGCCGCGGCCACCCGCCGCGCAAGCGAGGGGTTGCCACCCTGCCAGCTGGACAGGCCATCGTCGCCGAGCACCACCGCGAGCAAGGCCGCGACCGAAGCCTCAAGCGCGTCGGCGACACCCTCCGGCATCTCGCGGCCGCCGGCAATGTAGGCGGTGCGCAGCTGGGCCAGGGTCTCGACCAGCGCGAGCTGCTCGATCGGCGAGCGGCTGTGCAGGCCGCCATCGTCATGGAGCGAAGCGGCGAGCGCTCGGCCGAGCCCGGCCTCGCCCAGGCGAAGCCGCGCCGGCCCGCCCTGGACCACCAGCCCGGCGACGATCACGCCGGCCCAGGCCTGGATCCGCGGAAGGCCCGGATGCGCCTTGCCGGCGCCGCGCTCGATATGGCGCGCACCGCGAGCGAGCGTGTTGAGCAGGGCAGCCCGATAGACGGTGTCGCGGCTCGACAGGATGTAGGGCGCGTAGGCGGTCCAGAACATGATCCGCCGCCCCCACAGATCCGGCCGCCAGGCGGGGACCGAGACCTGGCCGGCATATTTCTCGAGCCAGGCGGCGGTCAGCATCTCGGCGAGCTTAGAGGCGCGTTCGCGCGTCGCTGCGGCGGCGAGGTCGCGCAGCCAGGCGAAGCTCTGCAGATGCTCCGCGACGTCCTGCGGAAGCCGTGGATCGCCGAAATCGAGCTGCTCCAGCGGGATCTCGATTCCGCCGCGGACATAGGCGCCCTGGAGCAGGGCCTCGCCCGCCGCCTTGTCGCCGGCGACCGGGTCCTTGGGGACTGCGAGCAGGCGAAGCGGGGCGCGACCGCGCAGGCGCAGCGCGTGGAAGGGCGTCCGCCAGGCGAAACGATGGAAATAATAAGCGACGCGCTCGGCGAGCGAGATTCCGCGCCCGTCGCCGACCCGGATCAGCCTTTTGCCGGTTTCGACCCCGTCCTCGGAATCCGGCATCCGCTCACCCCCTGAGGGCGCGGATATTCTCCGCATAAGCGCTTGGTCCGCCGCGGAAGGTGGCGGTACCGGCGACGAGGACGTCCGCGCCGGCATCGATCGCGCGCCGCGCGGTCGCGGCATCGATGCCGCCGTCCACCTCGAGGTCGATCGGCTTGCCGATCTTGTCGATCTGCTTGCGGACCGCCTCGATCTTGCGGAGCTGGCTGTCGATGAAGCTCTGGCCGCCGAAGCCCGGATTGACGCTCATCACCAGGACCAGATCGACCTCCTCGAGCACGTAATCGAGCATCTTGGCCGGGGTCGCCGGGTTGAGCGAGACGCCGGCCTTCTTGCCGAGCGCCTTGATCGCCTGGACCGTGCGGTGGAGGTGCGGCCCGGCCTCCGGATGGACGGTGAGGATGTCCGCGCCCGCCTCCGCGAAGGCTTCGAGGAAGGAATCGACCGGCGAGATCATCAGATGGACGTCGAACGGCTTGGACGTGTGCGGGCGGAGCGCCTTCACCACCGCCGGGCCGATGGTGAGGTTCGGCACGAAATGGCCGTCCATGACGTCGACATGAATCCAGTCGGCCCCGGCCGCGTCGATCGCGCGCACCTCTTCGCCGAGCTTCGAGAAATCGGCAGAGAGGATCGAAGGGGCGATGCGGACGGGGTTCGGCATGGCGGGAAGGATTAGACTCGCCCGCCGCCCCCGGCAAGGAAGCGCGGCTTGATTTATCCGGCGCGGCGGAAGCGGGCGATGAAGAAGCTGTCGGCGCCGCCCTCGGCCTCGAAGGCGCCGGGGAGGATGCGAAGCATGTCCCCGCCCTCAAGACCTTCGGGAAGCTCGTCCGACGCGATCGGAACAAGGGTGTGGTCGGGATGCGCGGCAAGGAAGGCCTCGGCGACCTTCTCGCCCTCCTCGGGCTCGAGCGAGCAGACCGAATAGACCAAAGTCCCGCCAGACTTCAGCCACTGGGCGGCGCGGGCGAGCATCCGCGCCTGCGCCTCGGCAAGCTCGGCGATCGCGCGCGGGCGGACGCGGTGGAGAACCTCGGGATGCCGGCGGTAGATTCCAGTGGCCGAGCAGGGCGCGTCGAGAAGCACCGCATCGACCGGCGCCTTGGGCGCCCACGTCATGACGTCACCTGCAACCACCTCCGCGGAAAGGCCGGTGCGCTCCAGATTCTCGCGAAGCCGCCCGAGCCGCGCTTGCGACGCATCGACCGCAGTGACCGCGAAGCCGGCGGCGGCGAGCTGCATCGTCTTGCCGCCGGGCGCTGCGCAGAGATCGAGCGCTGTCCGTCCGGCGCCGTGGCCGAGCAAACGCGCGGGAATCGAGGCGGAAATGTCCTGCACCCACCAATGACCCTCGCCGAAGCCGGTGATCCCGGCGACCGCGGTTCCGCGGGCGAGGCGGAGATGGCCCGGCATCAGGCTCGTGCCCTCGACCTCGGCCGGCGGCGCGCCGACCAGGTCGAGCGGCGGCGGGGTCGCGATCAGCCGCGCCGCCGCCGCCACGACGTCTTCTCCCCAGGCGCGGGCCCAGCGTTCGGCGACTGCAGGCGGGAGGCTCGGCGGATCGGGCAGCTTTGCGTTCCGGCGCATCAAAGTTCCGAACACGCCGTGGACGAGCCGGCGGGGGCCGCCGTCGACCAGCGGGAGCACGGTCGAGATCGCGGCGTGGGGCGGAGTCCCCAGCGCCAGCGCCTGGACGAGCGCGATCCGAAGCGCGAAGCGCGCCTTGCTATCGTCGGGAAGCCGCTGCCGGGTGGCGCTGTCGATCAGATCGTCGAGATCGGCGAGGCGGCGAAGCGCCTCGGAGGCGATGGCGAAAGCGAGGCCGCGGTCGTCGTGCCGATCGAGGTCGCGCGCGGCCGAATCGAGCGCGGCATCGAGCGGCAGGCCCTTGCGCAGGACCGCGTCGAGCAGCCGGAGGGCCGCTCGCCGAGACGCCGTGCCTTGGGGATCGGCCTGGGTCAGTGAAGCCGCCTGCGGGTGCGCGGGACCGAGACCGAGGCGGCGCCGATCGCGGCGGCCTCGGCCGGAGTCGGGATGATCGCCGGCTCGCCCATCTCCAGCGCGATCGCCTCGAGCGCGGCGATCCTATTGCCGGTGTCGGGATGGGTCGAGAACAGGCTGTCGCGCCCGCCGCGCGACAGGCCGGGGACGATGTAGAGCGCGGCCGCGGCCGGGTTGCGCTCGGCGACCGGGTTCGGGATTCGCTGCGCGCCGTGGTGGAGCTTGGCGAGCGCCGAGGCGAGGGCGCGCGGATTGCCGCTGATCTCGGCGGCGCCGCGGTCCGCGCCATATTCGCGGGTGCGGCTGATCGCGAGCTGGACGATCATCGCCGCGAACGGCGCGACCAGCACCGCGAGCAGGGTCGCGACGATGTTCTGCTGGCCGTTGCCGCCGCGGAACATGAGGCCGAAATTGGCGAGCATCGAGATCGCACCGGCAATGGTCGCGGTCATCGTCATCACCAAAGTGTCGCGATTGCGGACATGGGCGAGCTCGTGCGCCATCACCGCCGCCACCTCGTCGCGATCGAGGATGCGCATCAGGCCGGTGGTCGCGGCGACGGCGGCATTGTCGGGATTGCGGCCGGTGGCGAAGGCGTTAGGCTGGTCCTGGTCGATCAGATAGACTCGCGGCATCGGCAACCGGGCGCGGAGCGCGAGATCGCGGACGATCCCGACCAACTCGGGCGCGCTGGCCATGTCGACCTCGCGCGCATTGTGCATGCGAAGGACGATCTTGTCGGGGTTCCAGAAGGTGAAGAGGTTCATGCCTGCGGCGACGAGGAGCGCGATCATCGCGCCGCGCGGGCCGCCGATGGTGAAGCCGAGGCCCATGAACAAAGCGGTCAGCGCCGCCAGCAGCATTGTCGTCCGAAGCGTGCTCATCTCTTGATCCTTGCCACTCCCAGGACGAAATGTGGCCCCGAACCCCGCAATATTCAATCGGAGCCGCGATGCGCCCGCCCCACGTCAAGCCGCCCACCTATCTCTCGAAGAGCCCGCCGGTGCCCGCGCCGGAGCAGGCCCGGCCGACCGAGGAACTTGGCGGCCCCAAGGGCGAGGAGCCGACCCGCTACGGCGACTGGGAGAGCAAGGGCATCTGCTGGGACTTTTGACGGTCGGCGAGGCCGCGCACGGCCGAGCCAGGCCGTCATCCCTGCGGAGGCAGGGATCTCAGGACGAGAAGGCGCTAGAGTCTGTGCAGCGCTGCAGGGAATCCGAGAATAATCTCCCTGAGATGCCAGCCTTCGCTGGCATGACGGTCTCGCCCAGATGCGCGCCTGCGGCGCGCGGCGGTTTGGCTCAGACGCCTTCCTGGCGAAGGGGGCGCGCCAGGAGGCGTTCGATGGCTTGGTCGACGGACAGGGCGCCTTCGAGCAGGGCGCAAACCGCGCCGACGATCGGCATGTCGACGCCCATTGCGTCGGCGACCCGCTTCAGCACCGGCGCGGTGAAGGCGCCTTCGGCCACGGTGCGGCGGTCGGCGAGCAGCTCCGCCGCGGGGCGGCCTTCGCCGATGCCCTTGCCGAGGCTGAAGTTGCGTGAGCTGGTGGAGGTGCAGGTGAGGACCAGGTCGCCGAGGCCGGCTAGTCCGGCGAGGGTCTCGGCCCGCGCGCCCTTGGCGAGGCCGAAGCGGGTCATCTCGGCGAAGCCGCGCGAGATCAGGGCAGCACGCGCATTCTGGCCGAGGCCGCGCCCCTCGACGATCCCGCAAGCGACGGCGAGCACGTTCTTGACCGCGCCGCCAATCTCGGCGCCGGCAAGGTCGTCCGAGAGATAGGGCCTGAAGAAGGGGCGGGCGAGCCGGCGGACCAGAGCCTCGCCGACCGCCGAATCTTCCACCGCCAAAGTGACCGCGGTCGGAAGATAAGCGGCGACCTCGTGCGCGAAGGTCGGCCCGGAAAGGACGGCGATCGGCGAGGCCGGTTGCGCTTCGTGCGCGACCTCGTGCATCAGCTTGCCCGTCGAATCCTCGATTCCCTTCGAGCAGAGCACCAGGGGCTTTCCGCCTACATCGAGACCGCCGAGCACGGCGCGCATATGCTGAGCTGGCGTGACGATGAGCAGGGCGTCGCAGGCGGCGAGCTCGCTCAGATGCGAGGTGGCGCGAAGCGCCGGATCGAGCGCCACGCTGGGGAGGAACAGTTCGTTGCGATGGCGAGCGTTGACGCTTTCGGTAACCTCCGGCTCGCGGGCCCAGAGCAGGGCCTCGCCGCCGCCATGCACCGCGACCTGCGCAAGCGCCGTACCCCACGCCCCGCCGCCCACAATCCCGATCGATCTGAATTCACTCACGCCTTCACCCCCGCGCCCCTTGCCTTTTCGGCGGTCGGATCGAGCGGCCAGCGGGCGCGGGCCGGCGTATCCAGCCCGTCGACATGGCCGGCCTCGAAGCGGAGCGCCCCCGCCCAGGCGATCATCGCCGCATTGTCGGTGCAGAGCCACAGCGGCGGCGCTGAGAAGCGGACGCCCTGCTCGTCGGCGAGCGACGAAAGAGCTGCGCGGATCGGACCATTGGCGGCGACCCCGCCGGCGACGACCAGGGCGGTCGCGCCCGCCGAATGTTCGAAGGCGCGGCGGGTGCGGTCGACGAGACAATCGACCACCGCTTGCTGGAAGGAGGCGGCGATGTCCGCGGCTTCATAGTCGCCGGTGTCGCGGGCGCGGAGCACCGCGCTCTTAAGGCCGGCGAAGGAGAAATGCGGTTCCGCCGACCCGACCAGCGGGCGCGGCAGAGGCACCGCCTTCGGATCGCCGGCCTTGGCGGCGCGCTCGATCGCAGGGCCGCCGGGATAGCCGAGGCCGAGCAGTTTCGCGCTCTTGTCGAACGCCTCGCCCGCGGCATCGTCGATCGTGGTCGCGAGCCGCCGGTAGCGACCGACGCCCTCGACGAACAGAAGCTGGCAATGGCCGCCCGACACAAGCAGCAGCAGATAAGGGAAAGCCAGGTCCGGGTCGCTCAGCATCGGCGATAAGGCATGGCCTTCGAGATGGTTGACCGCGACCAAGGACTTGCCGGCGGAGATTGCCAGACCCTTGGCGGCGAGAAGCCCGACCATCACCCCGCCGATCAGCCCCGGACCCGCGGTGGCGGCGATCGCATCGACCTCCCCGAGCTTCACGCCGGCATCCGCCAAAGTCTCCTCGATCAGCCGGGGAAGGATCTCGACATGGGCGCGCGCGGCGATCTCGGGCACGACCCCGCCATAAGGCTGGTGCGCCTCCAGTTGCGCGGCGAGCCGGTGCGACAGGACCTGGCGGTCGGAGGTCACCAGCGCCGCTGCAGTCTCGTCGCAGGAAGATTCGATGCCGAGGATCAGGGTCACTGCGCTTCCCTGCCACCGGCTTACCCGCTAGCACAAGCGCCGCATGATCGACCTCCTCCGCATCGGTACCCGCGGCTCGCCCCTCGCCCTCGCCCAGGCCCGTCTCGTCGCGGAGGCGCTGCGCGACACCCATGGCTGGGGCCCGGAGCGGATCGAGATCGTGCCGATGACGACCACCGGCGACGTCACCGATCGGCCGATTGCCGAACTCGGCGGCAAGGCGGTGTGGACCAAGGAGCTGGACCGGGCGCTGCTCGACGGCGTGACCGACTGCTCGGTCCATTCGATGAAGGACGTCGAGACGATCCGCCCGCCCGAGCTGGTCATCGCGGCGATGCTGAAGCGCGCCGACACGCGCGACAGGCTGATCGGCGCCGAGAGCATCGAGGCGCTGCCGCAGGGCGCGCGGGTCGGCACCTCGTCGCCGCGCCGCGCCGCGCAATTGCTCCGCCGCCGGCCGGACCTCGCGATCTTTCCGTTCCGGGGCAACGTCCAGACCAGGCTCCGCAAGCTGGAGCTGGGCGAGGTCGACGCGACCCTGCTCGCGGCGGCCGGGCTCGAGCGGCTGGAGCATCCCGAGATCGGCGCACCGCTCGACCTGCTTCCTGCCCCCTCGCAGGGCGCGATCGGCGTCGAGATCCTCGCCGGCAACCGCCGCCTCGCTAGCCTGATCGAGGAGATCGGCCACCGGCCGACCGAAATCTGCGTGATGGCCGAGCGGCGCTTCCTCGAAGGGCTTAGCGGCACCTGCCATTCGCCGGTGGCTGCGCTGGCGACCCTGCGCGCCGGCCAGATCCGCTTGCGCGCCGAGATACTGACAGAGGACGGCCAGTCCTGCGAGGATGTGGACGTCCGCTTCGACGCCGACGACGAAGAGGCGCCGCGTCGCCTCGCCCGCGAGCTGCTCGCCAAGGCCGGGCCGGCGCTCAGGAGCCTGTTCGCGGGGTGAGCGCCAGCATCCTCGTGCTTCGGCCGCCGCCGAACCGCACCGCCGAGGCGGCGCGCGCGCTCGGCCTCGATTCCGTGGAGGCGCCGATCTTCAGCGTCGGGCCGCTCGCCTGGGAGGCGCCCGACCCAGACCGCTTCGATGCAGTCCTGCTGACCAGCGCCAATGCGCCGCGCCATGCCGGGCCGGACCTCGCGCTGTATCTTCACCTTCCTTGCCAAGCGGTCGGGGAGACGACCGCCGAGGCCGCCCGCGCCGCCGGGTTCACCGAGATCAGGATCGGGCGGAGCGACGGCTTCGCGGCACGTGCCGCATTGGGGCCGGTGCGGGTGCTCCACCTGTGCGGGCGCGAGCATATCCAGCTCCCTGAGGTCGAGCGGCGGATTGTCTACGCGGCGGAACCGGTGGCGACTCTTCCTGAAGCGGGGGTGCAGGCAATCCGCGACGGCGCTCTCGTTCTGCTGCACTCGCCTCGGGCGGCTGCGACGTTCGCGGCCTTGGCGGACCAGGCCGGCCTCGACCGCTCGACGATCGCAATCGCCGCGATCAGCCCGGCCGCCGTTGCCGCGGCCGGAGCCGGCTGGAAGCTGACGGCAGCGGCGTCGGCGCCGCGCGATTCGGCTTTGCTGGAGCTTGCCGTCCAGCTGTGCCAGAAGGCGCCCTAATGGCCGGCGTCGACTATGATCCCGCTTACGAGCGCACGCGCCCCTGGTGGTCGCGGCTGATCCTT
>JAEWCW010000054.1 GCA_023390415.1 Pseudomonadota bacterium | reverse complement strand
TGGCGATGATGCCGCTGCGCGCCGGCCGCGACCCGGTGAGGATGGTCGAATGGCCGGGACAGGTCTCGGTGGCGGCGTGGGCCTGGTAGCCCGAGGGGAAGACCATGCCGGTCGAGAGGCGGCGGAGCCCGCCGGTGAAGTGCTGGCGATATTGGGCGAAGAGATCGGCCGAGAATTGATCCACCGAGATCGCGACGATCAGCTTCGGCGGGCTTGCAGGATCGATGGCGGGTGCGGTCGGCGTTGCGGCCGGCTGGGCCTGGGCCGCTCCGGCGGCGAGGAGGGCGAAGAGGAAGACAGGAAGCTTGGACATGCGCGGGGATCCTCTGGGTCGCCTCCTCCTTGCCACAGGCCGCTCCGGAATCAACCGCGGCCGGCGGCGAAGCGCGCGCAAAAACGCAAAAGGGCCGCCGGATATACGCCCGGCGGCCCTCATGACATGGTCAGCGGCCGGAAGCTCCAGCCCGGGAGACCTGGAAAGGCTTAGCCCTTCATCTCCCGAACGAGCTTGACCGACCCCTCTGCTGAACCATGAGACATCGGTCACCTCCTTTCGCTTGTTGAAGATGAGGCGACTATGAATCCCGCCGAATCGGCGATCAAGACTTGAAGTGGATTATTTTGAAGCTAGGATTCCTTGCTTCGCGCCGGACGCACCGCGCAGGTCGTTTCAGGCCCGGCAATCCTCGATCACCCGCGCAGCTTCCGGCCAGGTCGGGATCACCAACGTTCCGTGGCCCGCGGCCTCGACCGCGAAGCGCCCGCGGCTGAACACGATGGCGTCGAGCAGGGGATCGGCGGCCGGCAGCAACGCCATCGATCCGCGCGCGGGAACGGTTCGCGCCGTCGAGCTGGTACGGATGGTCAGCGCGGTCGCCGCCGCGGCGTCGGTGCGAGTCAGGCTGACCTGGCGGCCGGGCTCGCAGCGTAGGACGAAGCTCGGCGCACCCGGCGGGCCGTAACGCGCGATCGAAATGCCGTTCTCCTGCGCATAGCTCCAGTCGCCGGGGGCGAGGGGCGCATCCTGCCAGTTGGCAACGGGCGGCGGGGTTGGAGCGGGCTGCGGCACCGGCGTGACGATGACCGGGCGCGGCGGCTCGGGCACGGGCGCCGGTGCGGGCCGGGTCGCGCACGAGGCCAAAGCGACGGACATCGCCACCGCAGACACGACGCCTAATCTGTTCATCCGCTTACTCCCGCACGCCCAACTGCCTCGACGGATCGCGCGCGAAAGTGTTCCGCGACAGTCGTCGGTTCGATCGTCACTGTGTGGCGTTCGCCACATTGGCCTCGGGAGTCTCGGCCGCGGCCTGGGCATTGGCCGGCTCGGCGGCAGCGCTCGCCGGCGGATGCTCGCCGGTCGCACAGCCCTGGATGAACTGGCCGATGAGCGGGCTCGGCGGGAGGATGAGGGAGGTTCCGTCACCGAAGCTCAGGCGGATCGGGCCGGCGCTGCTTCCGATCTGACCGAGCAGGGGATCGCCCAGCGCAATCACGGAGCGGACCGCGGGCGTGGTTCCGCCGACAGCATTGAGCGGCAACTGGCGGCCCTGACCGGCGACTGTGATGGTGACGTTCGCCTGCGCGCCCGACGCCAGCGGACCCGGGCGGTGAAGGACGACGCCGCGGTCCGCGCCGCAGCCGAGCAGGATCAAGGCCTGGGTTCCGGCGGGCCCGAACTCCAGCGCCGGCTGCTCTTCGAGGAGGGTCCGCCGCCATTCGCCGAGCGCCGGCCGATCTTCCTCCTGATCGCTCCCCCCGACCCGCTCGACGGCATTGCTCTCGGCGGGGCGGACGCTCGCATCCTCGTCGCGCGCGCAGGCGGCGAGGGCGAGGAGGAGAGCGAGGGACAGCGGGACGACTGGCTTCATGGATCGGCTCCTTTGCCCAAGCTCCTAGGGTGGCCATCCGCTATCCGCAACAGGCGGGATCGCCTAAGACGAACGGATGGCACCCGAGCTGATCGACCGCTTCCGACGCGATCTCGAGACCGTCGCCGGCAGGCTTCCGGAGACGCTCGGGGTTGCGGTTTCGGGCGGGCCGGACAGCCTGGCCTTGCTGCTCCTCGCCGATGCGGCGATGCCGGGGCGGATCCATGCCGCGACGGTCGACCACCGGCTCCGGCCCGAGAGTGCGGCCGAGGCTTCCTTCGTCGGCGAGCTCTGCGCGCGCCTGGGAGTCCCACATGCCACCCTCTGCGATGCCGACGCCCCGATCGAGGGCGGTGGCGTGCAGGCGCAGGCGCGCGCCCTGCGCTACCGGCTGCTTGCCGATTGGGCAGCGCCGCTCGGATGGCTCGCGACCGCGCACCATCTCGACGACCAGGCCGAGACCCTGCTGATGCGGATGGCGCGTGGTGCCGGCCTCTCCGGCCTCGCGGGAATCCGGCCGCGGCGCGCGCTGGGATCAGCGATGCTGGTTCGGCCTCTTCTCGGCTGGCGCCGCGGGGAGCTGGAAAAGCTCGTCGCCGAAGCCGGTCTCAATGCGGTCGACGACCCGTCCAACCGCTCGGACGCCTTCGACCGCACCCGGGCCCGCGCGCTGCTGGCTGAGCGCGGCGACGACCTCCCTGCCCCACGCCTCGCAGCTTCGGCGTCCCATTTGCGGGAGGCCGAGGAGGCGCTCGCCTGGGCCGCCGAGCGGGAATGGCGCGCGCGCGTGGCGGAGTCGGAAGGCGCTCTCCTCCTCGATCCCGAGGGCCTGCCGCCCGAGCTGCTCCGTCGCATCGCTTCCCGCGCGATCGACACCATCCGGGGCGAGACCGACTGGCGCCGCGACAAGCTCGCCGCAGCGCTCGCGGCCGGCGAACGGGTCACGCTCGCCGGAATCATGATCACACCGGGCCCGCGCTGGCGCTTCGAGCCCGAGCCGAAGCGCCGTTAGCGCTTTGCCCCCTGCCCTCCCGGCGGCTATGCTGGCGCGGCACAAGAGGAGCGAGAATGATGGGACGGGTCGAGGCGATGGCGATGAACATGCATGTCTCGCCCCTGGAGTCGGTCGAGATCCCGTCCCTCAAGGGCCGCGTGTCGGAGGAGGAGTGGAAGGTCCGCGTCGATCTCGCCGCCGCCTACCGGCTGATCGCCCACTACGGCTGGGACGACCTCATCTTCACCCACCTCTCCGCGCGGATCCCCGGGCCGGAGCATCATTTCCTGCTCAACCCCTACAATCTGATGTTCGAGGAGGTGACCGCCTCTTCGTTGGTCAAGGTCGACATGAACGGCCTGCCGGTCGAGCCGACGCCGTTCATCACCAACCCGGCCGGCTTCACCATCCATAGCGCGATCCACATGGCGCGCGAGGACGCCCATGCCGTCATCCACCTCCACACGCCCCACGGCCAGGCCGTCTCGGCCCATGGCGACGGCCTGATGCCGCTGACCCAGACGGCGATGCTGATCCGCGACGAGGTCGCCTATCACGATTATGAGGGCGTCGCGGTCGATCTCGACGAGCGCGAGCGGCTGGTCGCCGACTTGGGCGCCAAGAATGCGATGCTGCTGAGGAACCACGGCACGCTGGCAGTCGGCGAGACGGTCGGCGAGGCGTTCATCCGGATCTATTTCCTGGAGCGCGCCTGCCAGGCCCAGATCCTCGCTTTGTCGGCCGGCGAGGCCAACCTCAACAACCCGCCCCAGGGCACGCCCGAGGTGACCGCCGAGCAGGGCCGCTTCGGCCTCAAGCTCGCCGCCGGCGCCCTCGCCTGGCCCGCGCTGCTGCGCAAAGCCCACCGTCTGGACCCGAGCTTCGCTACCTGATTAAATTGCGGGAAGGGGGAGCCGCGATGTCCAATCAGGCTGTTTACGTTCATATTCCGCTGTCCGATGACGAGTTCGGAACCTTTGAGGAGCGGGAAGCCGTCTATGCGCTCGAAGATGAGCTTTTGGCGGTCATCGCGGCATCCGAAGCCGACGAACTGGACGGCCACGAATTCGGCGGCGGCGAGGGCGTCATCTTCCTTTACGGACCCGACGCGGACGCGCTCTACATGACGATCGAACCGGTTCTCCGCGCAAGTCCGATCGCCAAGGGTGGCTTTGCCGTCAAATGCTATCAGCCCGACGACCCGAATTCGGCGGACGTCCGAATCGACTGGAACGGCGGCCGCGCCTAGCCGCGGTACCAATCCTTCTTCAGCCTCGTGCTGGCGACGAAATAGATGGCGGCGCTCAGCACGTAGAAGCCGAGGCCGTAGAGGATCGAGTAGCGCAAGGATTCGTCGCCGTAGCGCGGGCCCATCGTGTCCGACATGAAGCCCAGGAAGAAGATCCCGAAGCCGATCCCGATCAGGTTGTTGATGAACAGGAAGCTGGCCGAAGCGGTCGCGCGCATGTTCGGCGGGACGATATGCTGGACCGCAGCGATCACCGGTCCGAGCCAGGCGAGCGCGAGCATCTGACCGATCGTGAACAGGATCCAGGCGATTTCGAGGCTCGGCGCGAACAGGCCGATCGCGAAGCAGGGCGCGGCGATGGTGAAGCAGATTGCGGGAATGAGGGCGTAGCCGCCGGGCTTGTCCGGGCCGGTGCGGTCGCCGAGCCAGCCGCCGAGCCAGGTGCCGGCCACCCCGCCGACGAGCACGATCGAGCCGTAAAACCAGCCGACCGAGGTCAGCGGCAGGTCGAAGCTCCGGGTGAAGAAGCTCGGAAGCCAGAAGATCAGGCCGTAGCCGAGGATCGACCCCGAGGCGGCGCCGAAGGAGAGCAGCCAGAAGCTGGGAGTCCGTGCGAGGCGCGCAGCGACGGTGCCGAAGGGCGGCGCCGGTTCGCTCGCCGCGCCGTCGGCGGTGTCATAGCCGCCGCGGACCGGCTCCTTGATGCCGATCTTGACCAGCAAGGCGGCGGGAAGGCCGGCAAGCCCGACGATGATGAAGGCCGCGCGCCAATCCATGTTGGACGCGATCCAGCCGCCGAAGAAGACTCCCAGCGCGGAGCCGATCGGGATCCCGAGCGAGAAGAGCGCGAGCGCCCGGGCGCGCTTCTCCTTGGGATAGAAATCCGAAACGAGGGCGTAGGAAGGGGCGACCCCGCCCGCCTCGCCGATTCCGACACCCATCCGCGCGAGGAAGAGGTGCCAGAAATTCTGCGCGTAGCCGCAGAGCGCGGTGAAGCCGCTCCACAAGGCGACCGAGACGGCGATGATGTTCACCCGGCTCTTGCGGTCGGCGAGCCAGGCGATCGGGATCGCCAGGCCCGAATAGAAGAGCGCGAAGGCGATTCCGCCCATCAGGCTCAGCTGGGTGTCGCTGAGCTCGAGCTCCGCCTTGATCGGCACCGCGAGGATGCCGATGATCTGGCGGTCGATGAAGTTGAAGATGTAGGCGAGGAGCAGGATCGCGAGGACGCGTCCACCCGGTGTTCTTGCGGGCTTCGTCGTCGCTTCCCCGCTCCTCGCCACTTCCATCTTAGAACCTCACCTGGCCGGTCACCGTGAAGGTGCGCGGCGGACCGTAGAATGCGATCAGCGAGTTGCCGAAAATCGGCGCCGCTGGCGTGTCGGCGAACACATAGCCGCCGACGCGGTAGCGCGCATCGGTAAGATTACGGCCGTGCAGCGAAAGCTGGAAGCGGTCGTCGGCCGCGGTCCAGACCAGGCTCGCGTCGACCAGCTCGTAGCCGTTCTCGTCGAGGATCGGGCTCGGGATCTCGAACAGGGAATAAGCCGAACGGTGCGAGATTGACGGGGTGAAGGCGAGCGTGCCCCCGGCCACCGGCGCGCTGATCGTCGGCGCCACCGAGAAGGTGAATTCCGGCGTGTTCTGGAAGACGCGCTGGTCGGCGACGTCGATGAAGGTTCCGGTGGCCAGGTTGTAGGTCTCGAAGCGGCGGAACTCGGCATTGGTGTATCCGAACATCGCCGAGACCTGGAAGTTCGGGCTCAGGATCGCCCGTGCTTCCGCCTCGATGCCCCAGATCCGCGAATCGCCGGCATTGTCGACGAAGCTCGCGACTCCGGTCGCCGCGGGCACCTGGATGGTGACCTGCTGATCCTTATAGTCGGAGTAGAAGCCGGCGAGGCTGAAGTAGAGCGCGCGGTCCAGCGCATAGGCCTTGATGCCGGTCTCGTAGGCGTCGACCGTCTCCGGGCGATAGCCGTTCACCGTATTCGGCGTGAACACGGCGTCGCCGCGCATGTCGAAACCGCCCGATTTGAAGCCGCGGCTGTACGAGGCGTAGATCGTGACGTCCGGCGTCGGCAGGTACGAGATGCTCGCGCGCGGCGTGAACTGCTCGTCCGTGCGCTCGTTGGTGTAATCGGTGCGGATCAGACCGGGAACCGCGGCAGTGTTGCCGAAGAACGGGCTGCGGATTCCGGTATAGTTGCGGCGGAAGACGGTGCCTTCGCGGACGTCGCGCGTGTAGCGGCCGCCCAGGGAGACGCGCCATTCGTCGCTGATCTCGTAAGTGAAGTCGCCGAACGCGGCGATCGACTGGGTATCGACCTGGCCCGAGGTGAGCGTGGTCAGATTGAGGATCCCGAGCACCGTGTCGAAGGCGCCGCGGGCCATGCCGTCGAGATAGAAGAGGCCGGCGACGCCCTGAAGCCGATCGCCCTCATAGACGATCTGGAATTCCTGGGTGAGCTGGTGGTCCTCGTAGAAGGCCGGGATGTCGAGGATTGGCTGCGGCGTGTTGTCGAAGTCGATATTGCCGTTCGTCTCACCGTCGCGATAGGCGGTGATCGACTTCAGGGTCACGGTCGGCGACACCTGATATTCTGCCGCGAACGAGATGCCGCGGGTCTCGACCCGGTTGCGGTCGCCGGCGCCGGCGCGGGTGTCGTAGACATTGGCCGGCGGCGCGAACACCGGATCGGTGCCGCGGCCGACCTCGCGGTGGCCGTGGCGGGCGTTGGAATCGTCCTGGAGCCAGTCGGCCGCGACGCGGAAGAAGAGCTGGTCGTTCGGCTCGAACTCGATCGCCGCGCGGGCAGTCCAGACGTCGCGGTTATAATGCTCGTTGCCGGTGTTGAGATTGGTCCCGAAGCCGTCGCGCTGGAAGCGGCCGACGCCGCCGCCGATGCTGAGCGTGTCGCTCACCGGAACGGTGATCGTGCCGACCAGATCGACCTGGTCGTAGCTTCCGTAGGAGGCGCGGACCCGGCCCTCGAACTCGTTGCCGAGCCGGCGGGTCACGTAGCGGATCGCGCCGCCGATCGTGTTGCGGCCGTAGAGCGTGCCCTGCGGGCCGCGAAGCACCTCGACCCGCTCGATGTCGAAAATATCGAGCACGGCGCCCTGCGGACGGGCGACATAGACGTCGTCGACATAGAGGCCGACGCCGGGCTCGAAGCCCCAGAGCGGGTCCTGCTGGCCGATTCCGCGGATGAAGCCGATCAGCGTCGAGTTGGAGCCGCGGGCGACCTGAACGGTCGTGTTCGGCGTGTATTGGGTGAGCGCGGTGATGTCCTGCGCGCCGCGATTCTCGAGCGCCTCGCCCTGGAATGCGGAGACGGAGACCGGGACGTCCTGGAGGTTCTCCGCGCGGCGGCGGGCGGTGACGACGATGTCGGCCGAGCCCTGGCCGGCGGCAGCGGTCGCCTCGCCCTCATTGGCGGCGGCGGCCTGCTCCTCGTCGGTGACGGGGGTCTGGT
>JAEWCW010000036.1 GCA_023390415.1 Pseudomonadota bacterium | reverse complement strand
CCATCCACTCGGCCGGGTCGGATCTGCTGAGCCTCATCAACGACATCCTCGATCTTTCGAAGATCGAGTCCGGCACGGTGTCGATCGAGCTTGGCGACATGCCGATGCACGGGCTGCGCAACCATATGGAGCGCACCTTCCGCCAGCTCGCGCAGGACAAGGGCCTCAAGTTCGAAGTCGACTTCGATCCCAAGCTGCCGACCAGCGTCCGCACCGACGAGAAGCGCCTGCAGCAGGTGGTGCTCAACCTGCTCTCCAACGCGTTCAAGTTCACCTCGCATGGCAGTGTGACGCTCAAGGTCTCCTGTGCGAGCGGCGGCTGGAGCCCCGGCCACCCGGTCCTGCGCAACGCCGATCGGGCGATCGCGATCGCAGTCACCGACACCGGCATCGGCATTCCCGAGGACAAGCAGAAGCTCATCTTCGAGGCGTTCCAGCAGGCTGACGGCACCACCAGCCGCAAATATGGCGGCACCGGCCTCGGCCTCTCGATCAGCCGCGAGATCGCGCGCCTGCTCGGCGGCGAGCTCCAGGTCAGGTCGAAGCCCGGCGAGGGATCGACCTTCACCCTGTTCGTGCCGTTGCAGGCGGCCGCCCAGGCCAGCGCGCTCGGCGGCACGACCAGCGCCCGCTACGACAATAGCGGCGCGATCGTGCCCAGCGCGCTTCCGACCGGCTTCGACGTCGCCGACGACCGCGACGATCTCGGCGAAGATCCCTTCGTTCTGATCGTCGAGGACGACCCGGCCTTCGCGACCATCCTGCTCGATCTCGCCCGCGAGGCGGGGCTGAAGGGCGTGGTCTCGACGGCGGGCGCCGGCACGCTCTCGATGGCGCGCAAGCTGAGGCCGAGCGCGATCACGCTCGATCTCGGCCTCAGCGACATTGACGGCTTCGTCCTGCTCGACCTGCTCAAGCACGATCAGGAGACTCGGAACGTGCCGATCCACGTCATCTCCGGCGCCGACAGGCTGGCGCCGGTGATGGAGATGGGCGCGTTCGGAGTCACCGAGAAGCCGGCGGAGCGGGAGGAGCTGGCCGGGGTGTTCCGCAAGCTCGCGGCCCTTGTCGCGGCATCCGGCGACGAGCCGCTGGTCGCGGTCCTTCGCCCAGAGGGCGAGAGCGAGGCATCCCGCGACGTGCCCGAGCTGGCCGGCGCCAAGATCCTCATCGTCGACGACGACATCCGCAACATCTATTCGCTGACCAGCGTGCTGGAGAGCTACGAGGTCGAGGTGCTCCATGCCGAGCGGGGCAGGGACGGCATCCTTCTGTTGGAACAGACTCCCGGAATCGACATTGCACTCATCGACATCATGATGCCCGAAATGGACGGCTACGAGACGATGCAGAAGATCCGCGAGAATCCCGATCTCGCGGAGCTGCCCCTGATCGCCGTCACCGCGAAGGCGATGAAGGGGGACCGCGAGAAGTGCCTGGAGGCTGGAGCTTCCGATTACATCGCCAAGCCGGTCGACATCGATCTGCTGCTCGCCCTCTTGAGGGTCTGGATTGCCCGCGCCCGAGAGATGGCGCGGCCCGAGCGCGTGAGGGCCGCGGAATAGGATGAGCGTAGGCGTGCCGGTCAAGAAGGCCTCCGCGAAGCCGCTCAAGTCCGCCCCCCTGCTGGAGGCGGAGGAGCGGCCGCGCGTGCTCGTCGTCGACGACGACGAGCGCAACCTGCTCGCGATTCACACCGTGCTCGAGGATGTCGGCGAGATCGTCGAGGCCCGCTCCGGCGAGGAGGCGCTCCGCCACCTGCTGAAGGGCGAGTTCGCGGTGATCCTGCTCGACGTCTACATGCCCGGGATCGACGGCTACGAGACCGCCCAGATGATCCGCTCCCGCGAGCAGACCAAGCGGATCCCGATCGTCTTCCTGTCGGCGGTCAACAAGGAGGCGGAGCACCTCATCCGCGGCTATTCGATGGGGGCCGTGGACTACGTGTTCAAACCGGTCGACCCGATCGTCCTGCGCTCCAAGGTCGCCGTGTTCGTCGATCTGTTCGCGAAGACCAAGGAGATCGAGCGCAAGGCGGCCGCGGAGCAGGCGCTGCTCGACGCGAACCTGCGCGCCAATGCCGAGCGGCTTCGCGTGGAGCAGGAGCTCCGCCTCGCCCAGCAGCGCCAGGGCGCGATCATCCGCTCGCTCCCGATCGTGCTCTACTTGGAGGCGCTCGATGCCTCGCCGCGCGTGCCCAAATATGTCAGCGGCAACTTCGCGGCGCTGACCGGCTACGAGTTCGAAGAGATCGAGAAGACGCCGGCGCTCTGGCACGAGCGGCTCCACCCGGACGATCGCGAGCGGGTGTTGAGCGCGATGGCGGAGCGGCCGAGCGGGCGCTCGCTGGCGCTGGAATATCGCTGGCAGCATGCCGACGGCGGCTATCGCCACTTCCTGGACCAGGCCGTGCTCCTGCGCGACGGCGACGGCCGGCCGATCGAATATGCGGGTACCCTGCTCGACGTCACCGACCGGAAGGTGCTGGAGAGCGAGCTCGTCCAGGCGCGCAAGATGGACGCGATCGGCAAGCTGACCGGCGGGATCGCGCATGATTTCAACAATCTGCTGGCGGCGGTTCTCGGCGGCCTCGGGCTGATCGAGCGGCGGGTCGAGCTCGCCGGTGACGAGCAGAAGATCCTCGACATGACGCGCCGCGCCGCCGAGCAGGGCTCGGAGCTGGTGGGTCGCCTGCTCGCCTTCGCGCGGCGCCAGCAGCTCGAGCCGAGCGCGATCGAGATCGAAGGCCTGTCTGTGTCGATCTCGGACCTGCTCGCCCACACGCTGGGCGGCCTCGTCGAGCTCGAATGGACGGTCGGCGAGGGCTTGTGGCCGGCTTATGCCGACCGCTCGCAGCTCGAGCTGGCGCTGATGAACCTGATCATCAACGCCCGCGACGCGATGCCGGACGGCGGCACGATCGCGATCAGCGCCGAGAACCGCACGGTCAGCGACGGCGACGGCCTCGCCGCCGGCGAGTATGTCCTGCTCACGGTCGCCGACAGCGGCTGCGGAATCTCGCCCGAGCTGCTCGGCCAGGTGATGGAGCCCTTCTTCACCACCAAGGACGTCGGCAAGGGCACCGGTCTCGGCCTGTCGATGGTCTATGGCTTCGCGCGCCAGTCCGGCGGCGCGTTCCGGCTCGAATCCGAACTGGGCGCCGGGACGCGGGCCGAGATCTGGCTGCCGCGCGCGCCGGCCGATGCGCCGGCGCCGGCGAAGCGGCAGAAGAAGGCGAGCGCTTCCAACGAGGCGCCGGTGCGGCCGCTCAACGTGCTTCTGGTCGACGACCACGAGGGCGTGCGCGCAACGACCGCGGGCCTGCTCGCCGATCTCGGCCACAGCATCGTCGAGGCCGCGGACGGCAGCGACGTGCTCGGCCTGCTCAAGGCGGACCCGGACCGGTGCGACCTCCTGATCACCGATTATGCGATGCCGCACGTCTCTGGCGCGGAGGTGATCCGCCAGGCGCGCGAGATCCGGCCCGGCCTGCCGGCGATCATCATCACGGGCTATGCGGACGAAAGCTCGATCGCGCGGCGGCCGGACGACGTCCTCGTCCTCGGCAAGCCGTTCACGCCGGACCAACTGAGCGCCGCGATCCGCAGCAGCATGCCCGACGAAGGCGAGCCCGCCTCCCCGAGCCTGCAGCGGGCTTAGGCCTCGCCGCGATAGGCCGCTTCGATGGTGGGGAGATCGATCTTCACCATCTCCATCATCGCCTTCATCGCCCGCTCCGCGCCGGCGCCGTCGTCGCTGCCGATCATCTCGAGCAGGCGGGTGGGCGTGACCTGCCAGGCGAGGCCCCAGCGGTCCTTGATCCAGCCGCAGGCGGAGGGCTGGCCGCCATTCTCCAGGATCGCGTCCCAGATTCGGTCGATCTCGGCCTGGTCCTCGCACTGGATGATGAACGACACCGCTTCGGTGAACTTGAAGGCCGGCCCGCCGTTCAGCGCGGAATATTTCTGCCCGGCAAGGGTGAAATCGACCATCAGCACCCCGCCCTTGTCCATCGACGGATTGTCGGCGGGCGAGCGCACGACGCGGTCGATGCGGCTGTCCGGAAGCAGCGAGACGTAGAATTCGGCGGCCGCCTCGGCATCGCCGTCATACCAGAGGCAGGGCGTGATCTTGTCCATGGCGCGGGTCAGCCTTCCTTGTTCGCGGTGTCCAGCATGGGCTCGAACCCGCCCCAGAACATGCGCTTGCCGTCGAACGGCATGTTGGCGTGGTCGGGCTGCATCCTGGGGTCGGCCATCACCTTCGCCCAGCCTTCGTCGCGGGCCTGCTTGGACGGCCACTCGATCCAGGAGAAGACGACATTCTCGCCCTCATCGGCCTTGGTGGCGCGGAAGTAATCGGTGGTGTGGCCGTGGCGGACGTCGTCGCCCCAGCCCTCGATCACCCGGGTCGCCCCATATTCGCGAAACACGTCGGCGGCCTTGGCGGCCATGTCGCGATAGGCCTCGCGATTGCCCTCCGGCACGGGCGCGACGAAGCCGTCGACATAGCCCATGCCGCCGGGGGCGCCCTCGTCGACGATCGCGGAGAAGCCGGAGACGATCATCCTCTTGCCGTCGAACGGCATCGTCGATCCCATTTCCGCCATCCGCGGATCGGACATCATCTTCTCGTTGGCGGCGTCGCGGGTCGCGCGGTCGGGATATTCAAACCAGGAAAAGACGACGCTCTCGCCCTCCTCGGCGGCGACCGCGCGCCTGAAATCGGTGACCGTGCCGTCGGGGACGTCGTTCGCCCAGGCCTCGACCATTCGAGTCGCTCCGAACTCGCGAAAGAGCGGCGCGGCATGGGCGGCGTGGCGGAGATATTCGTCGCGATTGTCGGCCTTCACCGGCAACACGAAGCCTTCGATATAGGTCATCGTCTCTCTCCCGTCTTAGCTCAGGCCGCGGCCTCGGCCTCGCCGGCGCCGGCCAGCGCCGCAATGTCCATCCCGGCCAGCTCCCAATGATGGCCGTCCGGATCCTCGAAGCTGCGCGAATACATCCAGCCATGATCCTGCACCGGCCCCGGATCGGCGACCCCGCCCGAGGCGCCCGCCGATTCCGTGATCCGATCGACCTCGTCCCGCGAGCTCGTGTTGAGGCAGAGCAGGACCTGGCTCGAGGCATGGGCATCTGCGATCGGCTTGTTCGTGAACTGGCGATATTTGTCGTGGGTGAGGATCATCACGTGGATCGCCTCGGAGAAGACCATGCAGGCCGCGGTCTCGTCGCTGAACTGCATGTTCTGCTCGGCGCCGACCGCCTTGTAGAAGGCGATCGACCGCTGGAGGTCCGTAACCGGAAGGTTCACGAAGATCATTTTCGGCATCGCGCTCTCCCCAAAAGCGAATCGCTGTTTGACCGTGATGCGCCGCTAAGTTATAAAAAGCAACTGGGATGTTAGATAAGAGAACTTACGGCGATGCCTGCGGCGCTGCGCATGCGCTGGATCTGGTCGGCGAGCGCTGGGCTTTGCTGGTGATGCGCGAGCTGATGCTCGGCCCGAAAAGGTTCAGCGACTTGCGCTCGGACCTGCCCGGGATCAGCGCCAACGTTCTCACCCAGCGGCTCGAAGGGCTGGAGGGCGCGGGGATCGTCGTCCGGCGGCGGCTCGATCCGCCGGCCTCGGGCCAGGTCTACGAGCTCACCCCCTGGGGTTACGAGTCGGAGCCGATCTTCCAGGTGCTCGGCCGCTGGGCGGCCCGATCGCCGCTCCACGACCCGCGCCTTCCGCTCTCGGCCGTCTCGCTGATGCTGTCCTTCCGGACGATGTTCGATCCGGCGCGGGCCGGGGATTTCGCGGTCTCGGCCGGGTTCAGGCTCGGCCGCGAAAGCTACCGAGTCCGGATCGCCGCCGGGGAGATCATGGCGGAGCGGGGCGCGGCGGACGGCGCCGACTTCCTCTTCGAAGGGCCGCCGCCGGCCGTCGCTGCGGCGGTCTATGCCGGCGTTCCGGTCGAGGCGCTGGAGGGGGAGGGCGCGCTGAAGCTGGAGGGCGACCGGCAGGCCGCCCTCCGCTTCGTCACCTTGTTCCCGCTGCCGCCGAAGGTTGAAGGCGGAGCCTTCAACAGCTGCGCATGACCTTCAGCCGGCGAGGGTGAAGCCGACCTTCAGGGTCACCTGGAAGTGCGCCACCCGCCCGTCCTCGACATGGCCGCGCGTGCTGACCACTTCGAACCAGCGGATGTCGCGGAGCGTCGCTGAGGCGCGCTCGATCGCCTTCGAGACGGCATCCTCGATGCTGGTCTCGGAGCTCCCGACCAGCTCGATCACCTTGTAGATATTGTCGGTCATCGAAGCGTCCTTTCGCTTCGGGAAACGGGCCAGCCGGCCGATGTTTCCGGCTCTTGCTGCCTAGGCCCTCGTCACGGCGTTCCCGCTGCCGCCGAAGGCCGGACCAGCAGCCTGAACGCGCGCTCGTCGACCAGATATTGGCGCGCCAGCGCCTGCAACTCGGCCGGGGTGATCGCTGCATATTGCTCCATCCCCACGCGGATGCTCTCGGCGCGCTGCGGCTCCTCCTGGACTCCGCCCAGCTGGCCGAGCCACCAGGCGTTGCTACTATTGCGCGCACGCTGGAGCTGCTCGACCAAAGGCCGCCGCGCGCGTTCGAGCTCGTCGGCGGTGACCGGTCGCTCGCGAAGGTCGCGGGCGATGGCGGAGGCGTCGCGCAGGAAGCCTTCGATGAGATCGGGCGGAGTCTCGATGAGGGCATAGAGATAGCCGTAATCGGGAACGTCCTGCGAGGCGGTGTGCGACGCGGTCGGGCTGTAGGCGGCGCCCTGGCGCTCGCGGATCTCGTCCAGCAAGCGCAGCTGGACGACCCGGCTGAGCACGTTGAGCGCGCGGGCACGGCGCTGGTCCGAATAGAAGCCGGTGGTCGGCCAGGCGACGAAGGCAAGCGCCTGGTCGGCGCGGCCGTTGTGGGTGCGCTCGGCGGTCGTGCCCGCGGGAAAGCGGACGTCGAGATTGGGCGGTGCGACGCGCGAGCGCGCCGGAAGTGCGCCGAAGGTCGCGGCGGTCTGGCGGATCGCCTCGTCTACGCTCACGTCGCCGACCATGATCACCTCGATCGGCGCATTGGCGAAGGCCGGGCCGACGACGGCGCGGAGATCGGCGATCGTGGTCGCAGCCATCTCCTCGCGGCTTGGGGTGACGTAGCGACGCTGGCCCGAGCGGAGCAAAGCGGCGGAATCGCGGCCGAAGACTCCGCTCGGCGAGGTCTCGAACTGGTCGTGCGTGCTTCCGCTGAGCGCGCGGAGCCGCTCCCAGCCGCTCGGGCGCCAGGCGGGATCGGTCATGTAGGCGGCGAGCACCTGCATCTGCAGCGCGAGGTCCTGCGGACGGGTTCGCCCGCCGAGGCCGAAGCTGTCCTCGCTGGCGCTCGCGGCGACGCTGTAGACGGTGCCGGTCAGCACCTCCTGCAATTCCTCGTAGCTCAGCTGGCCAAGACCGCCCTGGACGAACCCGCCGCTGGCGAAGCCCCAGAGTGGGGTGGTGCGATCCGGCGAGAGGCCGAGAATGCCCTCTCCGAAGCGCACGGTGACGAGGATCTCGTCGTCGCGGAATTCGGTCGGCTTTACCGTCAGGCGCACCCCGTTCGCGAAGCGAATGGCGGTTGCGCCGGTGCCCTCGATTTCGCGCCGCTCGGCGACCTGTCCGGGCGTTCCGAAAGTCTGATAGGGCCAAGTTCGCGCCGCCTGCGCGGTCGGCGCCGCGACTGGCGACGCGCGCGAGCGGTCGAAGGCGGTGCGGACCGCCGCCCCCCCATTCTCCACCGGCGTCGGGGTGGCGAGATAGATGAGCGGGCCGCTGCCGGCGAACAGGCGCCGCGTCGCCTCGTGGACCTGGGCCGGGGTGATGGCGGCGACCGCTTCCTCGAACAGAGCGAGTTGCTGGGCAGGCGTTTGGACAACGTCCTGTTCGTTGAGGTTGTTGACGATCGATTGGGCGAGGGCGGGAGAGGTGCGGGTCGCGGCGCCGGCGGCGGCGCTGGTCAGCGCGGTGCGCCATTCGGCGATCTCGCGGTCGAGCTCGGCCTGCGTGAAGCCATGCTCGAGCGCGCGGCGCTGCTCCTGCTCGATCGTCTCGAGCGCGCGCGCCCATTCGCCCGGCCGCGCGACCGCGACTCCCTGGACGACCTCGCCGCGCTGGCCCTGATGGTGGCGTCCGAAACCGCCGCCGATGAACGGCGGATTGTCGCCGCGCGCGAGCCGTTCGAGCCGGCGGTTGATGACGGCGAGGCCGAGCAGCTCCCGGACCTGTTCGAAGCTCTTCGCGCGGGTGTCGGGGCCGTCGTCATAGGGGGAGACCCAGCTCATCGTCACCCGGGTCGGGAGGCCCGGCTCGGAGAAGGTGCGGGTCTCCACGCCGCGCGGCTGAAGCACGGGCGACGGGACCTCGGCGCCGGCTCGTCCGCGGCCCTGCCAGTCCGAGAAGCGGGCGCGGATCTTCGTCTCCATCTCGGCGACGTCGAAATCGCCGACGGCGATCAGGGTCGCCCGTTCGGGCCGGTAATAGCTGTCATAGAAGGCGCGGACGCGTTCGGGGGTGACGTTGCGGATGACGTCGGTCGATCCGATCGGAAAGCGGTTCGGAAGCAGGTCACCCGGGAAGAGGGCGGTGAATTCGTCGAGCACCATGCGATAGCTCGGAGTCGCCCGGGTGCGCTCCTCGGAGAGGACGACGTTGCGCTCGCGGTCGATGACGGCCTGAGACAAGGTCGCTTCGCTTGCCGCCTCCCGCATCAGGAACAAAGCCGTGTCGACGGTCGCCGGCTCGGCCCGCGGCAGCTCCAGCATGTAGACGGTCTGATCGAAGCTGGTCATCGCGTTGGTGTCGGGCCCGAACTGCAGCCCGTGGCGCTCGAGGATCCGGATGAACTCGCCTTCGGGCACGTTGCGCGTCTCGTTGAGCGCGAGGTGCTCGACGAAATGCGCGACGCCGCGCTGGTCCTCGGCCTCGGCGAGCGACCCGATGTCGAAACGGAGGCGAAGCGAGGCGGCGCCCGGCGGGGTCGAATTGCGCATGATCGCGTAGCGCATGCCGTTGGGCAGGGCGCCGAAGCGGATGTTCGGATCGACGGGCAGGTCGCTCCGCTCGTGCGGCCAGGTCGCTGCGGCGGCGGGCTGGACCGCGGCGCTCGCCGCGGGTGCCGGTGAATCGACGCTCGCGCAGCCGGCGAGAAGCATCGCGCTGAGGCCGATGCCCAGCCACATTGTGTTGCGCATGGTCGCAAACCCCCCGCGAAATCAGACGCTTGATTTTGTGGCGCGATTGCTGCGCGCTGTAAAGCGCGGCGAAGCTTGCGCCGGCCAAGGGGTGCGATAAGTCTGGTGCCGTCTCAGTCAGGAGTCTTGCCGACCATGCGCTTCAAGATCGCGCTCGCCGCCGCCGCTGCACTCTGGGTCGCGGCGCCGCTCGCCGCAACGCCGGAGAGCGACTTCCGCCAGCTGCTCGACGACCATTATCGCTGGCTGCTTTCGGAGAGCCCGACCTTCGCGACCAGCCTCGGCGTGCGCGACTATGACGACCGCATCGAGGATCTCAGCCCCGAGGCGCGGGCCGCCCGAGTCCGCCAGGCCCAGACCTTCCTTCGCCGGCTCGACGCGATTCCCGCGGCGCAGCTCAGCGAAGCTGATCGGGTGAATGCGGCAATCCTTCGCCGCGGCCTTTCCGAGGCGTTGGAGCTCGAGCGGTTCGGCCAGCGCAACATGCTCTTCACGACCTATTATGGCTGGCACCAGGGCTTTGCGAGCCTCGGCACCAACCTGCCGTTCCGAACCCGCGCCGACTATCAGAGCTACCTCACCCGGATCGCTCAATATCCGCGGCTCAACGACCAGGCGATCGCGATCACCCGCGAGGCCGTGCGCGGCGGCTTCACTCTGCCCTGCTCGGTGCTCGACGGCTACGAGCGCAGCATCTCCGGCGTGATCGCCACCGACCCCGCCCAGTCGCGCTTCTACGAGCCCTTCACCCGCGCCCGTCCGGTCGACGTCAGCGAGGCGGATTGGACGGCGATGCAGCAGCGCGCGCGCACGATCATCACCGGCACGGTCAACCCCGCCTATCAGCGCCACCTCGATTATTACATGACCGAATATCGCCCGCGCTGCGCGCGCAGCGACAGCATTTCGGCCCAGCCCGGTGGGCGCGAATATTACGCTTTCCGGGTGCGCGAGAGCACGACCACCGACCTGACGCCGCAGCAGATCCATCAGATCGGCATGGCCGAGGTGACGCGGATCCGCGCCGAGATGGATACGGTCGCGCGCGAGGCCGGTTTCGAGACCCGCCAGGCCTATATCCAGCATTTGCGCACCGACCCGCGCTACTTCGCGACGACGCCCGAGCAACTGATGCGCGAGACGGCGCGCGTGGCGAAGGAGATTGACGGCCACATGCCGGAGCTGTTCGGCCGGCTTCCGCGCCTGCCCTACGGGATCCGGGAGATCCCGGCCGAGATCGCCGATCGCACGACCACCGCTTATTACAATTCGGGATCGCCGGAGAGCGGAATCGCCGGCACTTATTACGTCAACACGTCCAAGCTCGATCAGCGGCCGCTGTGGGAGATTCCGGCGCTCAGCCTCCACGAGGCGGTGCCCGGGCATCACCACCAGATCGCACTCCAGCAGGAGCTGGACCTGCCGCCCTTCCGGCGCAACTTCACCAGCTTCACCGCCTTCACCGAGGGCTGGGGCCTCTATGCCGAGAGCCTGGGCACGCCGATGGGCCTCTACAACACGCCGGCGCGGCGGATGGGCCAGCTCAGCTATCAGATGTGGCGGGCGGCGCGACTGGTCGTCGACACCGGAATCCACGCGATGAACTGGGACAAGGCCCGCGCGGTCGCCTTCATGCGCGAGAATACGGCGCTGACCGACGCGAACATCGACGCCGAGGTCAATCGCTACATCAGCTGGCCGGGCCAGGCCTTGGGCTACATGATCGGCAACATCCGCATCCGCGAGCTTCGCGCCCGCGCCGAGCGCGAGCTCGGCGGCCGTTTCGACGTCCGGCGCTTCCACGACGCGGTGCTGGCCAATGGCTCGGTGCCGCTCGACGTTCTCGAGGCGGAGATCACGCGCTGGATCGCGGCCGAGCAGGCGCGGCCGGCGAGCTGAGGCGCAAGGGGAGGGGAATTTGATGAAGAAGCTGATCATCGCGGCCTTGCTTGCGGCCGCCGCGCCGGCCGTGGCCGCGCCTGCTGACGACTTCCACCGGCTGCTCGACGATCACTGGCAGTGGGTGATGCGCAACAACCCGCTCTACGCGACCCGGATGGGGATCAGGACCTATGACGACCAGGTCGGCGACATCAGCCTCGCCGCCCAGGACCGCGAGGCGCGCGAAGCGCAGGCGCTGATCGCGCGGCTGGACGCCATCCCCGTGGCGGAGCTCAGCGCCGCCGACCGGACCAACCACGCCCTCCTCCGGCGCGACCTTTCTGAGATGGTCGAGGCGAGCCGCTTCGGCCAGCGCATGATCCTCTATTCGCAGCGCGGGGGCTGGCACCAGCGCTTCGCCGGAATGGCGGACGATCTGCCGTTCCGGACCGGCGCCGACTACCGCTCCTATCTCACCCGGCTCGAGCAATATCCGCGGGTCAACCAGGAGGCGATCCGGATCACCCGCCGTTCGGTGCAGGAAGGCTATACTCTGCCCTGCCAAGCGATGGTCGGCGCCGACCGGACGATCAGCGGCGTCATCACGGACGATCCCGCCCAGTCGCGCTTCTACCAGCCCTTCACCCGCGCCCGGCCGGGCGACGTCTCGGAGGCCGACTGGGCGGCGCTGCAGCAGCGTGCGCGGACGCTGATCAGCGGCACATTGTTCCCGCAATATCGCGAGCATCTGCAATTCTATCTGCGCGAGGTGGCGCCGCGCTGCAGGCAGAGCGTCGGCGTGTCCGAGCAGCCGCAGGGGCGCGACTATTACGCCTTCCGGGTCCGCCAGTTCACCACGACCAACATGACTCCCGAGCAGATCCATCAGCTCGGCCTCAGCGAGGTCGTGCGGATCCGCGCCGAGATGGAGGAGGTCGCCCGCCGAGCCGGCTTCCCGAGCCGCGAAGCCTATATCCAGGAGCTGCGCACCAACCCGATCTATTATCCGCGCACCGGCGAGGAGCTGATGCAGGAGGTGGCGCGGGTCGCAAAGCGCATCGACGGGCTGATGCCGACCCTGTTCGGCCGGCTTCCGCGCCTCCCCTACACGATCCGCGAGATCCCCGCCGAGATCGCCGAAGGGACGACCACCGCTTATTATAGCGACGGCGCGATGGAGGCCGGCATCCCTGGCATCTATTGGGTCAACACGTCGAAGCTCGACCAGCGGCCGCTCTGGGAAGTGCCGGCGCTCACCGTCCACGAGGCGGTGCCCGGCCACCACCAGCAGATCTCGATCCAGCAGGAGCTCGACATGCCGCTGTTCCGGCGGCACCTCAGCTTCTTCACCGCCTTCGTCGAGGGCTGGGGCCTCTATTCGGAGCGGCTCGGGATCGAGATGGGCCTCTACGACACGCCGGCGCGCGACATGGGGCGGCTCTCCTACGAGATGTGGCGCGCCTCGCGGCTGGTCGTCGACACCGGCATGCACGCCTTCGGCTGGTCGCGCGACCGCGCCGTGCAATTCATGCTCGAGAATACGGCTTTGAGCCGCGCCAATATCGAGGCGGAGGTCAATCGCTATATCACCAATCCGGGGCAGGCGCTTGCCTACAAGATCGGCGAGCTCAAGATCCGCGAGCTTCGCACCCGGGCGGAGCAGGCATTGGGCGGGCGATTCGACTTGAGGCGCTTTCACGACGCGGTGCTCGAGCAAGGCGCAGTGCCGCTCGACCTGCTCGAAGCGCATGTCGATGCGTGGATCGCGGAGGAGCGGAATCGCCCTCCCGCCTGAGCTTCGCGGCCGGGGCAGGATTGCCCGCCAAAGGCCGAATCAGCGAGCGGCCGGGATGAAGTGCTTGCATCTCCACGGTTTCGGGGTCCAAGATGTCCCCGCGGGCAGGGGGCAAGCGGCGTGACAGTGCATAGTAGCAGGCGGGAGTTTACGGACGAGGACGGGTTCGAGCTGCCCGGAAGCACGCGCGGCGGCGACGAAGACGGCTCGGCCGCGCGCGCGCTTGTTCCCGCCAATCTCGTCTCGCTCGCCCGCCGCGTCGCCCGCAGCCGCCGCATCCGCGACCAGATTTTCGGGCCGAGCCTCTGCATCAACCCACCGTGGAACATCCTGCTCGAGCTGTTCGTCGCGACCGAGGAAGGCCGCAGCATCACGATCAAGAGCGCCTGCGTCGCCGCCGGCGTCCCGCAATCGACGGCGCTGCGCCACATCGCCCATCTGATCGAGATCGGGCTGTGCGTGCGCACCCAGCATCCGAGCGACGCGCGCAGCGCCCACCTGAAGCTGACCCGGGCCGCGCATGCGCAGATGGTCGACTTCCTCCATCAGCTCGCTGATCCGGTCGAACCGCCGCCCGGCGGATGAAACGCCTGTTGCTGATCGCCCTGGGCGTGACCGGCTCCCTGGCCGTCGCGCTCGCGCCCCATGCCCGGCGCGCGGTCCAGGAGCGCGAAATCCGCGCCGAGCGAAAGGCCTATGACGACTATATCGCGGCCAAGGAGCGGGAACTGGACTGCCTGGAACGGCTCACCGCGAGCGGACTGCCCAAGGGCATGGACGTGCAGGCCGAACTGGATCGCTGCCGGGCGATCGCCCTCGACGCGGAGGCCGCGCTTTCGGAGGCACAGGGAAACTGACGACGCAGGTCAGTTGGCGCGGGCGGGCGACCCCTTGGGCTGAACGCCGAAATGGCGCTTCACGAGAGGCTTGCGGTTGAGCATGGTCAACATGTCCAGCGTCGCGGCATGGAGCGGCGTCGTGAACTCGAACCCGGCCTTGCCGTCCTCGACCCAGACCACCTGGCTGCTCAGCGGCTCACTGCCCGGAAGCTTCAGCCACACGATGCTTCCGACCTCGAGCGGCACCGAGACCTCAGCCGCGAAGCCGCCGACCGAGAGGTTGACGATCTCGATTTCGTTGAGGCTCGCGCCGGGCTCGCGCAGGCTCGCGGCGATGTTCACGAGGCGCCGTTCCGAACGCCGACCGTCGGTCGCGGGAAGGATGGCGAGGTGCGCTTTGCTCAACGTTGAAGCTCCCGGTGGAAGAGGCTGGCCCGGCTATGCCGGATATTGGATAAGCATCGGTTAAGAGGGCAATGCGGAGCCGCGCGGCTGCTGAGGCGTTCGAGGGGGAGATGCAGTCATGAGTGGGTACGCGTGAAACCATATTATCGAGCGGCCGCAGTGGCGGCATTGCTGGCGCTGGCCGGCTGCGACATGGGCTCCGGTCAAAGCGGGGGCAGCAGTGCACCGCCCACGATCGCGGCGGAGGAGCTGAGGAGCGCCGTCACCGACGCCCGGGCGCGCGCTTTCTACGAGGCCCGCAACTGGCAGGCCGCGTGGGGCGAGGCGCAGGCCGAGGCGCTGACCGCCGCCATCGGCGAGGCTCGCCGCCACGGCCTCGATCCGCGTCGGTACCTGCGTCCGGTCGATGCGGCCCGCTCACCCGCCGCGCGCGAGGCGGCGCTGACCGGCGCTGCGCTCGCTTATGCGGACGCGCTGGCCCGCGGCCAGGCCGATCCGAAGCGGCTTCATGAAATCTACGAGCTGCCGCGGCCGGAGGTGGACGTCGCCGCGGGGCTCGCCGCCGCGGTCCAGGCGGGCAACGTGCCCGAATGGCTGGCCGGGCTGGCGCCGCAGGACGCCGAATATCGCGCCCTCTCCGAAGCTTATATGCGCTACAGCCGCGAGGCGGCAGGCCAGCAGGCGCCCGCGCTCAGCGGCGGGGACTCGATCCATGTCGGCGACCGCGACCCGCGGATGCCGGCGATCGTCGCCTCGCTGCGCAGCCACGGCTACCTCCCGGAGACACAGCCGGCACAGGCTGGGGGAGGTCAGCAGCAGGGCCAGGCCGACGGGCAGCTCTACACGCAGGAACTCGCGGCCGCGGTCCGCCGGGTCCAGCAGGATTACGGGCTCCAGCCGGATGGGGTGATCGGTGGCGGAACGCTCGACATCCTCAACACGACGGCGCGCGACCTCGCCCGGCAGCTCGCGGTCAATCTGGAGCGGCGGCGCTGGTTGACGCGCAACCCGACCGGGACGCGGATCGACGTCAACACGGCTGCCGCCTTCCTCGAATATTGGCGCGATGGCCGTCTCGCCGACCGGCGGATCGTGGTCGTCGGCCAGCCTGGCTGGGAGACTCCGCCGCTCGCGTCGCCGATCGTGCGGCTGGTCGCCAACCCGCCTTGGAACGTGCCGGAATCGATCGAGCAGGACGAACTGCTCGCCAAGGGCCCCGCCTATCTGGCCGAGAACAATTTCAGCCGCAATTCGAGCGGCAGGCTGGTCCAGGCGCCCGGCCCGCGCTCGGCGCTCGGGCTCGTCAAGTTCGACATGCAGAACCGGCACGCAATCTATCTGCACGACACGCCCTCCAAGCAGGGCTTCACCCGTGCCGAGCGCCATATGAGCCACGGCTGCATCCGCGTTCACGACGCGGTCGGCTTCGCGACGATGCTCGCCGAGCATGACGGCAAGCGCGCCGAGTTCGAGCGCGCCCTCGCCCGGCGCAACGACGAGGGCGAGCCGCGGGAGGGGGCGATCCAGCTGTCCAACCAGATCCCGGTGCGGCTGCTCTATCACACCGCTTTCGTCGACAATGGCGGGCAGCTTCGCTTTCGGCCGGACCCCTATGGCTGGGACGAACGGGTGGCGGAGGCGCTCGGCCTGGCACCGCGCCAGCGGCCGCAGCTGCGCCGGATCCGGGGCGATGTCGGGCCCTGACGCGGAGGGTCTGGGCAGTGCCCGATTGAAGGGATGGACCGCAGCGGCTAAGTGGCTGGTGTGGGCCGGATCCTCCACATCCTCGCGCTGATCGCGCTGGTATTGTCGCCGCTGGCGATGCACCGCGCGGAAGCCGCGCCGGTCGCCAGCCATCACGCGGCGGCAGCGGAAGCCGATTGCCACGGCCAGCCGCAGCGCCCCGACGACCATGACCGAAGCACAAGCGCCGATTGCGCGATCGCCTGCTCGGCGATGCCGTGCATCGCGGAAGGGATAGCGGCGAAGGATTCGGTCGCGCCGGTCTACGCGCTCGCGCCCGCCAAGGCCTTTGTCGGCACCGCCCCGGGATCCGACCCGCCCCCTCCACGACACGCCTGAGAAGAACGTCATTCTTTCTCAGGAGACTTGAAATGAAGATCATCGTTGCCGCGTTCGCGCTCGCGATCGCGACCCCCGCCGCCGCGCAGACGGCGGACCATGGCCAGCACCAGCAGCATTCGCAGCACCAGCAGGGCCAGCACCAGCAGCACCAGCACGGCCAGCGCCAGCAGGGTCAGCACGGCCAGCACCAGGGTGCGAGCCATGACTGTCCGTGCTGCCAGCCGGCTGCGGACGGCACCCGGCCTGCCTGCTGTGAGCGGATGCACGGCCAGCAAGGCGGGCGCCAGCCCG
>JAEWCW010000188.1 GCA_023390415.1 Pseudomonadota bacterium | reverse complement strand
CGTCCGCGGGGATGACGTAGCGCCCGTCGCGGCGGAGCTTGGCGAGCCAGCCGGCGATCAAGGCGGGGAAGACGATCGTGGCGAGGACGATCAGCGGCCCGTAGGTGGCGGTGAACTCGGTCGGGTTCGGCCGATCCTCGGGCAATGCCGTCATCGACCGGATCATGAAGAGGAGGACGGTGCCGATCGCCCAGGCCCAGAGCAGGCCGACCGCGAGCAGGCCCCATTTGCGGACCTGCGGAAGCAGCTCGCCGGGCAAATAGAGCTCGTCAATCTCCTCGCCCGACGCGATGACGGCGGTCTTTTTCTCGCTGTCGGGCGCGAACAGCCCGGCAATGCCGATCGCGAGCAGGACCAGGCCGAGCATGACGTAGGTCTGCGGCCAGCCGATCCGCGCCGCGATGATCAGGCCGAGGGCGCCGCCGACCAGCGAGGAGAGCCGGAAGCCCATTTGATAGACGGTCGAGAGGATGTCGATCGTCGCCTCCTCGTCGGCGACGTCGATCCGCCAGGCGTTGATCGCGATGTCCTGGGTCGCGCTGGCGAAGGCGCCGAGCCCGGCGAGCAGGCTGAACAGGCCGAGGGAACTCCGCGGATCGAGCAGGCTCATCGTGATCAGGATGATCCCGAGCAGGAGCTGCATCGGCGCGATCCACTGCTTGCGCTTGCCGAGCCGGCGAAGGACCGGGATGTCGACCTTGTCGACCAGTGGCGACCACAGGAACTGGAAGGAATATGCGAGGCCGATCAGCGAGAAGACGCCCATCGTCTCAAGATCGACCTGCGCCTCGGTGAACCAGGCGTAGAGCGTTCCGAGGAACAGAGCGAAGGGCAGGCCGGAGGCGAATCCGAACAGCGCCATGTAGCCCGACTTCGGATTGCGGAGGGACCGCAGAAGCGTGCGCCAGCCGGGTTTCTTCGCTGCCGTTTCGGCCATGGATCGTCTCTCCCTCTCGCTCGGGCGCAACCCTAGCGGCTCGCGGCGTCATTGCTAGGGCGATGAAGTTGAACCAGGCGCAACAGGCGCGCGCCGGCTTGCCTTCTCGCCGCAGCGGACGCACGATCCGCCGATGGACATGCCGACCCGGCTGAGGCCCACCGACGGCCAGCTCGCCCTCGCCCGGATGATCGCCGGCGGCGAGGAGAGCCTCGGCGCCGGCGCCCGCACCGTCCCGGCCAGCGTCTATACCGACGAAGCCCGCTTCGAGCGCGAGCAGACGCGCCTGTTCCGCAAGCTGCCGACCGTGATCGCGCCCTCGGCCCTGCTGCCCCGCCCCAACATGGCCGTGCCTCACGACGGCTTCGGGATCCCGCTCCTCCTCACCCGCGACCGCGACGGCCGCGCCCATGTCTTCCACAATGTCTGCCGCCACCGCGGAACCCGGCTGGTCGAAGGCAGCGAGCCGGTCTGCGCGGCCCGCATCGCCTGCCCCTATCACGCCTGGACCTATGCCACCGACGGCCGCCTCGTCGGGCTTCCGCGCCCCGACACCTTCCCCGGCCTCGACAAGGCCGCACACGGCCTGAAGCCCCTCCCGTCGATCGAATCCGGCGGCCTGATCTGGCTCGCGCGCGAGGAGAGCGCCGACTTCTCCGAGGCTGAGGCGCTTGCGCCGGAATTCGACGCCTTCGGTCTCGCCGGCCATCATCTCTACCGCCGCCGTGTCCACGACGTTCCAGCCAACTGGAAGCTGATCATGGACGCGTTCCTGGAGAGCTACCATGTCCAGCGGCTCCACCGGGAGACCATCGCCCGCTTCTTCGCCGACGGCATCACCGCCGCCGACCGGATCGGGATCCACCAGCGCTCCGCGGTCGGCCGGACCGACTATCTCTCGCGGATCGACCATCACGATTGGGCGGCCCTGCGCGCGGCGATCACCTTCGCCTACCAGCTCTTCCCGGCGACGATCATGATCATGAGCCCGGATTATGTGAACCTGATGGTGCTGATGCCGCAGGCGGTGGGCCGCACCCTGGTCGAGGATTTCATGCTGATCCCCGAGCCGCCGGCGACGGCCGAGGAGGAGGAGCATTGGGAGAAGAGCTGGACGATCCTCGACGACGGTGTCTTCGAGCGCGAAGATTTCCGCGCCGCCGCGCTCGGCCAGCAAGGGCTCGCGTCGGGAAGCCTGGCCGAACTGACGATCGGGACGCTCGAGACGGGAATCGCAGCCTTCTACGATCAGGTCGAAGAGGCGCTCGCCTGAGCCGTCAGCCGTACAGACTCAATTCCGCCGGCAGCTTCTTGACCTCCTCGCCCTGCAGGTGGCCGTCCAGCGCGTCGAGGGCGGCGCGCAGGACGCGGCTCGAATAGGGCTTGGCGAGGCAGCCGACGGCGAGGCTCCGCGCATCCTCCGGGCAGAAGCCGGTGACGAACAGGACGGGCACGCCTTTCTCCCGCGCGACATGGGCGACCTCCGTCCCATCGCCGTCGCCGTTGAGGCGGATGTCAGTCAGCACCAGGTCGAGCTCCTCGGCCGCGATCACCTCCCGCGCCGCGGCGAGGTTGTCGACGGTCGCGACCACCTCATAGCCGGCTTCGCCGAGCATATGCTCATTGTCGAACGCGACGAGCGGCTCGTCCTCGACGATCAGGATTCGGCGGATGACCCGTTCGCGTTTTCCGAAGAGCATGGTAGTGCGCGCGCCTCCCGGTGATCGGTTTGTCGGCGTAACGAGCGAACCGGTGATCGGTGCCCGGTCGTCTGGCGTCCGGGCGCGAAACCCGTCCCGTTGACCGGAGCCCGATGTGCCCCCGCCCCCGCCCAAAGACCCACGCGAGCCCCAGCGAATCGCCAAATTGCTCGCCCGCGCCGGGATCGCCTCGCGCCGTGAGATCGAGCGCATGATCGAGGAGGGCCGGGTCGCGATCGATGGCGAGAAGGTGACCAAGCCCGCCACCTTGCTGAGCTCGCTGAAGGGCGTGACCGTCGACGGCAAGCCGGTGAAGCCGCCGCAGGCCGCGCGCCTATTCCGCTTCCACAAGCCCACCGGCCTGATCACCGCCGAGCGCGACCCAAAGGGCCGCCCCACCATCTACGACCGGCTGCCCCGCGATTTGCCGCGGGTGATGCCGGTCGGCCGGCTCGATCTCAACACCGAGGGCCTCCTCCTTCTCACCACCGACGGCGAGCTGAAGCGCCAGCTCGAGCTCCCCGCGACCGGAGTCGAGCGCACCTATCGTGCCAGGGTGTTTGGCGACATTTCGCAGAACCAGCTCGAGGAGTTGATCCACGGAATCGAGATCGAGGGCATCCGTTACGGCGCGATCGACGCGAACCTCGAGCGCCGGACCGGCCGCAACGGCTGGGTCGAGATGAAGCTTCGCGAAGGCAAGAATCGCGAGGTCCGCCGCGTCCTCGAGCATCTCGGCCTCCAGGTCTCCCGCCTGATCCGCACCGCCTACGGGCCGTTCGAGATGGCGGACCTGCCCGTGGGCGCCGTCGCCGAGATCCCCGGCCAGCAAATCGCCGCGTTCCGGAAGACTTTGAGGTGACCAAAGCCCAGGGTTTCGGCCGCACATGCGCATAATCGCCGGCGAATGGCGGGGGCGCACCTTGCTCGCGCCCCCGGGGCAGGCCACCCGCCCGACCTCCGACCGCGCCCGCGAGGGCCTGTTCTCGATGCTCGCAAGCCGCCTCGGCAGCTTCGAGGGATTGCAAGTCGCCGATCTCTTCGCCGGCACCGGCGCGCTTGGCCTCGAAGCCCTCTCCCGCGGCGCGGCGCATTGCACCTTCGTCGAGCAGGACCGCGCGGCGGTCGACATCCTCCGCCGCAATATCGAGAAGCTGGGCGCCGGCGACTGCGCGGAGGTCCGCGCCCAGCCGGTCGCGCACGTGCCCCCGCCGGCCCGCTTGCTCGACTTGGTCCTCATCGACCCGCCCTACGACGAAGGTCTTGCCGAAGCAGCGCTTGCCAGGCTCGCCGACGGCCCCTGGCTCGCCCCGGGCGCCTGGCTTAGCGTCGAGCTCGGCCGCGAGCAGATCGCGCTTCCCGAGACCCTCGCGCTCGAGGCCGAGCGCCGCTTCGGAAAGGCCACCATCCTCCTCCTCCGCAACGCAGCCTGACGGCTCATCGCGCGTTCACGTCGCGCACTCTAGCGGGCGCGGGAGGAGCGCGTCGTGATCGCAGCAGTCTCACCCTCGTTGTCCGAGCGCCTGCGCGGCGGCGTGCCCGCGGCGGCGGTTCAGCTGCTGATCGCCCTCGCCTTCCTTCGCGGGCTCGGAGTCGCGCCCGGCAACCCCGAGGCGCCGCCCGATCTCAAACTGCTCGACATCGTCCCGCCCCCGCCTGCCATGGAGGTCCCCGCGCCGCCGCCGGTCCCCGATTTCGGCGAGACCGAGTCGGAGCGTCCCGCCGATCCCCGCGAGGAAGGTGCCGCCTCGCCGCCCAACATCCAGTCCAAGGCGACCGAGCTGGTCGCGCCGACCGAGGACCGCCGCTCGGTGGTCACCGCATCGACGGTCGCCGCTACAGGCCCCGACCCGACCCTCGGCGCAGCCCCCGTCCGCGGCCCAGGGACGGGCAGCGGCGG
>JAEWCW010000113.1 GCA_023390415.1 Pseudomonadota bacterium | reverse complement strand
GGCCCCGGCTGCGGAGGCTCCGGCCGCCGAAGCCCCGGCCACCGAGGCCGATGCGTCCGACGAGGCTGCCCCCGCCGCCCCGGTCCAGGAAGCCGCGCCGCTGCGCGAGCAGCAGCTCGACAAGCAGGGCCGCGCTTATGCCACCGGCCGCCGCAAGGACGCGGTCGCCCGCGTCTGGCTGAAGCCCGGCTCCGGCAAGATCACGGTCAACGGCCGCGACCAGACCGTCTATTTCGCGCGCCCGACGCTTCGCCTGGTCATCAACCAGGTGTTCGACATCACCGAGCGCCGCGACCAGTATGACGTCGTCGCCACGGTGACCGGCGGCGGCCTCTCCGGCCAGGCCGGCGCGGTCCGCCACGGCATCTCGACCGCCCTCACCCGCTACGAGCCGGCGCTGCGGACGACGGTCAAGCAGGCCGGCTTCCTGACCCGCGACCCGCGCGTCGTCGAGCGCAAGAAGTACGGCAAGGCCAAGGCCCGCCGGTCCTTCCAGTTCTCGAAGCGCTGATCGCTCGGCTTTCGATCGAAAAGAGAGGGCGGTCCTTCGGGGCCGCCCTTTTTCTTTGGGCGCAAGATTCGTGTGGCGCGCCCCCGCGCCCCGCGGCATCGGGGGCGGATGAGCGACGGCGATTATGTCCTCGGCACCGAGGCGGACGAGATCGAGCGGCTGGGCCTCCAGCACAGGGTGTGGCGCGAGCGCGTGCTCGAGGCGTGGCGCCGCGCGGGGATAGCTGCCGGCCAGACGGTGATCGACGTCGGCGCCGGGCCGGGCTGGGCGAGCGCCGATCTTTCCCAGTTGGTCGGCCCTACGGGCGAAGTGATCGCGCTCGAACGGTCGCATAGCTTCGTCGAAGCGCTGAAGTCGCGCGGCCTCGCCAATGTCGAGGTTCGCGAGCAGGACGTGACCGAGCCTTTCGGCGAGGGCGTTGCCGACGCCGCCTGGTGCCGCTGGGTGCTCTCCTTCGTCGCCGAGCCTCAGCGAACTGTCGGCCATATCGCACGCGCGCTGAGGCCTGGCGGGGTGGCCGTGTTCCACGAATATGCCGACTACGGCGCGTGGCGGCTGATGCCGCCCGATCCCGATCACAAGCGCTTCCGCGACGCCGTGATCCGGAGCTGGCGCGATAGCGGCGGCGAGCCCGACATCGCGCTCCAGCTGCCGGCCTGGCTCGAAGCGGAGGGGCTGGAGCTGGTCGAGGCGCGGCCGCACGCCATGATCGTCGAGCGGACCGAGCAGGCCTGGCAGTGGCCGGCCTCCTTCATGGCGACCGGTGCGAGGCGGCTCGCCGCGCTCGGTTATCTCGAGGACGCGGAGGCCGAGCGCCTCGGCGGGGTACTGGACCGGCCACCACCGGGCTCGCGGATGATCACGCCGATCGTCGCCGAGATCGTCGCGCGGAAGGTCTAGCGGTCCGGCTCGACGGCGCCGCCGCCATTGATCGAGACGGTCTTGGCGGGGTCGCCACGGTAGCGAATGGCGCCGCCACCGCTGACCGAGGCGACGAGGCTGCGCTCGGCCGTAGTCGAGATCCGGCCGCCACCACGGACAGCCGCTGCGACGCTGTCGGCGCGGATAGTGCGGGCATCGAGATCGCCGCCACCGGTGACCGCCAGCGCGATCGAGCGCCGCGCCGCGAAGCCCTGCTCGGTCCGGATCCTGCCGCCGCCGGTGATGGCGATACCGTCCAGCGCGGGGGTCACCACCTCGACCCGAAGATTATGGTTGCGGCAGGTCCGGCGGCAGGCGCGGATGACGAGATCATTGTCCCTGTCCACCTCGAACGCCGCGAGCTCTCGGTCGCCGCTGATCAGCGTGACCCGCTGCTGGGCGCCGTGCCGGACGATGACCTCTCCGCCACCGACCAGCTCGATCGAATCGAAGGCGCGGACCGGGATCGGCGTCTGGGCGGCCGCGGGTGCCGCGAGCGCAACCGCGGCGAGAAGGGCGAGATTCCTCATGAACATGTCTCCCATGGGTCAGAATCGGCCGCGGACCGAGAAGGAGAAGATCGGTCCGATCGTGCGGTTGCGGTCCTCGAAGAAGGCAACGGGCCCGTCGCGGCGGTTCACATAGACGGTGCGGTCCCACATCGAGCGGGCGCCGGTCAGGTTGGTGACCGAGGCGCGGACGGTCAGGCCCATCACATCCTTGTGCTCGACGAACAGGCTGGTCCAGACCGGCCCTTCCCACTGGCGGCCGGTCTCGGTGAGCCGATATTCGCGGGCCCCGATCACATATTCGAGGTTTCCGCCCCAGGCCCAGTCGCTGTTCGGGATGTCATGGCGAAGGCCGAGCACGACGAGGCGCTGGAGGAAATTGCTGACCTCGCGCTTCTCGCCGGTCAGCGGATCGCGGACGCTGCTGGTCTGAAGCTGGAAGCGCGCGTCGAGCCGAGCGCCGCGCCAGCCCATGGGATCGAAGTTGAAGGTGGTCGCCCACTCGATCCCATAAGCCTGGGCATGATCGATGTTGCCGGGCGATTCGCCGGTCGGCCCGATCGGGATTGTATCGACAATGTCGTCGTACCAGCGGCCATAGAGCTTGAGCCGGGTCTGCCCATAGCGGCCGAGGTTGCGGATACCCTCGATATCGAGGTCCCACGCCTGGGGCGGGACGAGCTCGGTATTGCCCGCATTCTCGCGCTCGTCGCTCAGGTTCACCACGGCGAGGAAATCGAGGAAGTTGAGCTGGAGCACCCGGCGCTGGGCGCGGACGTTGATCGTCGTGCGCGGATCCGGTCGCCAGGCGAGGTTGAGCTGGCCCTTGGGGCGCCAGAAGCTGCGGGTGAGCCCGCCCAGGCCGACCTGGCGAAGCTGCGAATATTCGCCGCCGCCGGAAAGCTGCATCGTGAGGTTCGAGGCGAGCTGGCGGCCGTAGCTGCCCATCAGCTCGTAGCGGTCCTCCTCGACCCTGCCGGTGCCGTTCGGGAAGGGAATCTGGCCGAACGTGCCGTCGGCCTGGAGCACGAACAGGTCGGTCGCGACGTCCAGGCTGTTGAACGCGCCCTCGCCCGAAATCTGCCAGTCCGCGCCGCCGCCGCGCCAGCGATATTCGGCACGGCCGATCCGCTCGATCTCGTCCGAGACTCGGTGCGAGCGGCTTCCGACCGACGGCCGGCCGTCGGCGAAGGCGGTAACGACGGTCGTGTCGACCGGCTCGCGCTCGACCTGGTTGAGGCCGATCAGCTTGAGCCGGCCGGGCCCGAGCGCGAATTCGAAATCGCCGCCAATCTCATATTCCCAGCCATGAACTTCCTGGACGACCGTGCGGGTCCTGTCCGGAAGGCCGGTCGTCGAGCGCAGCGAGAGCTCGTCATAATCGTGCCAGTAGCGGCGGTAGGACATGTTGAGATTGCCGACCGACGAGCCCGGCCCGTCGTAGACGAAGCGCGCGCTCGCCCGGGGCTGGTCCGTATTGTTGGTCCAGACGTCGTCGCGAAGCTCCCGGAACTCGCGGTTCGGCCCGAGAATCTCCGTGAACCCGCCGGCGCCACTGCGATTGCCCTGGTTCTCCAGGCCGAACGTCCATTCGACGGGACCCGTCTGGCCGCTGACGGAGAGTTCGAAGCGCGTGAAGAGCGGATCGGTATGATGGGCGCGGAATTCGGGGCGCCAGGCGAACTGGCCGGTGGTCCGGGTGGCGCGGGTGATGACGTTGGCGACGTCGCCGGAGAGACCGGGGACGTCGAGAGTGGCGCCGTCGACGATGTCGATCCGGATGACATTGGCCGCCGGGATGCGCTGGAGCTGAGTGGCGATATCGTCCGACTTGCCCCCGATCCGCCGGCCGTTGAGCAGGACGTTGGCGCTGGCCTGGCCGAGGCCGCGCTGCTCGGGCGCGTCGCGGATGGTGAAGCCGGGCACCTGGCGGACCATGTCGAGGGCGGTGCGCGGCGCGAAGCGGGCGAAGTCCTGCGGCGTGTAGCTGCGCGGGCCCACCGAGGTCGGAGTCGCAGCGGTCTCGCCCGTCGCGGGATCGTCGGTGGCCGGCGGCGTCTCGGCGGGCGTTACCGGATCAGTCTGCGCCGAAGCTATCGAGGAGTGCGCGGCAAGCGCCGCCGCAATTGCCAGGGCCGAAGCCATCCGAGCCCGAATTCTCAATGCAAATCCTCCCCTTGCGGTGACCCTATTATGCTACATTTGTAGCATCTGGCAAGTCACCTACGGGATGCATTGAGCACGAGCCGTGCCAAATGATCGCTCTTGCGGGAAGCGGTCGACGAGATGGGAATGCGTCCGTTTCCGGACAGAGAACGTCCGGGGGCGGACAGTCGGAGGGCGGGGCTGCGCGGCGCCCCGCCCCGATCTAGGGCTTCAGCGCCTCCGCCGCGCCGCTGGCCGATTCAGCTCGGCGAGGAGGGCGTCGGCGCCGTAGACGTTGCGCAAGGCCTCCTGGACCGCGGCGGCGGAAACGGTGACGGTGCGGTTGAGCCGCGGGTCGAAGCCGAAGGCGCCGCCGAGCGAGTGGATGTTGCCGTCGAAGGCAGCGCCGATCACCGAGCCGTCGCGCGCGATCACCGGCGAGCCGCTGTTGCCGCCGATAATGTCGTTGTTCGAGACGAAATTGAACACGACGTCCTTGTTCACCCGGTTCTCGGCGGCCGCCCATTGCGGCGGGAGATCGTAGGGCGGGGCGCCGGTCGCGCGCTCGTAGAGGCCGCCGATCCGGGTCATCGGCGGGATCTCCCGGCCATTCTCGCTCCAGCCCTGGACCGAGCCGTAGGAGATCCGAAGGGTGAAGGTCGCGTCCGGATAATTGGCGTCGCCATAGGCCGCGAAGCGGGCGCGGGCGAGGCGCGCCTGGGCGGCGGTGGTCGGCGCGTCGACCTCGGCCCGGTAGCGGTCGAGCAGCGGCCGGCTATGCTCCTCGGCGGCCAGCGCGAGGCGGATCATCGGATCCTCCGAGGCGCGGATCGCGGCGATCCCACCGGTCCAGAGCTGGCGGCGCACCGCCGGATCGGCGAGGCGCGAGCCGGCGACCAGCCGCTCGGCCATCGCCTCGGGGGATTCGCGCCCGAGCAGCGCGCGGACTCGGGCGTCGTCGGCGCCGAGAAGCTCGCGGGTCTTGGACAGCCAGAAGCCCATGGTGAGCTCTTCGAGCCAGGGATAGACCGGCGCCTCGTCGAGCAAGGTGTGCTCGAGCAAAGGCAGGTTGGAGCTGGTGTAAGCGGGCAGGCGCTCGGCCTCCGGCTTCTCGCGCTCGACGGCCGCACGGACGAGCTGGCGGGCGTACCGAAACAGGCTGGAGCCCCAGCCAGCGCGCGATTCCAGCATCAGATATTCGGGATAGATGGCCGAGAAGGCATCGGTCGCGCGCCCCACATCGGCCCAGGGATCGCCGATGCTCGACTGGAGCGCGGAATCGCCGGCGGTGCGGGCGCGGAGCTCGCGCTCGGCAGATGCGAGGCGGCCGGCGAACTCGTCCTCGCGGAGCGCGCCCCACTGGCCCTGGAAGACCTTGTAGCTGTTCTCGACGCTCTGGAGCGTATCGGCGCCGGTGCGGGTGCGCTCGGCGTCGCCCTCCATCGCCGCGATCAGCCGGCCGCGATATTCGGACCAGAGCGGGACGAGGACCGGGAACCAGACGTCGCGGCGCATCTCGATCTGGCTCTGGG
>JAEWCW010000165.1 GCA_023390415.1 Pseudomonadota bacterium | reverse complement strand
CGTTGTAATATTCGGCCGGAAGGCCGCGGATCGGCGCGCAGATCCTGGTGCTGCTGGTTGTAATCCTCGATCGCGACCGAGAAGCGCACTGCCGGATAGCCGGCATTGAGGAACTCGGTATGGTCGCCGCCGCGGCCGAAGCGGTCGTTGCGCCAGATCTGGCGGACGTCGAGACCCAGGCTGAGGTCGTCGGCGAGGTGGTCGAGGAAGCGCGAGAGGTTGCGCGAGGGCGCGTCATTCTCGCCGCCGAGGCTGCGCTGTCCCGCCGCCAGATCCGCGCGCCCCTGCCAGCGCGGCCCTTCCGAGAAGATTCGGACGACGTCGTCGTCGCAGACGCCATCGGAGCCGCAGCTGTTGCCGATGATGTCGTTGTTGAGGTTGGCGACGACGTTCCAGCCCTGCGCCCGAGCATAGTCGGCGAGGATTCGCCCGCCGATCAGCCCCTGCTCCTCGCCAGAGAGCGCGGCATAGACGATCGTCGCCGGGAAACGGTGGCGCGAGAGCACGCGGGCCGCCTCGATCACTGCCGCGGTGCCGGAGCCGTCGTCGTTCGCGCCCGGAGCGTCGGCGGTCGCGTTCATCACGTCGGTCACCCGGCTGTCGATATGGCCGGTGATGATGACGACGTCGTTCGGCCGTTCCGTGCCCCGCTGGATCGCGATCACGTTCTCGACCAGGGTCGGGTTCGGGATCCGCCTGCCGGTGACGGTGTCGCCGGTTCGAACCACTTGCAGGCAATTGCCGCAAGCCGCGGAATAACGGCCGAATTCCTGCTCGGTCCAGCGCAGCGCCGCGCCGATCCCACGGGTCGGGTGGTCGCGCGACGAGAGCGTGTGCCGAGTCCCGAACGACACCAGCCGCTCGACGGTAGCGCGGAGCTGCTGCTCGGACACTTGGTCAGCCAGCGCCGTAAGCGGGACCGGCACGGCGGGTTGTGGGGGAGGAGCCGGCCTTCGCTGCGCATCCGCGGCAGCTGCAAGGGAAAGAGCGGCGGCGGCGGCGAGGAGGAGGCGTCTCATGGCGCCAAGCTCTGCGCCGGCCGGGGTGAACGCGCAAGTTTTTCCCCGCTCCTTTCCGTAACCCATTGCGATCCCTGCGCAGATCGCCTCTGATCGGGGGAGAGGGGACCTGCCGAATGATCCGAATCGCTCTTGCCGTGATGCTTGCTGCTGCGCCCACAGTCGCGGCCCAGGCCGCCGCGCCCGCACCGCGCACGCCCCGCGCCGAGCATCCGTGGCGGACCTTGATCAACGTCTGCCGCCAGAGCGCGTCTCCTGCCGCCGATCCGGCGCAGCCGCCGCCGGCCCAGCGGACGAGCTGCACCTATCGGCTCGAGGGATTGATCCTTCCCGACGACGTCCCTTCCGACCTGCGCAATCGCAGCTTCGAAGGGGCGACCGGAATAGAGCTGCTGATCGGCGCGGACGGTAGGGCGCATGCATGCCGGGTCCTCTCCTCGAGCGGCGAGCCGCGTCTCGATTCGATCGCCTGCCCGAAGATCCAGGAGCGCGGCACGTTCCGGCCGGTCCGCCTCGGCCCCGGCCGGCCGGTCGAAACGCGCTTGCCGGCGACGGTCTTCTGGTGGTTCACCAACGAGCCGCCACTTCCCTCCATCGTCCCGTTCGTCGCCGTGCCGCCGCGAGTCGATCCGAACAATGCGGCCCTCAGGCAATGGCCGCGTCGATTCTGGGGCGGCGGAATCCAGCCGGCAACGCTCCCGAGCATCCAGGCGGATTTCCCGCGCTCCATCCGGCGCGACGCAATTGTCGGGCTCGATCTGATCGTCACGCCCGAGGGTGTCGGCGATTGCGTGATCGGGGTCGGCTCCGGCGACGCCGCGCTCGATGCCGCGTCCTGCGCTGCCGCCCGGCGGGTGGAGCTCGTCTACTCGCGGCCGTGCGAGATCTGCCCCAGCGTCAACGTTCCGCTGCAGGTCGTCTGGCGCCGCCGCGGCGGGAGCCATGTCCGATTTCCCCTGCCCTGGACGACGCGGATGGGCGACAACACGCCGATCCGCGATCCGGCCGACACGCGGACGACCGAGACCTATGTTCCAAGTCCGCGCCCAGGCGCGTTCGTCGTCATGCCCGCTTATTACCGGCGGATCGCCGATCGCACGATGCAGCGGCCGCGCATGGTCGCCGTGGTCGGCCTCGATGAGCGCGGGCGGGTGACGAGCTGCAGGACGGCCGGTTCGACCGGCAATGTCGAGATCGACCGGCGGACCTGCACGCTGATCGTTGAACGGGCGCGGTTCACTCCGCCGACCGACGTGTTCGGCGATCCGATCGCCAGCGAAGCGCGGATTACGATCGACCTGCGCGGGATCGGCTAGGCAGGCACCACCGTCTGCTCGATCACCCCGAAGATCGGGTGGCCCTTGTCGTCGTCCATCCAGATCCGGACCGTGTCGCCGTGGCGGAGGAAGGGCGTCGAAGCCTGGCCGGAGAGGATCGTCTCGACCGTCCGGACCTCGGCGATGCATGAATAGCCGAGGCCGCCCTCGCTGATCGGCTTGCCGGGGCCGCCGTCGGAATCGCGATTGGAGACGGTGCCCGAGCCGACGATCGAGCCCGCGCCGACATTCCGGGTCTTCGCCAGATGCGCGATCAGCGTGCCGAAATCGAAGGTCATGTCCTCGCCCGAATCGGCGCGGCCGAACGGATTGCCGTTAAGATCCACCTTCAGCGCGCCGCGCAGCTTGCCGCCGGACCAGCGCTCGCCGAGCTCGTCGGGCGTGACCAGCACCGGCGACAGCGCCGAGGCCGGCTTCGACTGGAGGAAGCCGAAGCCCTTGGCGAGCTCGGCCGGGATCAGGTTGCGCAAGCTCACGTCGTTGACGAGGCCGATCAACCGCACCTGCGCCAGCGCCTCCTCACGGCTCGCACCGCGCGGCACGTCGCCGGTCACCACCACCACCTCGGCCTCGAGGTCGCAGCCCCAGCTCTCGTCGGCGAGCGCAATCGGACTGCGCGGCGGCAGCATCTCGTCGGAGGCGCCCTGGTACATCAGGGGATCGGTCCAGAAGCTCTCCGGCATCTCGGCGCCGCGCGCCTTTCGGACGAGCTGGACATGGTTCACATAGGCCGAGCCGTCGGCCCATTGGAAAGCCCGCGGAAGCGGCGCCAGCGCCTCGCGCTCGTGGAAGCGCTCGCGCGGGATCGCCTCATGCTCGAGATCGGTGGCGAGCAGCTCGAGCTGGGGGGCGATCCCGTCCCAATCGTCGAGCGCCGCCTGAAGGGTCGGGGCGATGTGGGTGGCGTCGGCGCACCAGGCGAGATCGCGGCTGACGACGGCGAGTCGGCCGTCTCGGCCGCCGGGAAGGGATGCGAGCTTCATGTCCGAGCAACTGGCATTTCCGCCGCGGCTTGG
>JAEWCW010000105.1 GCA_023390415.1 Pseudomonadota bacterium | reverse complement strand
CTGCTCGGGCTGGCGCACCGTCACCGGCGAAGGGGTGGGCGCGGGCGCCGGGGCCTCGACCGGCTCGGGCGCCACGGACTCGCTCGGCGGCGGCGGCACCTCCGCGGCGGGCGGCGCCGAAGGTTCGGTGGTGAGGCCGGCCGAGACGTCGCCGATATCTTCGACGAACGAGACCTCGATCGACGCCTGCGGCGGCGGCGCTTCGACCGTGGCCTTGCCGAGGCCGTAGATCAGGGCCGCGAGGATCGCGCCGTGGCCGACGACGGCGATTGCCGCCGCCGCGCCGTCGACGCGGTCCATCCTCATTCGCTGCCTCCGCTGACCAGGGCGATCCGGCGGAGCCCCACCCGGTTGAGCTCGCCCATCACCCGCATCACGCGACCGTAATCAAGGCTGCGATCGGCGCGCAGCATGACCCGCGGGCCGCCTTCCTCGGGCGAGGAGGCGGCGATTTCGCCGAGCCGCGCAGGCAGATCCTGCTCGGCGACCGCGACGTCGCCGATATGGATGATCCCGGAGGAATCGATCGTCACCGCGACCGGCTCGGCCTCCTGCTCGAGCGGCTCGGCCTTGCTCTCAGGCAGGTCGACATTGACCCCGGCGACGAGGAGGGGCGCGGTGACCATGAAGATGATCAGGAGCACCAGCATCACGTCGACCATCGGCGTGACGTTGATCTCCGCCATCGGCGTCCGCCGGCCGCGCCGGCCGGGTCCGAGGATCGGCCCCATCGCCATCTAGGCCTCCATCTCCAGCTCGCGGGAGAGGGTTGCGTGGAAGCGGTCGGCGAAGCGGCCGAGGCTCGCCTCCATCCGGTTGATTCCGTAGCTGAAGCGATTGTAGGCGATCACCGCGGGAATGGCCGCGAACAGGCCGAGCGCGGTCGCGAACAAAGCCTCGGCGATGCCCGGCGCGACGATGGCGAGGCTGGTATTGTTGGCGCCGGCGATCGCGGTGAAGCTGCGCATGATCCCCCAGACCGTCCCGAACAGGCCGACGAAGGGCGCGACCGAGCCGACCGTGGCAAGGATGTTGAGCCGCCCGGCGAGCCGGTCCGTCTCCGCCGCGACGGCGCCGTGGAGCGCGGTGGCGAGCCGGCCGCGCGTGCCGTCGCGGTCGATCGACCTGCCGTTGGTCGAGCGGCGCCACTCGGCAATCCCGGCGGCGAGCACCTTGGCCGATGGAATGTCCGCCTTGCCGCGCGTTTCATGGAAGCGGTCGATATCCTCCGCCGTCCAGAAGTCACGCTCGAACGCCGCGTCCTCGGCGCGCAGCCGGCGCATCTTCAGCCATTGGGAAATGATGATCACCCAGGTCCAGATGCTGGCCAGGAGAAGCCCGATCATTACGATCTTCACGACGATATCGGCCTGCAGGAACAGGGCCTCTGGCGACATCGATGCCGCCGGATCGCTGTTGGTCACTCTTTCCCTTCCACTCTCAGTCGCTCGAAAATCTCGGTCCACTCGCGCGGCTGGCGCTTGGGGCGTCCGTCCGGCGTGATGAACGCGGCGGTCACCCTTGCGTCCGCGAGCAATTCGTCCCCGCGCATGACCCGCTGATGAATGACGCAGGCCGCGGCGCGCACCTGGGCGACCTCGCTGGCCACGACGAGGGCGTCATCCAACTTGGCCGAGCCGCGATATTTGATGGCGACATCGGCGACTGCATAGACGCCCTCGCCCTGCTCCATGACGGCGCGCTGGTCGATCCCCACCGCGCGCAGCATGTCGGACCGCGCCCGCTCCATGAACCGCAGATAATTGGCGTAATAGACGATCCCGGCGACGTCCGTGTCCTCGAAATAGACGCGCAGGGCGAAACGATGGGTCTTGCCCACGAAGCCGCCTTCGTATGGCCTGTCGAGATCGCCGCTCATCCCTCCCCTCTAGGGAAGGGGGATTCGGGGCGGCAACCCCGCATCTGTCGGGTAGGACGAGTCGAGCCTTTTGCGCGTCGGCTACTTGCCGTCGAACAGTCCCTGCTGGCCGCCGGCGGGCATGGGCAGGCCGAGATGATCCCAGGCCTTTCCGTTGAGGCAGCGGCCACGGGCGGTGCGTGCGACGAGGCCGAGCTGGATGAGGTAGGGCTCGATCACCTCCTCGATCGTGTCGCGCGGCTCGGAGAGGCCGGCGGCGAGAGTCTCCACGCCGACGGGGCCGCCGCGATAGATGTCGGCGATCATGTGCAGATAGCGCCGGTCCATCGCGTCGAGGCCGAGACCGTCCACTTCCATTCGCGTCAGCGCCCCATCCGCCACCTTGGCGTCAACCTCCGCCGCGCCCGCCGCCTGGGCGAAGTCGCGTACTCGGCGAAGCAGCCGGCCGGCGATGCGCGGCGTGCCGCGCGAACGGCGCGCGACCTCGCGGGCGCCGTCGTCGGTGAGCGCGAGGCCGAGCAGCCGCGCGGCGCGGCGGACGACCAGCTCCAATTCCTCGACGCTGTAGAAGTTCAGCCGGACCGGAATTCCGAACCGGTCACGCAGCGGCGTCGTGATCAGGCCCTGGCGGGTGGTCGCGCCGACCAAAGTGAATTTGGGAAGATCGATGCGCACCGAGCGCGCCGACGGCCCTTCGCCGATCATCAGGTCGAGCGCGCGGTCCTCCATCGCGGGGTAGAGGATTTCCTCCACGGCGGGCGCGAGCCGGTGAATCTCGTCGATGAACAGGACGTCGCCGTCCTCGAGATTGGTGAGGAGCGCAGCGAGGTCGCCCGACTTGGCGATGACCGGGCCCGAGGTCGCCCGGAAGCCGACTCCGAGCTCGCGCGCGATGATCTGGGCGAGCGTGGTCTTGCCGAGCCCGGGCGGCCCGAAAAAGAGGACGTGATCCAGCGCGTCGCCGCGGCTCTTCGCGGCCTCGATGAACACGCGCAGATTCTCACGCGCCGCTTTCTGCCCGACGAACTCGTCCAGCGCCTTCGGCCGAAGCGCCGCATCGAGATCCTCGGGCCGGCGATCGGGGGTGGTGATGCGGTCCTGCTCCACGATCGAGGCTTTAGCGCATGGGACGGGCGTGTCGAACTGCCTTTCCGCAGCCGGAACGAATTCGCGCGGCGAGGCATTGATCGCCGCAACCATGTCCAGCCTCCCTTCCGCGGCCCTTCGGCTGCTCCAGTGCCTCAGCGGCCTTCGCTACCAATTCGTCACGGTCACGCCGGCCAGCCATGCGCGCGTGGTGGCGCGGCCGGACATGGCACGCGCACGCGACCTTCGCGGCGTGTTCGGCTGGAGCCTGCCCTTCGAGCAGGCGCTGCTGCCGCCGGCGATCCTCGGCGCGATGGCGGAAGCGGATTTCCTCGAGCCTTGCGGCGCCTTTTGGAAAAGCCGAGTCCGGGTCTCGACCGTCGCGGGACGGCTGTTCCTCCACTCGGCCTACCCGACCGATGCGCCGGACAGCGTCTTCCTCGGCCCGGACACGATCCGATTCGCCGATTTCCTGCGCGCCGAGCTCGCGACCTCGCCGGCGGTGCGCCGGCTGGTCGATATCGGGGCGGGCGCCGGTGTCGGCGGAATCGTCGCGGCGCCGCTGGCCCGAGCGGAGGCGGTCGAGCTGGTCGACGTCAACGACACGGCGCTCGACTTCGCCCGAGTGAACGCCGCTCATGCCGGGGTCGCGGTGGCGGCCTATCGCAGCGACGGAGTGAAGGCGGTCGCGCCCGGCTTCGACCTCGCCATCGCCAACCCGCCCTTCATCATCGACGAGGACGGCCCCGCCTATCGCGCCGGCGGCGGCCTGCACGGCGCCGAGCTGTCACTGATATGGGCGTTGGGCGCTGCGGAGAAGCTCGCGCCGGGCGGCCGCCTCCTCCTCTACACGGGAAGCGCAATCGTCGGCGGCAACGACGCGCTGCGCGAAGCCTTGCACGCGCAGCTGCCGGCCCTCGGGTGCACGCTGCGCTACAGAGAGATCGACCCCGATATTTTCGGCGAGGAACTCGAAAAACCCGCTTATGCCGGCGTCGAACGGATCGCCGCCGTCGGCGCGGTGGTCGTCAAGAAGAGCTGACGATCAGATCCAGCGGATGCCTGCATTCCGAGCATTCCTTCTCGGGCCAGATTCGATAGCGGTAGTTCATGGCGTAGAGCGCGAACCAGCCAAGTCCCTGCTTCGGCCGCTTCAGCGGTGGTTTCCCGCAGCCGGGACAACGGCTCCAATGCTCGAAGACGAATCCGATCGGGATCAGGAAGACGCAGACGAGCGCGAACGCGAACGGCCCGGCGACGATCGCCGCGCTAATGGCCAGGACGCTCCAGGCCGCGCCTGCCGCGAGCCCGAGCAGCAAAATCTCGTAGGGACTGAACGATTCGCGCAGTTTTTCGCGGACACTCACCGCGCCGCCTTCTTGAGCGCGGCGCGGACCAGTGCGTCGAGGCTCGCCTCCGGGCCGAGCTCAGTCTCGGCCTGGGCGACGGCCGACGAGGCTTCGGCGGGGCGGAAGCCGAGATTGAGGAGGGCGGAGACGGCGTCGGCGCCGAGGCCGCCCGCGCGCGGCGCGGCGGGGCCGCCGCTGCCGAGGACGATCCCGCCGGCCTTGTCCTTCAGCTCATGGGCGATGCGCTGGGCGAGCTTGGGGCCGACGCCGTTGGCGCGGGCGATCATGCGATGGTCGCCGCTGGCGATGGCGCGGTGGAGCTCGTCGCCGGCGAGTGTGGAGAGGATGGCGAGCGCGACGCGGCTTCCCACGCCTTGGACCGAAGTGAGCAGCCGGAACCAGTCGCGCTCCTCCGCAGAGCCGAAGCCGATCAGCCGGATTGCATCCTCGGAGACCTGGGTCTCGATGTGCAGCATGATCTCGTCGCCGATCGCGCCGAGAGTTCCGAGCGTGCGGGCCGAGGCCGAAACCAGATAGCCGACGCCGTTGACGTCGACGACCGCATGGTCGGCGCCGAAGCTGTCGAGCAGGCCGCGGAGCTTCGCGATCATGCGACCCGCCGTGCCGAGGCGAGATGGTGGGCGTGGGTGATTGCGACGGCGAGCGCATCGGCGGCGTCCGCGCCGGCGATCTTGGCGCCCGGAAGGAGCCGCTGGACCATCGCATGGACCTGCGCCTTGGCGGCGCCGCCGGTACCGACCACGGCCTTCTTGACTAGGGTCGGCGCATATTCGCCGACCGCGATGCCGCGCGCGGCCGCGGCGAGCAGCACCACGCCGCGCGCCTGGCCGAGCTTCAGGGTCGATTGCGGGTTCTCGTTGACGAACACCTCCTCGACCGCGGCGGCGGCCGGGTCGTGCTCGGCCATCACGGCGCCGAGCTTGTCGCTCAGCTCCTTGAGCCGCTGCGGCAAGGGCGCCTTCGTATCGGTCTTCACCTGGCCGTTGGCGACATGGGACAGCCGGTTCCCCTCCGCCGCGATCACGCCCCAGCCGGTCGTCCCCAGCCCGGGATCGAGGCCGATGACGATCAAAGCCGCTCCATCACCTCGTCGGGGACTTCGTAATTGCCCCAGACCGTCTGGACGTCGTCGTCGTCCTCGAGCGCGTCAATCAGCTTGATCAGCTGCGCAGCCTCGTCGCCGCCGACCTCGACCGGCGTCTGCGGGCGCCAGGCGAGCTTGGTGCTCTCCGGCTCGCCGAGCGCCTTTTCCAGCGCGCGCGCCACCTCGTGCAGGCTCTCCTGAGCGGTCCAGATCTCGTGACCCTCCTCGTCCGATTCGACGTCATCGGCGCCAGCCTCGATCGCGGCTTCGAGCACTTGGTCGGCGCTTCCCGCCGAAGCCGGATATTCGATCAGGCCCATCCGGTCGAAGCCGTGGCTGACCGAGCCCGAGGCGCCGAGATTGCCGCCATTCTTCGAGAAGATGGTGCGCACGTTGGTCGCGGTGCGGTTGCGGTTGTCGGTCAGAGCCTCGACGATCAGCGACACGCCGCCCGGGCCGAAGCCCTCGTAGCGCAGCTCCTCATAATTGTCGCCTTCGCCGGCCGACGACTTGTCGATCGCCCGCTGGATATTGTCCTTGGGCATGGACTGCGCCTTGGCCGCGAGCACGGCGGCGCGAAGCCGCGGGTTCATGTCCGGATCGGGCGTGCCCATCTTGGCGGCGACGGTGATCTCGCGGCTCAACTTGGAGAACATCGCCGAGCGCTTTTTGTCCTGCGCGCCCTTGCGATGCATGATGTTCTTGAACTTGCTGTGGCCGGCCATGTCCCGGTCGTTTCCCGTAATTGCCAGAAGATGCAGCGGCGATAGCCGAGAGGCTTAGGCGCGCGCAACGTGCCTGTAGGCGGTGGCTGCGAGAGCGAGGACGAGGAGGAAAAGGATCGCGCTGAGCGGCCCGTCGCCGAGCGCCAGCGGCCAGAACCACTGTCCGGCGCTCCCGCCGATCAGGAACCGGTCGATCCCGGCGTGGAGCTGGCCGAGCGGCAGCACGATCAGGACGGACCAGATGAGGAGGGCCGGAAGCCAGGCGCCGAACGCCCGCATCCAGGGGCCAGGCCGCCAGGCCAAAGGCCGCTCGACGGCGATCGCCGCAAACCAGGCTGCGAAGGGCGCGGTGACGACACTGACGGCAAGTCCGGCCGCCGCGTCGCGAAGCGGGTCTCCGTCCGCGCCGAGCAGCTTGCGCGCGACGACCGTCACGCCGATCCCGAACAGGATCGTCAGCCCGTAGAACCAGAAGGCGCCGTCCGGCGTCCACGGTCGTCGCGGGCTGGCGGTGAGGATCCGAAGCAGCGCGACCGCGAAGACCAGCAGGCAGAGCACGCGCACCGCCCCTACGATCGCGAAGGCGACCGGCGGCGGTCCGCCGGGGACCGGCAGGTTCCGCGCAAGGACGATGTTGGTCGCGGTGAGCAGGACGATGAGGATCGCCGTCGGAACGATCAGGCGCCGGTCGGCAAGGCTCGCCAACGCCTCGGCCAGGAAACCGAGCACTCCCGTCCGCCCCGCGACCGGAACGCCATAGCTGATGTCGGACATAAGCTGCCCCCTTCCCCTGGCGGCAGACTAGATCAGCCGCCGAGGCGAAGGAAGTCCCCCGCTGGAGCCCCCGCTCCCGCCTTTATTCGAGGCCGAGCGCCGCCTTGTAGGTTTCGAGCAGGGCGTCGGCTTCCTGGCGGACATGCGCCTCCATCTTCCTGAGGCGGACGATCTGGCGGATCGTCTTGGTGTCGTAGCCGCGGCTCTTCGCCTCCGCATAGACGTCCTTCACGTCGTCCG
>JAEWCW010000118.1 GCA_023390415.1 Pseudomonadota bacterium | reverse complement strand
GCGCGCCGGCGCCGGAGCGCAGGAAGGCGCTCTGCGGAAGGTGCGCGGCGCATTGACGCGCGGCCGCGTCGATCATCGACGGCAGCAAGGCAGCGGCGTGGGTGCCGGCCAAAGCGGGCGGCAGGCAGGTCTGCGGGGCAGCATTGGCCTGCGCGAGAAGGAACAAGGCAGAAGTGAACTTCGCGATCATAGATCCTCCAAAGTGCGGATTGTGGCGATCGCCTGTGCGGCCATGCCCTCGCGCCGGCCGGTGAAGCCGAGCCGCTCGCTCGTCGTCGCCTTGATGCTAAGCGCCTGAATCGGAAGGCGCAATAGCGCTGCTACATTGGCGCGGATGGCGTCGCGATGGGGCCCGATCCGGGGCTCCTCGGCGATGATCGTGACGTCGACATGATCGAGGATGCCGCCGGCAGCGTCGAGTAGAGCGAGGGCATGCTCCACGAAACGGTCGGAGCGCGCGCCGCGCCATTGCGGGTCCGAGGGCGGGAAATGGTCGCCGATGTCGCCGGCGCCGATCGCGCCGAGGATCGCGTCAGTGATCGCGTGGAGGACGAGATCGGCGTCGCTATGGCCGGCGAGCCCGCGGTCGTGGGGCACAAGCACGCCGCCCAGCCACAAGTCGCGCCCGGCGGCGAAGGCGTGGACATCGAAGCCGAGGCCGGTGCGGGTGACACGGCGTCTGGCGACATGCGCCTCGGCGCGGGCGAAATCCTCGTCGAAAGTCAGCTTTTCGAGCCGCTCGTCGCCGCGGACGGTCGTCACCGCGAGGCCGGCGGCGCGGGCGATCTGGGCGTCGTCGGTGGCGCCGGAGCTCTCATAGGCGCGGTGGGCGGCGAGGATCGGCGCGAAGCGGAAGGCCTGGGGGGTCTGGACCCGAACGAGGCCCTCGCGGCTCACGGTCTCGCCGAGCGTCTCGCCGACGCGGGCGATCGTGTCGACCAGGGGCAGGGCGGGGACGGCGCCGTCGTTGCTTTCGAGCGCGGCGACCAGCCGCTCGACGACGGCGCGGGGCAGGAAGGGGCGGGCGGCGTCGTGGATCAGGACGATGTCGGCGCCGCCGGCGGCCGCGATCGCCTCGAGGCCGAGCCGGACCGACTCCTGCCGCTCGGCGCCGCCGGGGACGAAGGGGAGGGCGCCGACCGCCTCCCGGAACAGCGCCTCGTGGCCGGCGCCGATCGCGACCGTGACGTCACCGATCCCGGCGCGGCGGAGATGGTCAATGGCGTGGGCAAGAACCGCTCTGCCGCCGACTTTACGATATTGCTTGGGCAGGTCGCCGCCGGCGCGGCTGCCGCTTCCGGCCGCCACGACCAATGCCGCGATCTTCTTCTTCCCGCTCGTCATTCCGCCCGCCTAGCCGAGGCCAAACTTGCCCGCCAGCGCCTTTGCCCCTATTTGCGCCCTCCCATGTCCCGCCTCGAGCCCATCTCCATCGGTCCGGTCCGGATCGATGCGCCCGTCATCCTGGCGCCGATGACCGGAGTCACCGACCGGCCGTTCCGCAAGCTCGTCAAGCGCTACGGGGCCGGGCTGACCGTGACCGAGATGATCGCAAGCCAAGCGATGATCCGCGAGACCCGCCAGTCGCTTCAGAAGGCGGCCTGGGACCCGATCGAGGATCCGGTCTCGATGCAGCTCGCCGGCTGCGCGCCGAAGGAAATGGCCGAGGCCGCGAAGCTCAACGAGGATCGCGGCGCGGCGATCATCGACATCAACATGGGCTGCCCGGTCAAGAAGGTCGTGAACGGCGATGCCGGCTCCGCGCTGATGCGCGACCTGACGCTCGCCGCCGCGATCATCGACGCCACCGTGAAGGCGGTGAAGGTGCCGGTGACGCTTAAGATGCGGATGGGCTGGGATCATTCGAGCCTCAACGCGCCGGAGCTCGCCCGAATTGCCGAGGATCTCGGCGTCAAGAAGATCACGGTCCACGGTCGCACCCGCAACCAGATGTACAAGGGTGAGGCCGACTGGGCGTTCGTCCGCAAGGTCAAGGAAGCCGTCAAGCTGCCGGTGATCGTCAATGGCGACATCTGCTCGATCGACGACGCCGTGACGGCGCTCGACCAATCGGGCGCGGATGGCGTCATGATCGGCCGGGGCGCCTATGGCCGGCCCTGGCTGCTCGGCCAGGTGATGCACTGGCTGAAGACCGGCGTGCGCCTCCCCGATCCGAGCATCGACGAGCAATATGCCGTGATTACAGAGCAGTATGAGGCGATGCTCGACCATTATGGCGCCGAGAATGGCGTCAATATCGCGCGCAAGCATATCGGCTGGTACACCAAGGGCCTGCACGGCTCGGCCGAGTTCCGCAACGCCTTCAACAAGGAGCCGGATCCGGCCAAAGCGAAAGCGATGCTGCGCGAATTCTACGCCCCCTGGCTGGCGAGGGCGGCCGCCTGACGCGCGGAGCCGCCCGCAACGTGCGGCGGATGGAACACAGAAGTGTGTTCTTTGGGCCACAAACCCATGCTAAGCCCGGCGCGTGAACGCCGAAACGCCGATCGCTCCTGCAATTAGCCGCGCCCGCTGGAAGCGGCGCCTGGCGGTCGCGGTGCGAAGGGTCAGGCTGTTCCCGCTGCTCGAGATCGCGACTCCCATAGTTCTGATGGCGATGATCGCCGTCACTTACGTGCTGATCAGCCGCGAGGAAGCGAATGCGCTACTGAGCCCGCCGGCCGTGGCGGCGTTGCTGGTTGCGAACCTGGTGCCGGCGATGGGCATCATGGTGCTGTTCGCCCGCAGGATGGCGATGCGCCGCGCGGCGCGCTCCGAGATCGGGGGAAGGGGACGGCTCCACGTCCGCCTCGTTGCCTTGTTCTCGCTCATCGCCAGCGTCCCGACGCTGCTGGTCGTGATCTTCGCCTCGCTGTTGTTCCAGAGCGGCCTGCAATTCTGGTTCTCGGCCGATGCCGAGACGGTGCTCGGCAATGCCGAGAATGTCGCGCGCGTCTATCGCGACGAGAATATCCAGCGGTTGACCCTCGACGCCCAAGCGATGGCCCAGGACGTGGTCACCGAGATCAATGAGAACGGGATGGAGGGCCAGCTCTTCGCCGACTACGTGACTTACCAGAAGATCATGCGGACGATCGGCGAAGCGGCTGTGTTCAGCATCGGCCGCGACGGGGTGTTTCGTCACCATGCGATCGTGGACCTCGACGCCGGACGGCCGATGGAGCAGCGCGTGCCGCCAGCCGCTTTGCGCCAGCTGAGAGCAGGCGACACGTTGGTGACGACCTTCAGCGGGGACCGAGTGGAGGCGGTCGTTCGAATGGACCCCGAGGCCGAAATATACCTCTACGTGTCGCGCCCCGTCAGCGCCAACGTGTTGCGCCAGATCGCGGAGGCTGAGCGGGCGGCGAGCAGCTATCGCGAGACGATCGCACGCTCGCGGGCGCTGCAGATGCGCTTCCACGCCATCCTGCTCGGCGGATCGCTGCTGATCGTAGCGGTGGCAATCTGGATCGCCCTGCTGGTCGCGGACCGGATGGTTCGGCCGGTGAGCCAGCTCGTCTCCGCGGCGCGGCGCGTGAGCGCAGGCGATCTCACCGCGCGCGTGCCGGGCTCCAACGTCCGCGACGAGGTCGGCACGCTGCGCAACGCCTTCAACCGGATGACTCGCAGGCTCGAGGAGCAGCGCGGCGAGCTGGTCTCGGCCAATGCCCAGCTCGACAGCCGGCGCGCCTTCACCGAGGCGGTGCTGTCCGGGGTGACCGCGGGCGTGATCCGGGTGGACGACGACCGGGTGGTGCGGCTGATCAACAGCTCGGCCGAGGCCCTGCTCGGCACCGGCGATTCCAGCGCCGTCGGTCAGAAGCTCGCCGACCTTGCCCCGGAGCTCGACCGGCAGCTCGAGGTCGAGGAGCGCGAGGAGATCATCCACGTCGCACTTGCCGGCGAGACCCGGACCCTGGCGGTGAAGACCGTGAAGGTGGAGGGCGGCCACGTCCTCACCTTCGACGACATCACCGACCAACTGATCGACCAGCGCCGCGCCGCCTGGTCGGACGTCGCCCGCCGGATCGCCCACGAGATCAAGAATCCGCTGACCCCGATCCAGCTCGCCGCGGAACGGCTCCAGAGGCGCTATTCCGGCGAGATCACCTCGGACCCGGCCACCTTTGAGCGGCTGACCGGGACGATCGTCCGCCAGGTCGGCGATCTGCGCCGGATGGTCGACGAATTCTCCTCCTTCGCGCGGATGCCCAAGCCGGTGTTCCGCGAGGAGGCGATCGTCGACATCGCGCGCCAGGCAGTGTTCCTGCACGAGGTGGCGCATCCGGGGATCGAGTTCACGCTGGAGGCGCCGGATCCGTCGCCAATCCTGGTCTCGGACCGCCGGCTGCTCGGCCAGGCGCTGACGAACGTCGTCAAAAATGCCGTAGAGGCGATCGAGCAGAAGCACGAGGCGCGGAACGGGGAAGGGGCGGCGGACGCCGATTCCTCCGGGGCAGGCCACGATCGGATCTCGCTGCGCATCGCCCAGGAGGCGGGCGAGCTGGTGATCGAGGTGGTCGACACCGGAATCGGCCTGCCGCTCGACCGCCGCAACCTCACCGAACCCTATATGACGACCCGCGCCAAGGGCACCGGCCTCGGTCTGGCGATCGTCAGCAAGATCGTCGAGGACCATCTCGGTCGCATCGACTTCGCCGACATGCCGGGCGGCGGCACGCGGGTCCGGATGGCCTTCGATCCGGCAGCCCTGGAACGCCTCGCCGGATCCAGCAAGATTTCTGAAGACACTCCCACAAGTGGTTGAAGATAGATGGCTTTAGACATCCTCATTGTCGATGACGAACAGGATATTCGCGAGCTGGTCGCCGGGGTTCTCGAGGACGAAGGCTATTCGACCCGGACCGCCGCGAGCAGCAGCGAAGCGCTGGCGGCGCTAGCGGACCGGCGGCCGTCCTTGCTCCTGCTCGACGTCTGGCTGCAGGGATCGAAGCTGGACGGGTTGCAATTGCTGGAGGAAGTGAAGCGGCGCGACCCGAGCCTGCCGGTGCTGATGATCTCCGGCCACGGCAATCTCGACACCGCGGTCGCGGCGATCCGCCAGGGTGCGGCCGACTTCATCGAGAAGCCGTTCGAGGCCGGGCATCTGCTCCACCTCGTCGCGCGGGCGACGGAGACCGAGCGGCTGCGCCGCGAGAATGAGAGCCTGCGGCAGCAGATCGGCCAGGAAATGGAGCTGACCGGCTCCAGCGTCGGGATCAACAACGTCCGCGCGACTCTGAAGCGGGTGGCGCCGACCGGGAGCCGGGTGCTGATCAGCGGCCCCGCCGGGGTGGGCAAGGAGGTCGCGGCGCGGCTGCTCCACAATTGGTCGAACCGCGCGCGCGGGCCGTTCATCGTCGTCTCCGCGGCACGGATGACTCCCGAGCGGGTCGAGGAAGAATTGTTCGGCGTGGAGAAGGGGGGCGAGCTCGCCCGGCCGGGCCTCCTCGAGCAGGCGCATGGCGGCACCTTGTTCCTCGACGAGATCGCCGACATGCCGATCCCGGCCCAAGCCAAGATCCTGCGCGTGCTCACCGACCAGAGCTTCAACCGCGTCGGCGGCCAGCGCACGGTCAAGGTCGACATGCGGGTCATCTCGTCGACCGCGCGCGACCTCGCCGAGGAGATCGGCGCCGGCCGCTTCCGCGAGGACCTGTTCTACCGGCTGAACGTCGTCCCGGTGCACCTCCCGGCGCTGGCCGAGCGGCGCGAGGACATTCCCGAGCTCGTCGCGCGCTTCGCCGCGCGCTACGCCGCTGAGCAGAGGCTTCCGACGCCGGAATTCTCGCCGGACGCGATCGCCGCGCTCCAAGCCTATGACTGGCCGGGCAACGTCCGCCAGCTCAGGAACGTGATCGAGCGCACGATCATCCTTGCTCCGGGCGCCCGGGTCGGCTGCATCGAGATCGACATGCTTCCGCCCGAGGTGCTGAACGACCAGGCGACTCTCAATCCCGGCGAGGCGGTGAAGGCGATCATGGGCACGCCGCTCCGCGAGGCGCGCGAGACGTTCGAGCGCGAATATCTCAGGGTCCAGATCCGCCGCTTTTCCGGGAACATTTCCCGCACCGCCACCTTCATCGGCATGGAGCGGTCGGCCCTGCACAGGAAGCTGAAGGCGCTGGGCCTCGGCGAAGCCAGGAATGACGACATAAGCGAGCCGAAATGATAAGAAGGGTGCTGCCCGGCGGCCTGAAGGGCACGGGTCCGCTTGAATGACGGCAAAGTGCCGCTACGTGAGGGACTGCCCGCGATCCCCGAAGGGCCAACGATAAAAAGGAGAAACGAGATGGCCGAGAAGGTCAACAATCTCCAGGACCTGTTCTTGAACAACCTGCGCCGCAGCAAGACCCCGGTCACCATGTTCCTGGTGAAGGGCGTCAAGCTCCAGGGCATCATCACCTGGTTCGACAATTTCTCGGTGCTTCTGCGCCGCGAGGGCCAGGCGCAGCTCATCTACAAGCACGCCATCTCGACGATCATGCCGGCCCAGCCGATCGACCTCAAGGAGATCGAGGCGGCTTTCGCGGAGCAGGTCGGCCGCAAGAAGCCGCAATTGCTTCAGGAGGTGTTCCTCAACGCCGTCCGTCGCTCGGGCGAGCCGGTGACCATGTTCCTGGTCAACGGGGTCATGCTCCAGGGCGAGATCGCTGCCTTCGACCTCTTCTGCATGCTCCTCCAGCGCGACCACATGTCGCAGCTGGTCTACAAGCACGCCGTCTCGACCGTTCAGCCGGAAAGCCCGCTCAACCTCGAAGCCCAGGACGAGGAGCAGGGCGCCTGAGCACCTTCAACCGCAGTGAAGAAGACGAGTTTGCCCGCGGCGCCCGCGCCGTCATCGCCTTCCCCGATCTCGGCACCGGCAACGCGCTTCGCGACGTCGAGGCGCGGCTCGAGGAGGCGGCCGGTCTCGCGGAGGCGATCGGGGTCGACGTCGCCGACAAGCTCCATTTCCGGATCCGTGGCGCGCGCCCGGCGACTTTGTTCGGCAAGGGTCAGACCGAGTCGATTGCCGAGGCGGTCGTCCAGGCCGAGGCCGAATTGCTGATCGTCGATGCCGCGATCACGCCCATACAGCAGAAGAATCTGGAAACCGCGACCAAGGCCAAGGTAATCGACCGCACCGGCCTGATCCTCGAGATTTTCGGCGAGCGCGCGGCGACGGCCGAAGGGCGGCTCCAGGTCGAGCTCGCCCATCTCGACTACCAAGCGGGCCGGCTCGTCCGCTCCTGGACCCACCTCGAACGCCAGCGCGGCGGCTTCGGCTTCCTCGGCGGCCCCGGCGAGACCCAGATCGAGGCCGACCGGCGCCTGATCCGCGACCGGATGGCGAAGCTCCGCCGCGAGCTCGATCAGGTCACCCGCACGCGCAACCTGCACCGCGCCCGCCGCCAGCGCGCGCCCTGGCCGGTCATCGCCCTGGTCGGCTACACCAATGCCGGCAAATCGACCCTGTTCAACCGGCTGACCCGGGCCGAGGTGCTCGCCGAGGATCTGCTGTTCGCCACGCTCGACCCGACGATGCGCGAGATGGACCTGCCGGGCTTCGACAAGGCGATCCTCTCGGACACGGTCGGCTTCATCTCGGAGCTTCCGACCCAGCTCGTCGCGGCGTTCCGCGCGACGCTCGAAGAGGTCGTCTCGGCCGACATCATCGTCCATGTCCGCGACATCGCCCATCCGGACAGCGAGGCGCAGCGCACCGACGTCGAGACGGTGCTGCGCGAGATCGGTGCGCTGGGCGAGGGCGAGGAGGGTGCGCCGGTGATCGAGGCCTGGAACAAGGTCGATGCGCTCGATCCCGAGGCGCTGGAGCGGATCGGCGCCGAGGCGGCGCGACGCGACCAAGTGGTGATGATTTCGGCGCTCACCGGCGAAGGGCTGGACGATCTCCTCGAATGCGCCGCAGCTCGGCTCCGCGAAGGCTCGGTGGTGCACAAGGTTCGGCTGCCTTTGGCTGAGGGCGAGAGCATCGCCTGGCTCCACGCCAATGGCGAAGTTCTCGGCGAAAGCTACGAATGCGCCGGCGAGGCCGAGATAGAGGTCCGCCTGTCCGCGGCCGACTGGGCAAGATTCGAGGCGCGGCGGGGGCGGGGCTGAGGCCCCGGCCCAAGGCTCAGAACAACGTCTTTGCCCGCTGCCAGAGCTCTTCCAGCGCCTCTATGTCCATTTCTTTCAATGGCTTGTCGGCGATTTCTTCTACCTTCCGGAACCGCGCCTCGAAGCGGTCGACGGCGGCGCGCAGGGCCGCTTCGGGGTCGACGTCGCGGTGGCGGGCGTAATTGACGACCGAAAAGAGCAGGTCGCCGATCTCGTGGACCAGTTCGTCGGGCGTCCGGGCGGCCTCGATCTCGGCAAGCTCCTCGTCGATCTTGGCGCGCGGGCCCTGGGCGTCCGGCCAGTCGAAGCCCACGCGCGCTGCACGGCGCTGGATCTTTTCGGCGCGCTTCAGTGCGGGAAGGGCGCGGGCGACATGGGCGAGGGCGCTCTTGTCCTCGTGGGAGTCGCGCTCCGCAGCCTTCAGCGCCTCCCAGCCAGGGCTTTCCCCAGCGTCGCCGAAAATGTGCGGGTGACGGCGCACCATCTTGTCCGCGATCGACGCCATGACGTCACGAAGGTCGAATGCGCCGCGCTCCTCGGCGATGCGCGCATGATAGACGACCTGGAGCTGGAGATCGCCGAGCTCGTCCTTGAGGCCGTCCATGTCGCCGCGGTCGATCGCGTCGGCAACCTCATAGGCTTCCTCGATCGTGTAGGGCGCGATCGTCTCGAACGTCTGGACGCGGTCCCACGCGCAGCCGCTCTCCGGATCGCGCAGCCGGCGCATGATCGCGGCGAGCCTCTCGAGCCCGAGAGAGGGCCCCTCGTCACTCATCGCTAAGTCCGATAATATACATTATGTAAAACATGGACAGAGGCGGAGGGGCCATCGGGGTCACGGTTGAAGCACCAAAGTCCGCCCCTCGACGCGCCAGCTGCGCAGGCTCGACAGGAAGTTCATGCCGATGACGTTCATGTCGCCGAACGATTCGGAGACGTGGACGGCGACGTCCTTTCGCTCGATCGTCCCGACCCGGATCGTGTCTGCGCGGCCGCGCTGCACCGCGACGATGCCGTTGGCGGTCCGCACCATGGCCGGCATTCCGCCGCTCATCCTGACGTTGGTCCGCGCAGCGACTTCGGCGGACAGGCTCGTCGTCGTCGCGCCGCTGTCGACGAGGAAGCGCACCCGCTCGCCATTGACCTCGGCATTCACCCAGAAATGACCGTCGGACGCCTGGCGGACCCGCAATTCCTCGCCGGCCTGCTCCTGGACGATTCCGCCGCGGGTCTCGAGCACGACCCGGTCCCAGAGCGCGAGGAAATCGTCCTTCATGGTGAAGACGATGAACGCCGATGCGAAAATCAGGACCCAGGCGACGAACATCTTGAGGCCCTGGGCGATCGGGATCCGGCGAACCAGCAAGGCGCTCGCGATCAGGACCAGGCATCCGACGAGGTAGATCAGATGGACCGCCTGGTCGCCTTCATTCACAACTCGATCTCCAGCCCGTCATAACCCGGCTCGACCCGCGGCGGCAGCTCGGTCAGCAAGGTGCGATAATCCATGCTGTTGTCCATGTGGGTCAAGACGCCGCGGCGCGCCCTCACCTCGCCGATCCACTCCACGGTCGCCGCAAGATGCGGATGGGTCGGGTGCGGCCGGCGGCGAAGCGCATCGACGATCCAGACGTCCACGTCTTCGAACAGCGCCTTCATGTCGTCGGTCAAGTGACTGAAATCGGTCGAGTAACCGATCGACTTTCCATCCGCCTCGAAGCGCAGGCCGGCGCTGGTGATCGGCCCGTGCGGCTGATCGACGGTGCGCACGACGATCCCGCCGATCTCGATCTCGTCCGGAAGCATATTGCCATAGGCGATCGGCGGATAGCCGTCGCGGCCGTCGAACACATAGTCGAAGCGGTGGTGAAGCGATGCCAGCGTCGCCTCGCGCGCAAAGCCTTCCACCGGACGGCTATGCACATGATAAAGCTGACGAAGATCGTCGATGCCGTGGCAGTGGTCGGCATGGTCGTGGGTCCAGATCACGGCATCGATCGAATGGACGTCGGCGGCCAGCAGCTGCTCGCGAATGTCGGGCCCCGTATCGACCAGGATGTTGGTGTCGCCGTGGCTGATGAGGATCGAGACCCTGAGCCGCCGGTTGCGCGGCTCGGCCGGGTTGCACATGCCCCAATCGTTGCCGAGCCGCGGCACGCCCGAAGAGGTCCCGCAGCCGAGGATGCGAACCTTCATGCGGCGGCCTTGGTGAAGAGCGCGCGGAAATTGGCTGCGGTGGTGGCGGCAAGCTGCTCGACGCTCTCCCCGCGGAGTTCGGCGAGGAAGCGCGCGGTGTCGACGACGAAGGCGGGCTCGCACTTGCGGCCGCGGTGCGGGACCGGCGCCAGGAAGGGCGAGTCGGTCTCGATCAGCAGCCGGTCGGCGGGGATGGTCCGCGCCGTCTCCTGGAGATCGCGGGCGTTCTTGAAGGTCACGATCCCCGAGATCGAGATGTAGAGGCCGAGCTCGAGCGCGGCGTCGGCGAAGGCGCGGCTCGCGGTGAAGCAGTGGATGACGCCGCTATAAGCCCCCTTCCCCATCTCCTCGGCCAAGATCTCGCGTGTGTCGTCCTCGGCCTCGCGGGTGTGGACGATGAGCGGCAGACCGGTCTCGCGCGCGGCGGCGATATGGGCGCGAAAGCTCGCCCGCTGCCGGCCCCGGTCCGAACGGTCGTAATAGAAATCGAGGCCGGTCTCGCCGATTCCGACCACCTTGGGATGGGCGGCGCGGGCGATCAGGGTCTCGGTCTCGACGTCGGCATGGGTGTCGGCATCGTGGGGATGGACCCCGACCGAGGCGAAGACGTCGGCCTCGCGCTCGGCGACGGCGAGGACGTCGTCCCATTCCGACGAGCGGGTGGCGATGTTGAGCATCGCCTCGACGCCGGCGGCACGGGCGCGGGCGAGCACGCCCGCCTGGTCCTCGGCGAGGCCCTCATAATTGAGATGGCAATGGCTATCGACGAACATGGCAGGGCATGTAGCGATCTAGCAGGCAATCCGGTAGGCATGTTCGGATGGCGCTGGCAGACGATCCCCGCGATCATATCCTGCACATGTTCCGGATGGAGGCGCATGGCGGCGGCGGGGCTCATTGCAGGACCTATCCCGACGGCGCCGTGCCCGCCAACCTCCCGCTGGAGCCCGGCGAGCGCGTTTTCGGGGTCTACCAGGGCACATATCATTTCACGGACCGCGCACTCGTCATCACCTCCGGCGATGCGCCCGTTCGCATCAAGTGGAGCGACGTCAAGAAATGCTCCACCGATTATGGCGATCCCAAAGGAGAATCCGTGCTTCGGATGCGGGGCGGCGCCAAGATCGTCGTTGACCTCACCGACATGAGGGGCGGCGGGGCCGGCCGGATCACCCAGCTCTACCATGCCAAGATCGAGCGCTGGGGCGGCGCGACCGGCGGCCCCTTGCTCCCGATCGAGGCATATTTCGCACGCACTGAGGAGACCGACCTCGCGCCAAATCTCGATCCGCATCCGGGGAAGGACTGGTTTCGGCGCGAGCTTCAGGCCCTGCGCGACGAGCCGGACGTTGAGGACGTGCTGATCGCGGTCGATTCCGAGAAGTGGCTGGACTCCGACCGGATCGTCATCGTCTCGCGCCGCCCGGCCGAAGGCCTGGAGTCCCTGCTTTCGAGGCTGCGCGCAGACGGGCTCAACGAGGCTGATCGCAATCAGCGCAAGAAGGTCGGCTCGATCCCGCCGGACTGCTCCGTCTACGAGATCGTCTGGGACTAGACGTCCGTAGCGGCTTCGAGCCTCGGGAAGATGGGGGTCGGGGCGGCCAGGGTGAAGCCCGAGACGGCGAGGCGGGCGTAGCGGCCCGTGTCGGCGAGCGCGGCGAAATCGCGCTCGTCGGCGGGCACGCCCATCTGGTCGAGCAATTTGGCGGCCGAGCTTGGGATGACCGGCTGGATCGCGATCGCGAGGTCGACGATTGCTTCGCAGAGGGTGGCGAGCACGGCGATCATCCGCTCCGGGTCGGTCTTGCGCAGCGCCCAGGGCGCCTGGGCGTCTATGTACTGGTTGCAGGCGAAGACGGCGCGAATCCAGACCTCGATACCCTGGCTGAGGGCGAGTTCCTCGAAATGACGCGGCAATTCGTCGGCGGTCGCGCGGCGGACGAGGGCGAGAAGCTCGGCGTCGGCCGGGTCCCCCTTCCCTCCGCTCGGCAGCGTTCCGCCGACATTCTTGGCGATGAAGCTCAAGGTGCGCTGGGCGAGATTGCCGAAGCTGTTGGCCAGATCGGCATTGACCCGGGTGACGATCGCCTCCGGGCTGTAGCTGCCGTCCTGGCCGAAGGTGACGTCGCGCAGCATGAAATAGCGGACGGCGTCGACGCCATAAGCGCCGACCAAGGCTTCCGGATCGACGACGTTGCCGACCGACTTGGACATCTTCTCGCCGCGCAGCAGGACGTGGCCGTGGCCGAACACCTGCTTCGGGAGCGGAAGATCCGCGGACATGAGGAAAGCCGGCCAGTAAACGGCGTGGAAGCGCACCACATCCTTGCCGATGATATGGATGTCCGCCGGCCAGTAGCGCTTGTAAGTCTCTGAATCCGTGTCGGGATAGCCCACACCCGTCAGATAGTTGGTGAGCGCGTCGAGCCAGACGTACATGACGTGGTTCTCGGCGCCGGGCACCTTCACGCCCCAATCGAAGCTGGTCCGCGAGATGGAGAGGTCCGAGAGGCCGCCCTCGACGAAGCGCAGTACCTCGTTGCGCCGCGCCTCGGGCCGGGTGAAGCCGGGATTCGCCTCGTAATAAGCGAGCAGCCGGTCCTGGTAAGCGGAGAGGCGGAAGAACCAGCTCTCCTCGACCGTCCATTCGACCGGCGTGCCCTGCGGGGAGAGCTTCTCGCCGCTGTCGGCGACGACCAGCTCCTCCTCGTCATAATAAGCTTCGTCGCGGACCGAATACCAACCTTCGTAGCGGCCGAGATAGATGTCACCCTTGTCCGCCATCGCCTTCCAGATCGCCTGGCTGGCGCGGTGGTGATCGGGCTCAGTGGTCCGGATGAAGCGATCGTACGAGATGTGAAGCATCTCATCCATGTGCTTGAAGATCGCGGACATTTCGTCGGCAAGCTGCTTCGGCTCAATGCCCCGCTCGCGGGCCGCCTGGGCCATTTTCAGGCCATGCTCGTCGGTCCCGGTCATGAAGAAGACGTCGCGGCCGCGAAGGCGCTGGAAGCGGGCGATCGCGTCGGTCGCGATCGCTTCATAGGCATGGCCGATATGCGGCCGCCCGTTGGGATAGTTGATCGCGGTGGTGATGTAGAAAGGCTCGGCCATGCCGGGCGTCTAGAGCATCAGCGCGCGGCCGTCACCCGTCCGCGCGGGGCCAATGCGGCGATCATGCCGCCGAGCTCGAAGACGACGCTCTGCGGGTCGAGCGACAGGCCCTTGGCGCTGCCGGCAAGCTCCGCCGCCCGCTCCCACAGGCGCAGAGCCTCGGCGAGCTCCGCCCCGCGCCGCTCGCGCGCCGCTGCGGCGAGGAAGCTCGGGGCGCGGGCGAGGAACGCCTCGTAGCGCGGCTGGGCGGACTTGAGCGCAAGCGCCCCGGCAAGCGCGGCACGCTCGCGCCCGGTCGGGTCGCCCTCGGCGGCGAGCGATTCCATCGCCCGGTCCAGCCCGCCGATATCGAGGCCGCGAAAGGCGACGGCGCGGCCGGGCGAGCCCTCCCCCGCGTTGGCCAGCGCCCGGATCTCGGTTTCGTCGGCATCGGGGAGCGCAGCCTTCAGCGCCGACGTCATGGCGTCATTGTCCAGATAGGTCAGGCGCAGCTGGCGGCAGCGCGAACGGATCGTCGGAAGCAGGCGCTGCGCGGCATGGGCGACGAGCAGGAACAGGCTCTTGGGCGGCGGCTCCTCGAGATTCTTGAGCAGAGCGTTGGCGGCGCTGCGCTCGAGATCGTCGGCGGCGTCGATGATCACCACCCGCCAGGGCGAGAGCGAGGCGGTGGTCGCGAACAGGCGCTGAAGGCCGCGCACCTGGTCGACGTTGATCGAGCGGGCGAGCTCGCCATTGTCCTTCACCGCCCGCTCGAGCCGCATCAGGTCGGGATGGCTTCCGGCCTCGACCAGTTTCGCGATCGGATGGTCGTCGGGCACGTCGAGGCCGGGCGCGGCCACCGGCGGCCCCGCCCCTTCGGCGAGTACGCGGAGCGCCGCCTTCTCGGCGAAGGTCGCCTTTCCGACGCCCTGGGGGCCGCTGATCAGCCAGGCGTGGTGGAGCCGGCCGGAGTCCAGGCCGCGCCGGAAGGCGGCGACGGCTTCGTCCTGGCCGTAGAGCGGGGTCACAGCAGGTCCGCGATCGCCGCGAGAAGGCGCTGGGTGACGTCGTCGGCGTCGCCGCCCGCCTCGACGGTGCGGAAGCGCCCCGGCTCCTCGTCGGCAAGGCGGGCGAAGGCGGACGCCACGGCGGCATGATAATCGACGCCGCGCGCGCCGATCCGGTCGGCGCCGTCCGTGTCGCGGGCGCCGGCGCGGCGGGCGGCCTCCTCGGCAGGAAGCGTGAGCAGCAGGGTGCGATCGGGCAGGAAGCCGTGGCTTCCGAAATCGTGGAGGGCGCGGATGCGTTCGAAGCCCAGGCCGCCGGCGCCGCCTTGATAGGCGATCGAGCTGTCGAGGAAGCGGTCGCTCAGCACCCAGGCGCCGCGCTCCAGCGCTGGCCGGATGGTCCTGGCGACATGGTCGGCGCGGGCGGCGGCGAAGAGCAGGGCCTCGGCCTCGGGAGTCCAGCGCTGCTCGTCGCCCTGGAGGAGCAGGCCGCGAATCGCCTCTGCGCCGGGGCTTCCGCCCGGCTCGCGCGTCTCGACGACCTCGAGCCCGCGTGCCCGCAGCGCCTCGGCGAGCCGGCGGAGCTGGGTGGACTTTCCTGCCCCCTCCCCGCCTTCGAGGCTGATGAACCGCCCCCGCGCCATGGCTCAGGCGTCGTCGCCGCCGCCGAAGATCGAGCTGAGACCGGCCCAGATCCGCCCGAAGAAACCGGCCTCCTCGACCGCCTCGGCGGCGACCAGCGGCATGCGCTGCTCGACTCCGGCGGCGGTTACGACCAGCTCGGCGACCTGCTGGCCCTGCGCGATCGGCGCCTTCAAGGGGCCTTGATAAACGATCCGTGCGCGCACGTCCTGGCCGAGGCCGGCGGGATAGGTGACGGCGATGTCGCGCGGCGCGACCAGCCCGACCGTGCCCGCGCTGCCGAGTTGGACCCGCGCCTCGCCGACCCGCGCATTGCGCGCGAAGAGCGGCCGTGACTGCCAGGCAGCAAAGCCCCATTCCATGAACCGGGCCGATTCCTCGATCCGGCTATTGAAGCTGGGAAGGCCCGCGACGACCATCACCAGCCGCCGACCGTCGCGCGCCGCGGATCCGGTGAAGCCGAAGCCGGCTTCCTCGGTATGGCCGGTCTTCAGCCCGTCCGCGCCGGCGACGCGCCCGAGGATCGGGTTGCGGTTGCCCTGCGTGATCGCCTGGCCCGAGCCCATCGTCCGTCCCCAGGTGAAATCCTGCTGGCCGTAATATTCAC
>JAEWCW010000190.1 GCA_023390415.1 Pseudomonadota bacterium | reverse complement strand
CCAAGCCCGCTGCGGAGGCGGATCAGAAGCGGGAGCTCGCCGAGCTCCGCGCCCAGCTCGCCGAGATGCAGAAGAAGCTCGACAAGCTCGGCGGCTGAGCGAGGCCGTCACTCCGGCTTCACGAACCTCAAGGTCATCCGGTCGCTCTCGCCGATCGCGAGGTAGCGGGCGCGGTCCTGGTCGCCGAGCCGCAGGCTCGGCGGGAGGGTCCAGACTCCATTCGGCCAGTCAGCCGTGTCGTTGGGATTGGCGTTGACCTCGGACTCGCCGACGAGGCGGAAGCCCGCGGCTTCGGCGAGGCGGATGACGGTGGAGCGCTTGATATAGCCCGAGCTGCGCTCGCGCTCCTCGCTGGCGCTTTCGGGGAGGCGATGGTCGACGATTCCGAGCGTCCCGCCCGGCCGAAGCATCCGGAACATGTCGAAGAAGGCGGTCGCCGAATAGTCCCGGCCCTGGCGCTGATAGCCCATCCGCCAATTGTGGACGTTGCGGAAGGTGAGAACCACGTCGGCGCCGCCCTCCGGATAGACGGCGCTGCCGCGGCTGAGATTGGGGAATTCGAAGAAGCGGATCGATCCGTAAAGGGCGTTGTCGGCTTCGATCAGCCGCGAGAGCCCGCCGGGGCGGCCGTCCAGCGTCCCGGCCCAGAGCTGACCGCCGCCGGCGCGCAGATAGGGGGCGAGGATCTCGGTATACCAGCCGCCGCCGGGCCAGATCTCGATGACCGTGTCCGAGGGGCGCACGCCGAAGAAGGACAAGGTCTCGAGGGGGTGACGATAGCGGTCGCGGGCGACGTTGGCAGGTGTGCGGCCAGGTGCCGCGATCGCCGCGGCGAGTGCATTGCGCTCTGCCGAGGTGAGCTGCGCCGGCCCGGAATCGGACGCTGTGGTGCAGCCTGCCAGGGCGAGCCCCGCGGCCATTGCGATCCCGGCGAGCCTGAAGGTCTGGCGCATGCTCATTCTCTCCCTACATCCTCTTTCCAATGTCCATGACGAAGCCGAAATGACCACGCAAGAGATGGTTTGGATCGCGGCCGGCTGTGCCTGCGCGGTGGCGATCTTCGCGACCCTTGCCGAGTGGCTGCGCAATCGCCGCCGCAATCTGGACAGCGTCGGCTGGATGCCGTGGCAGGGCATTTCAGTGCTGGCCTTCTTCCTCGCCGTCGGCCTGGCCGGCCTCGCCGCCCACCTCTGAGCGCGCGCCACTCAGGCCCTTTCTCAGGTCCTCGCGATCGGCTAGCCATCCCCTGGTTGCGTAGAGAGGGGAGAGCGTGTTGGTCTGGCTCGGTTTGGCGTTCATCCTGGCGGGTCTCGCCTGGTCCTATTATTTCATCCGTCTTCATCGCCGCGCGGTCGCCCAGGCCGAAGCGGCGCGGACCTGGCCGATGGCCAAAGGCGTCGTCGTCGAGAATGCGATGGCGATGGAGGAAAGCAGCGATTCGGAAGGCACGACGACCCAGTGGTTCACGCCCCGGGTGCGTTATTCGTTCGAGGTGGGCAGCCGCACGCATGAGGGCGATCGGATCCGCTTCGGCTCGCTCCGCACCGCCGATCGCAAGAAGGCGGAAGGCTGGGCCGCGCCCTATCCGGCAGGCGGCAGCTGCACGGTGCGCTACAATCCGCTCGATCCGGCCGATTGCGTCCTCGAGACCTCGAAGCCGTCGGCGAGCTATCTGACGGCGAGCCTCGTCGGCCTGGTCTTCATCGGCCTCGGCCTCTTCGCCTTGCTCTAGGATCCGCCGCCGGAACATTCATCGGCCGTTCACCCATCCTGCTACAATTGTCGCGCTACAAATGTAACAGCCTGGGGAGAAGGCGATGCAGATGAGTTTCTTTGGAGCCGCGGGCCTAGTCGCGGCGGGCCTGGCCGGCGCATTGGCGCTCGCGGCTGCGGGTGGGCCGGCGACGGCACATCCCGGCGAGGTTCAGTCGGCCGTTGCCGAACGCCATGCGGCGCGGGCCGAGGCCGCCGGAGACCGGCTCGGCGCGGCGATCGAGCGCGCGATCCGCGGCGACGGCCCATTCTTCACCGCCGAGGAGCGGGCCGTGATCGAGCGCGCCTGCGGCTACGCCCCGGGAAGTTGGGACGGCTATGAGTCCAACATGCACGGCCGGACCTTCGTCTGCAGCAACGGACGCCGGGTCGACTCCGCCGAGGTGCGCCGGGTGATGGAAGTCGCCGGCCCGCGCATCGCAGCCCGAGTCTCCGCCGCGATGAGCGGCGCCGAGGTGCGCGCCGCGATGGAGGAGGTCACCCGCGAGGCGACCGCCGCTGCGACTGCTGCCATCGATCAGGCCGAAATCGCCCGCCAGGCCGCCCGCGTCGCCGAGGAGGCTACCCGCGAGGCGTTGGCCGATGCCGAGCGCGCGATCGCCGAGGCGAGCCGCGAGATGGAGGCGGCGAACCGCGAAGCGCGCCGGGAGCGTCGCCGCTAAAGACGCCTAGCGGGGCTGGGTTGGCGACTGGCCGTCATTCTGGCCCTGCGTGGTCTGCAGGCCGACGGGCAGCCGGCCCTTCTCCTCATCCTCGCGCGCCCATTGCTCGGCCGTCTGGCAGCGGCGGGGCGCGCGGATCCGGCTCGAAAGCTGGCGCTGTCCGCCGCGGCAGATCATCCGTTGATCGGCGGTAGGCGGCGGCGGATTGGCCGCCGCCGCGGGCAGCAACGCCGCTGCGATTGAGAGCGTGAAAAGGCTCGGGCGATCCGTCATCGCTCCTCCCGGCGTCAAGGCTGCGCCTGCGCCGGGAGCGAGTCAACCGGGTCGCATCAGAGGCAGGATTCCAGATAGGGCTGGTCGAAGCCGAACATCTTGGCCTTTTCGAGCGTGTAGGGACGAAGGCCCATCGAGCGGTACTCGCCGATGATCTTGCCGTCCGGAGTCTCGTCCAGATATTCGAACTTGAACAGCTCCTGGGTGACGATGACGTCGCCCTCCATGCCGATCACCTCGGTGATGTTGGTGGTGCGGCGCGAGCCGTCGCGGAGGCGCTTGACCTGGACGATGAGGTCCACCGAGTCCGCGATCTGGCGGCTGATCGCCTCCTTCGGGACCTTGATGTCGGACATCATCACCATGTTCTCCATACGCGCCAGGCATTCGCGCGGACTGTTGGAGTGAAGCGTAGCCATCGAGCCGTCGTGGCCGGTGTTCATCGCAGCGAGCAGATCGAAGCACTCGCTGCCGCGGATCTCGCCGAGGATGATCCGGTCCGGGCGCATACGAAGCGCGTTGATGACGAGGTCGCGGATGGTGATCGCGCCCTGGCCCTCGAGGTT
>JAEWCW010000033.1 GCA_023390415.1 Pseudomonadota bacterium | reverse complement strand
GGCGGCCGCGGCGGCGACGGCCGGGGCGGTCAGGTCGCCGCCTTTGCCGAGGCGCTGAACGGGCGCCTGCAGGTCGCGGAGCTGAACGCGGCGGCGAACGGATCGGCCGGCCCCGGGGGCGACGGGGCTGCCGGCAATGTCATGGCCGGCACAGTCGCCGGGCCGCTCGGCGGCGCGCCTGCGACCGTGATCAATGGGAGGGCGAATTTCACCAATGTGCGGCTCTCCGCCGTCGGGACCGGCGTCAACGCGAGCGGTGGGTCGGCGACCCTGGCGTCGAACGGTGCGCCGGTGACGGTCACCGGCACTGCCGACCTCCAGGCGACCGGCGGAACGACCGGCACGATCACGTTGAGCGCTGCCCGGCTGCCGGGAGGCGCGGCGGGAAGCCTGAGCGTCGCCAACGCGATCGGCCGCACGGCGGGGAGTTGGCGGGTGGCGGCGACCGGCGGAAGCAATGTCCGCATCGACGAGGCGGCGTTGACCGCCACCGGGGCGGCTCCGGCCTCGACCATAGACGCCGACCACGGGAGCATCGTCCGGATCGTCAATACGGGCAGCTTCGCGAGCCAGGGCGCGATCGCCGTCACTGCGCAGGGCAGCGGCCAGATCATCGGCGGCACGGTCGCGCTGGACGGGCGGACCGGGATCACGCTGACCCATGCCGCGCCGCCGGCGGGTGCGCGGACGATCGATGCCGCCCGCTTCAGCGCAACCACCACGGGCGGTTACGCAGCAGCGGGCACATCGGTGTTCGGCCAGAACGGCGTCACCATCCAGGCCGGAACCGACGCGACGCTCGGCGACACGCGCAGCAATGCCGATGTCGCGGTGACGGCGGGCGCCACCGCGCGCTTCCGCGGGCTCGCCGCCGGCCGCCAGGTCGATGTCACTTCGCGCGACATCGACGTTCCGGACGGTGGCCGGATCGGCGACGCGGCGACAGTTCGGGCGACGCTGAACGCGCTCCCGACCGGGCAGCCGACGACCCTCGGCGGCGCCGGGCAGGGCGCCGGCTATACGCTCAGCCAGGCGGAGGCGGCGCGGATCCGCGCCGATCTCGTCCGGATCGCTGCGCCCGGCGAGGTCGTAGTCCGCGATCTCGCGCTGGCCGGCGGCGGCGGGCCGAACGGGATCGACGCGTTCGAGATCGCGACTCCGGGCACCGTGCGGGTTGAGGGCGCGCTCGCGATGACCAACGCCAATGCCGCCGGACGGGTCGGCATAGCGGCCGGTCGGGTCGAGGTGCCGACCTCGGGCGGGAGCATCCGCCTGCGCGATGGCGGGGGCGCGCCTGCGGGAACGCTCAATCTTGCCGCAGCCGACATTTGGGTCGCGGCGGACGCCCTGATCGCGCAGCTTAGCGCGAACCCGAACTTCGCCGGCCGCGAGGCCGCGCTGCGCACCAATGAGGGCGCCGACTCGCCGCGCGGCTTCGTCGAGGCCGGCGCGATCCGGCTTGCACCGACGGCGACGCTCTACGTGCAGAATAGCGGCACCCTCTCCACCTATGCCGGCCTCACCGTCGGCGCTGGCGGGCTCGAGATCGCGCCGACGGGGGTCCAGCCGGCGAGCGTCACCGCCTTCGGGCGCCGGCTCACTGCGACGGGCGCGCCCGTCACCAATTTCGCCTTCTTCGGCGAGGTCCAGTTCAACCGGGTGGTGCCGCCGCGCTACTCAGCCGAATCCGAATTCAACCGCTGCAACATCAACAGCGGCATCTGCCGCAACGAGTTCGCGCGGGTGCCGGGGCTCGCCCGGGCCGGCGCCTTCGGTCCGTTCCTGCTCCCGCCGCGGGGAAGCGCCGCCGACCCGCTCGACGAGAGCGCCTTCCTCGCCGAGCCCCTGATCGAGGAGCCGGTCACCAGCGGCTCGGATTCGACGCTTTGGGCCGGGCCGGACGACGAGGACGACGAGGAATGAGGGCGCTCATCGCCCTTGCAGCGCTCGGTGCGGTCGGCGCGGCTTCGGCACAGCCGGTGAGCCTGCGCGACACCTTCCCGATCGGCGCGGGCCCCGGGATCGTCTGCACCGCGCAGGCGGCGCCGACCGATCCGGTGCTTTCGGACATGTTCGACCGCGCCTACCGGATCGTCTGCCGCGATGCGGCCGCGCCCGTCGGGCAGGTCTATGCGCTTCGCACCCGCGGCGACGGCCCGGCCCGGCTGCGCTCCGGCCGATCGGACTGCTCGGCGCCCGAGCGAGTGGCGATCGAAGGCGTCGGCGAGGTCGAAGCGGCGACCTGTGCGGAGCGGCGGCGCTACACGCTCCGCCGGGGCAACACGCTCTACGCGGCCGAGGGGCTCGCTGGTTATGACAGCGCGCTGCGGCTCGGGCTCCGCAGCGTCGTCACGGATCGGCCGGCGGAAGGCCAGATCGAGGTCGCGACCACGGGGGCCGGGGACGATGCCTCCTTCGCCCGTGCCCAGGCTGCTGCGCTCGATCCGGCGCGCGCGCTCGAAGAGGCCTATCGCCGCAACAATGCCGGCGCTTATGCGGAATCGTCGGAATATTTCGCGATCCTCGGCCGTGCCGAGCTCCCTGCCGCGACCCGCGCCGAGGCACTGGTCAACGAGGCGCTTCAGCGCTCGAACCTCGGCGCGTTCGGCGAGGCGGATGCGATGTTCGACCAGGCCGAGCCGCTGGTCGAGCGCGACGCCGTGCTCGCGCGGCGCCTTCGCAACTATCGCGCGATGCACCTGCTCAACCAGCTGCGGCCGGCCGACGCCCGTGCCGAGCTTCTGAAGCCGCTCCCGGCCGGTGCCCGCTCCCTGCTCCCGGCCGCGCCGGTCGACCGAATGACGGCCGCCCGGCTCAACCGCGAATCGCCGGTCTCCCGCCAGCTCGACCGCACCGGCGGCGGGCTGCTGCCGGAGGACAAGGTCGCGATCCTCGACGCCCAAGCGCTGTACCTGCGCGGCTCCATCGACCGGATCGAGGGGCGGGCCGCGGACGCGGAGCGCGCCCTTGGCGAGGCGGCGGATCGGCTGGTCGCCGTGCGCGGCGGCCGCATCGCCTCGGTGGTCTGGCTGCGCGCGCAGATCGAGAGCGAGCAGGGCGCGCTTGCCGAAGCCCGCGGCGACATGGCGGCGGCCGAGCGTCGGCACGAGCAGGCGATCGCCTTGCTCGCCGCCGATTATCCCAGTTCCCAGGCCCTGCTCGCCGCGCAGGCGCGCCAGGCCGGCTTCCTCGCCCGCAACGGCCGCACCGACGCCGCGCGGGTCCTCTACCGCACTGTCGTCGATGCCAATGTCGCCGCGGGCGGCGGCACCCCGTCGCTGCGGCGGACGCTGGCGCCATATTTCGCCTTGCTCGCCGCCGACGGCGGCCGGGCGGATTCGGTCTCGGACATGTTCCGCGCCAGCCAGCTGCTCGTCCGGCCCGGCGTCGCCCAGACCCAGGCCGTGCTGGCCCGCGAGCTGTCCGGCGGCAGCGACGAGGCCTCGCGCCTGTTCCGCCAGTCGGTCTCGCTCGCCCGCGACATCGAGCGTGGCCGGGTCGAACTGGCTCGGGCAGAGGCGGCAGGGGCGCCCGACCCCGCAATGCGCGAATCGATCGCCCAACTGGAGCGCGACCAGTCCGCGACCCAGGCTCGGCTCGCCCAGTTTCCGCGCTACCGCGCCGTCGCCGCCGGCCCGATGGAGCTCGCGGATCTCCAGGGCCTGCTCCGTCCGGGCGAGGCCTATTACAAGATGATCGACGTCGGGGACGCGCTCTATGCGCTGCTCGTCACGCCCGGCGGCGCGCGGGCCTGGCGGATCGAGGGAACACCGGCGGGGCTTTCGGGCGACGTCGATTCGCTCCGCGACAGCATTTCAGTGGTCGAGGACGGCAAGTCGATCACCTATCCGTTCGACGTCGAGCGCGCCTTCGCCCTCTATCGCCGGCTGTTCGGCCCGGCCGAGGCCGAGCTGGCCGGAGTCACCCATCTCGTCTTCGAGCCCGACGGCGCCATGCTGCGGCTGCCGCCGAACCTGCTGGTCACCGACCGCGCCGGGATCGAGGCCTATCGCGCACGCAGCGCTCGCCCGGGCGCCGACGGCTTCGATTTCACCGGCATCGCCTGGCTCGGCCGCGACCGCGACGTCACCACTGCGGTCTCGGCCGCCTCGTTCCGCGACATCCGGCGGATCGCCCCGTCGCGCGCCAGCCGCGAATATATCGGATTCGGTGAGAATGCGCCCGCCCCCGGCTTCTTCGACCCGCCGCAGGCACAGGAGGGCGCCGGCTGCGCCTTCTCCCCAGCAGCCTGGAGCCGGCCGATCTCGGCAGAGGAGCTTCGAATCGCGAGCCTCGCACTGGCCCGGGGGCGGCCGGACGAGGCGGAGGTCGTCACGGGCCGAGCGTTCAGCGACACCGCCCTGCTCGGCAGAAGCGATCTCGGCGCCTTCCGGATCCTGCATTTCGCGACCCATGGCCTCCTCCGCGCACCGCGGCCCGATTGCCCGGCCCAGCCTGCCTTGCTGACCTCGTTCGGCGGGGACAGTTCGGATGGGCTGCTCAGCTTTCGGGAAATTTTCGACCTCCGTCTCGATGCCGATCTCGTCATCCTCTCCGCCTGCGACACGGCCGGCGGGGCAAGCGCAGCGGCGACCCGCGAGGCCGGGATCACCAGCGGCGGCGATTATGCGCTGGACGGCCTGGTCCGCGCCTTCGTCGGCGCCGGCGGCCGCTCCGTGATCGCGAGCCACTGGCCGGTCCCGGACGATTATGACGCGACCAAGCGGCTCATCTCGGGCCTGTTCACAGCGCCGCCCGGAACCCCCACCGCTACAGCCCTTCGCCAGGCGGAGCGCGCGCTGATGGACGATCCGGACACGTCGCATCCTTATTATTGGTCGGGCTTCGCCATCGTCGGCGACGGCGCACGGCCGGTCGTTTCGTAAATTCAACGGATCGCTTTCGCTTCCGCAACGTTTTTAAGCCTTTCATCTCGCCTGATTCTTGGTCAAACCGGGCGGGCTTTGACGTTGCGGGGGCCTCCTTGGCGAACGAGACCAGGCTGATTCTGGCGGCACTTGCAGGAAGCACGCTCGCGATCGGCGGCTCGGCGGAGGCCCAGACTCCCCAGCCCCGCCGCACTGAGACCCCGCCGCCCAGCCAGGCCGGGCCCATCGTTCCCGATTCCCAGTTCGAAGAGGCGCTCCCGCCGCTCGATCCGGCGCTGATCGAGCCGCTGGAGCCGCTCGAGCCGATCGATCCAAGCGCGCCGCCCTTCCCGCCGGTGCCCGGGCCCGTCGGCGACGCGCCGCTCGGCGATCCCGCCCTCGCCGAGCCGCTGCCGCCGCTCGCCACGTTCGAGACCGAGCCGATCAACGAGGCGGCCGGGACCAGCCAGCCGCAGCCGGGAATCCGCTACGAGCTTCAGACCGAGGGCTTCGAGGAGGTGGGCCTCGACGACCGGTTCCGCGACCTTTCGGCGCTTCAGGAGGCGCGCGGGGAGGCGGCGAGCGGCGCGATGATCGTCGCCCGGGCGCGGGAGGACGAGGCGCTGGCCATCCGCCTGCTCCAATCCGAAGGCTATTATGACGCGGTCGCCGCCCATTCGATCGACCAGGTGCCGGGCGAGAACGGCGCGCCAGCCTCCCTCCGAATCCTGATCACGGCAGTCCCCGGCCAGCGCTACAATTTCGGAACGATCACCGTCACCGGGCCGCAGACCGAGCCCCCCGACATCGCCCGGGAGGCGCTTCCGCTCACCACCGGCGCACCGATCCGCGCGATCGACGTCGAGGCAGCGGAGGCCAACGTGCTGCTGCGCCTGCCGCAGCAGGGCTATCCCTTCCCCGAGATCGGCCTTCGCGACATCCTGCTCGATCCGGAGCTCGGCACCGGCGACTACACGCTTCCGCTAAATCCCGGCCCGCGCGCCCGCTTCGGCGGCTTCACCACCGAGGGCGACCTCGCCTTCGGCGCGCGCCATGTCGGCCGGCTCGCGCGGTTCAACCGCGGTGAGATTTACGACCGGCGCAAGGTGGACGATCTGCGCGAGGCAATGGTCGCGACACGCTTGTTCAACAGCGTCTCGGCGGAGCCGGTGCGCACCGGCGAGACGGCGCCAGACGGCACCGAATATGTGAACATCCTCGTCCGGCAGGATGCCGGCCCCGCGCGCTCGCTCGACGCTTCGGCCGGCTTCTCGACTGGGGAAGGCTTCCGCCTCGAAGGCGCGTGGGAGCATCGCAACCTGTTCCCGCCCGAAGGCTCGCTTCGAGTCGCCGGTGTTGCCGGGACCCAGGAACAGTCGCTGAGCCTGCGCTTCCGCCGCAACAATTGGGGCCAGCGCGACCGCGCACTGCTGTTCGAGGCATCCGCCGGCCGCCGGGATTTTGCCGCCTTCCGCGGCTATACCGGCCGCCTCTACGGCCTCGTCACCCGCGAATCGACGCCGATCTGGCAGAAGCGCTGGACCTATGCCTATGGCGCCGAGCTGGTCGCGACCAACGAAACCAGGGTCGGCGAGCCCTCCCTCTCCCTCGGCGACGCTTATTATATCGGCGGGCTGATCGGGCAGCTCGGCTACGACCGCTCGAACAGCCTGCTCGATCCGACAAGCGGCTTCCGCCTGCTCGCGCGGATCAATCCGGAAGCCTCGCTCCGCAACGGCTTCGATCGCTACATCCGCAACCTGTTCGAAGGCAGTGCTTATTATCCGGTCCAGGACAATCTGGTCATCGCCGGCCGGATCCGCCTCGGCTCCATCTACGGGATCGAGCGTGACCTGCTTGCGCCGTCGCGGCGCCTCTATGCGGGCGGCGGTGGCTCGGTGCGCGGCTTCGGATACCAGCAGCTCGGGCCGCACGAGATCCTGCCCAATCCGCGCTTCGATCCGGCCGAGCCGGACAAGCATCCGGCGACCATCTCCGTCCCGCTCGGCGGCCGGAGCCTCAACGAGTTCGCGCTCGAGGGCCGCTACCGGTTCGGCAATTATGGAGTCGTCGCCTTCGTCGACGGCGGCCAAGTCTATGAGACCGAATATCCGGACTTCTCCAACCTGCGCTTCGGCGTCGGAATCGGCGCGCGTGTCTACACCAATTTCGGGCCGCTGAGGGTCGACGTCGCGACCCCGGTCAACCGCCGGCCCGGCGAGGGCAGGATCGCCGTCTACATGTCGATCGGGCAGGCCTTCTGATGGCCGAGGACGTCGCCTTGCCCCCCGCGGACGAGCCCGAGCGGATCGTCGTCGTCCACCGTGGCCGGCGCCGTGCCTTGACCGCGGCCAAATGGGCGGGGATCGTCTTCGCTGGCCTCCTCGTCCTGATCGCCGCTTTCCTGATCTGGCTGAACAGCGATCCGGGGCGGCGCTACATCGTCCGCCAGATCAACAATCTCGAGACCGCCTCCGGCCTAGACATCGATATCGGCCGGATCGAGGGCTCGATCTTCGGCGAGCTAACGATCCACGAGATCACGTTGCGCGATCCCGAGGGCACTTTCTTCTACGCGCCTTCGGCGGACGTCGATTATCGGCCGTTCGCCTATTTCAGGAATTTCGTCGACATTCGCCGGCTGGTCATGCCGGAGGCGCGCCTGATGCGGCTTCCCAAGCTCCGGCCCGGCGATCCGAACGCGCCCTTGCTCCCCCAGATCGACGTCGATGTCGGCGAGTTCCGGATCGACCGATTGATCATCGATCCGCCGGTCACCGGACGGCGCCATCTGATGTCCGTGCGCAGTCGGATAAGGATCGACCAGGGTAGGCTCCAGACCGGCCTCGCGCTCAACACGATCCGGGCGCCCGATGTGGCCGGCGGCGACCGGCTGGTTCTGCGCATCGACTCGGTCCCGTCGGAGAACAAGCTCGATATCGGCATGCTCGCCGAAGGGCCGGCGGACGGCTTCCTCGCCGGCCTCACCGGGCTCAACCAGCCGCTGCTTGCGCATGTCGAGGGCCGGGGCAGCTGGAACGAGTGGAACGGCCGGGTGCGCGCGGCCGTGGGCGGCACGCATTTCACCTATCTCAACGTCCAGGCGCGCGAGGGCCGCTACAATATTTCCGGGCCGATCCGGCTGGGCCTTGTCACCTCCGGCCAGGTCCGCAGCCTGCTCGCGCCGACCGCCTATCTCAATCTCGCGACCAGTTGGGAGAATCGCCAGGCCGATCTCCGGCTCAGCCTGAACAACCGCCACGCCGCGGTCACCGCACAGGGGATCGTCGATCTCGGCAACAATCTGTTCCGCGATCTCGCCGTCGGCGTGCGGCTCGCCGACCCGCGCGCGCTCGCTCCGAACCTCACCGGCCGCGACGTTCGTGTGACCGCAATCCTGAACGGTCAGATGCGGACGCCGACCGTCGCTTACGACCTGCGCGCTGCGCGGCTCGGCTTTGGCGGTACGATCATCGAGGGGCTGCAGGCGCGCGGCCGGGCAACCGTGCGCGAGGACCGGATCCTCATCCCCACCGTCGCCACCGCGAACCGGATCCTCGGCCTCGATCCGGCGCTCGGCGGGCTCCTAACCAACGTCCGGCTCCAGGGCGATCTCGCCGTCGCCGGATCGCAGATCGTCTCGGACAATCTCCGCATCCGCTCGGATCGCCTCGCCGGCACTGCAGTCATCGCCTTCGATCTCTCGCGCGGCATCTACCGGATGGGCCTGCAGGGTCGGGTCAACGGCTACGCGATCGAGGGCGTCGGCCTCATCGATCTCACCACCAATCTCGATGTTGTGGCGAGCGGCCGCGGCTTCGGCCTTTCCGGCCATTTCGTCGCGCGCACCCGGCGCCTCGATAATGAGACGGTGCGGGGCCTGCTCGGCGGCGCAGCGACGATCAGCGGCGACATCAGGCTCGACGAGGGCGGGACGATCCGACTGAGCGGGATCCGCCTCACCGCGCCATTGCTCCGAATCCATGACGGCGGCGGCGTGATCCGGCCGAACGGCACGATCGACCTCACATTGCGCGGGACGAGCAGTACGTACGGGCCGCTCATTGTCCACGTCACCGGCAGCCAGGCGGCGCCCCAGATCCGCCTCCGCGCCGAGAGTCCGGGCTTCGGCATCGGCCTCCGCAACGTCGACGCCTCGATCCGAAGTACCGCGCAAGGCTGGGCCATCCAAGCCACGGGCGAATCGGCCTATGGGCCGTTCAGCGCCGACGTCGTCGTCCTCACGGGTCGGGCTCTGACCATCCAGATCAACCGGCTGACCGTCGCCGGGATCAACTTCTCCGGCCGCGTCGTCCAGTCGCCGGCGGGGCCGTTCGTCGGAACTTTGACCATGTCCGGCTCCGGAATCGAGGGGACCGCGGCGCTAGGGGCGGAGGGCCGCTACCAACGCATCGACGTCGCCGCGACCGCCAACGGCGCGCAGGTGCCGGGCGACGTGCCGATGACGATCCAGCGCGCCATCGTCCAGGCGACCGTGATCCTCTATCCGGATGCGCCTTCGATCGTCGGCGACGTCCAGGTCGCGGGTCTCAGGCGCGGTTCGCTCGCGCTTCAGACCGCCCGCGCCCGGGCGAATCTGCGCGCCGGCACCGGCCAGGTGCAGCTCTTCGCCGACGGCAGCAACGTCGTGCCCTTCCGGGTCGGGGCCAATGCGGCGGTGACGCCTGAGCATATCCGCGCCAACGTCCAGGGCGCGCTCAACAACTTCCCGTTCCGCCTCGCTGCGCCCGCCGAGATCTCCTGGGTGGGCGGCGGCTGGCAGCTTGCACCGGTCACCGTGGTGATGCCGCAGGGCAACATCCGGCTCGCGGGCCGCTACGGCGACGGCCTCGTCGTCCAGTCGCGGCTCGACAATGTCGATCTCTCCATCCTCAACGCCTTCTCGCCCAAGCTCGGGCTCGGCGGCCGGGCGACAGGAAGCCTCGATTTCGCGCAGCCGGACGGCGCCACCTTCCCGCGCGCCGAGGCGCGGCTCAACATCGCCGATTTCACCCGCAGCGGAATCGCCACCCGCACCGATCCGGTGAACGTCGCCGTCGCCGGCTCGCTGGTGCCTGAGGGCGGACGGCTGGCGGCGGCGATCCGCAAGGACGGGGCGCTGATCGGGCGCATCCAGGTCCAGCTCCAGCCGCTCGGGCCAGCCGCCGGCTCGTGGCAGACGCGGCTGTTCGCGGCGCCGCTGAGTGGCGGGATCCGCTATAACGGCCCGGCCGACGTGCTGATGTCGCTGACCGGGATCACCGGCCACAATGTCACCGGCCCGGTCGCGATCGGCGCCGATTTCGCCGGCCGGGTCCAGGCGCCGGAGTTCAACGGCGTCCTGCGCTCGACCAACCTCACCTACACCAACGACCGCTACGGTACGCGGATCACCAACCTCGCCGTCCAGGGCCGCTTCACCGCGTCCGAGCTCCAGATCGTCAGCCTGGCCGGCCGCGCCGGCGAAGGTACTGTCCAGGGCTCCGGCCGGATCGGCCTCGCCTCGGCCGCCGGCTTCCCGATGGACCTGACCTTCCGCTTCGACAACGCGCACCTCGCCCGCAGCGACGATATCGGCGCGACCGTCTCTGGCGAGGTGCGGGTGACCAACAGCCGCGAGAATGGCGCGCTGATCGCCGGCAATCTCGAGCTGCCCGAGGTGCGCTACCAGATCATCCGCCAGGCCGCCGCCGAGGTGCGCACCCTCGCCGGGGTTCGCCGCCGCGGCGAGCCGATCGCCGATCCCGCCGCGCAGCAGGCGATGGGAGTCCCGAGCAACTGGCGTCTCGATCTCAACGTCAGCGCCGACAACCGAGTCTTCGTCTCGGGCATGGGCCTCGAATCGGAGTGGGAGACGGACCTTCATGTCGGCGGCACCACGGCCACGCCCGAGATCACCGGCAACGTCCAGCTCGTCCGCGGCACGCTGAGCGTCGCCGGCCGGCGCTTCAACGTCGAAGAAGGCCGGATCACCTTCACCGGTGCGCGTCCGCCGAACCCCTTGCTCGATATCCGCGCGGTCGCGGATGTCGACGATGTCGAGATCGAGATCCGCGTCGCCGGAAGCGCGAACAACCCGCAGATCGCCTTCGCCTCGACGCCGGGCCTGCCGCAGGACGAGATCGTCTCGCGAATCCTGTTCGGAAGCTCGGTGACGGAAATCTCGGCGCTTCAGGCGGTCCAGGTCGCGGCCTCTCTCAACGCCCTGCGCGGCGGCGGCGGCGGCCTCAACCCGCTCGGCCGGCTGCGCTCGGCGACCGGCATCGACCGCTTGCGCATCCTCGGCGCCGACGAGACCACCGGCCGCGGCACCGCCATCGCCGCCGGCATGTACCTGTCGGACGACATCTATATCGAGATCATCACCGACGCGCGGGGCTTCACCGCTACCCAGATCGAGATCGCCCTGACGCGGGCGCTCTCGGTCATCTCGCAATTCGGCTCGGGCAATACCGGCACCAACGTCAACGTGCGCTATTCGCGCGATTACTGAGTCCGAGCGCCGCTTGACACAGGGATGATTCGGGCGCCTCTTCGCTGCCGCCGAGGGACATCGGCGCCCACAGGGAGGCAGTGATGAAGCCGACCAGAAAAATCAGCAGACGCTCCTTCATCTCGACAGTCGCCGGCGGCGCCGTTGCCGGAGTCGCAACCGTCACGATCGCGAGCAAGGCGATCGCCCAGACGGGCGTGACCAACAGCGATCCCGGCGATCCTGCCGGCAACGGCCGGACCGGCATCACCAACAGCGATCCACGCGACCGGGCGGGCTATGGCCGTCCGAGTGGCGGCGGGGGCAGCGGCGGCGGCAACCCGATCCGCACCGGCCGCAGCGATTCGGATCCGCGTGACCGCTCGGGCTACGGCCGCACCGGGATCAGCAACAGCGATCCCAATGACCGCGCCGGCTATGGCCGCACCGGGATCAGCAACAGCGATCCCAGCGATCCCGCGGGGTTCGGCCGCCGCCAGGGCGGGGGCAATTCGAGCTGCCGCAACGGCCGCACCGGTGTGAGCAACAGCGATCCGAACGATCCCGGCGGCAACGGCCGCACCGGCAGGTCGAACAGCGATCCCGGCGACCGCGGCGGCTACGGCTGCTAGGGCCGCCGCGTCGATGAAGTGACGCCCGCGGGTCTGCCGCCGGGCGCGATGATGCGCGTTGGAGCGCGGCTGCCCGGGCGACGGGCGCGGCCTTCACCCTCGCCGGAGCGGCGATGCTTGCGGGCTGGGTCCAGCGTTTTGGGGGGTGGTGCCCAGGGACGGAATCGAAGTCCCCGAGGAACTGCCGGAAAACCACGGATCATTGCGGTATCGACACGATCTCGTGCCCCCAAAAATACCCCCACCCCAGAATCGCGAGCCGGTTCGATGCCGTTTTTCGGCCTGCCGTTCTTTGACGACGGCGAGCCGACAATTCATTCTGGTGTGCTTAGGCCAAAGCGCTGCTGAATGACCATCGAAGCGAGTCGGCTCCGAGCTGGTCCACGGGAGTTTGGCCGACAGATTAGCTCTGGAAAATCAGATCAACAGCGTCGTCCAATTGCGAACGAAGCACGGAAATGCGCTCCTCAATCAACCCCTCCGAGTTCGGTCCAAAGCGCCACGTGCGACGTTGCCGGAACCGACCGCCCGAGCCGCCCTGCTCGACCATTTCAAGGACAATCAGTTTCTCGGGTCCCAGGAGCGTCTCGGCAAGATCGGCATCAATTCCTTCCCGCGCCTCCACTGACAGCCAATGCAGGTTGCGCAGTTCGCGAGCGGTATCGATTATCGTCCGGGCCCTACCGGACGTTACGATCCCAGGTTCAAGCGGGATATGCATGACGTTTCCACCACCTCCCGCAAGGAAGTCTTCGGCCACGTGCGAGTTATAGATACCCGCTACGTAGAAGAGAAAGTCCTCCGGCTCCCGGCCGGTGTCGGTAAGCGCGGCGATGAAAACCTGGGCGTCGTCACCTAAGTTGTTGGGTCCCGATAGATTCGGCGGGCGAAGTGGGTTCTCCAGCCCAGTGTAGTGGAACTGCTGACTTTCACCGCCATGCGATTTTACCATCCAATCGCCAGGCACCACCAAAGCCTTCAGGCCGTATTCGGGATTCGTGCTTGTGGTGAACACCAGCTTCGGCCCAATCGAGTGACTCTCCTCGTCGCGCCATTGCGACATCGTGCCGTACCCCGGATTCCGCCCCTCGTGCACGTTTCTCGGCACCCGGAGCAGGGGCTCATAATAGATCCAAGAGGTGAGACGCTCGTCGGGATACCAAGCCACTTCATTCGGCACACTGCCGGTCACGACACGCCTAATTTTGCCCGGTGCAAAAGCTAAGCCTGCATCGGCCGCCTGACGCGCCATCAGCGAAAGCCTGCCCCTATTCTTCTCTGACGTAGCGCCAATAACCGTCGCAAGGCGATCGAGCGCACGCTCACGTGCTTGCTCGTCCCCCAGCTGCACGGCGCTGAAGAAGCCGCTTAGCTTCGATTCAACGTCCTCCCGGGTGTCGGCGCGAAAGAGCTGGTCGAATGCCGTGATTAGCCCAGGCCACTTCTTCAGGAACACGCGCCGCGGACTGTCTCCATGCAGCACGTTGGGGAACCGTTCCACACTCGCGACAACGTCCAGCGCAGGGAATAACGCGAAGCCGCGTTCCCTCGTAGGCGCATGTTGCAGGGGATCCGGAAGCTGGCCTGCATCCAGCGCCATCAGGCGGGGATCGATCGCGGTCCCGAACGCGGCACTGTCGGCAGCCAGTGGCCGGAGATCAATATACGGAATTGGCTCGGCATCGTCAGCGCGCGGCAGATCCTCGCCTCTACGCTCGAGAACAACGATGACGAACTGCGTGCGGGGGCCTACGTCCCTGAAGACAGACACACCGAGATTAACGAGCTGGCGCACCTGGTAACGACGAAGAAGGTCCTCGCGGAAAAACCGGTAGGAGCTGGCGTAGCAGAAGCTGTCAGATACAACAAAAGCGATCATGCCACGGTCGGCGATATAGTGGTCAGCGGCCGCGAAGAACCAAGCGTAGTCGTCCCGTATGTTGCGCTTGCGTGCGCGGGCATTGTCACGAGACGAGCGCAACAGCATTGGGAAGCGTTCCGCCACCTGGGCAAGCGTCTGATTGGAGTTGTTGCGGTAGGGAGGATTCCCGATCACGAGAGAGAAATGGGACTGCTGCTTTACCGTCTCGCTCAGTTCAATGCGGTGCTGAATGAACGCCCTTGTGCTCTCATCCGCTAGCAGGGGCATAATGCTCCGGAGGCGTGCGCCATTGCGTGGATCGAGCGCGTCAGTTGGATAGAGCTGCAGAGTACCGACCTCCTCCGCTTCTTCGCGGTCGAGTCGGGCTAGCACTGCAAGGTACAGGTTGGTCTGGGCTATACCGATCGCCTGCGGCGAAATGTCGAAGCCTGTGAGCCTCTCCCAAAAACGTTTGATGCCGGCGGCATCAAGTCGATTTGCCCCTTCGATCAAAAAGGTGCCGGAACCCACGCCTGGATCAAGAACGAGCAGGTCCTCTACTGCCTGCCGCTCGTTGGCTACATCCATAGCCACCCGCCAGATGTGCCGCACAATCGGAAGCGGCGTATAATATTGGCCAAGTTGCTTCCGGCGTCTCCGGTCGACTCGTTGAGCGTAGATCTCGAAGAAACGGCCGAGTAGATCCTCATCCAAACGAACAAAGCTGTGGGAGACGAATAAGGCTATCAACCTACGGAAAGCGGTGGGGCTAACTTCAGGGGCCAGCCAGTCGTAGAAGCGGCCAGTAGCCGCTAAATCTCGCACGGCCGGGTTATCGGCGTGGGATAGTGCTGCGAGAGCTTCGAAGAACCGACTGGGTAGTTCGTCGCGGCCGACCTCGTCAAACCTAGACGTGTGGAACACCCAATCTCCCTCTGGAATCAACGGCGGCGTGGTATCGAGGCAGAAGGCATCCTCAATGACCTTCACCGCGAAGAGACGACCAATGAGAGAGTGGACGCTTGCGGACACGAAGTCGCCCAGCTCGGCGCGCCAATGGTTACGAAGATAGTCGCGCGCCGCATCGACGCTCATACCGCCATGCGCCGCCATCGTGTAAATGATAAGCGCCCGGTGCGTTTCGGCGGGCAAGTCGTCGACTTCTCGACCCGCAAGCCTGATCGTTGCAAGAAGTGCTCCGCCAGGAGTTGGGCGGCCCTCGGGTCCGACCACAACGTCCGCAAGAGCTCCAGCGAAGAGCTCAAGCTCGTCGGGACTGGTGATTACCTTCAAATCGGAGATGCTTGACAGAGGAGGTGGGGCTAGCGCCTCCGGCGTCAGATGGAGACCGCACCACACGGCCCATTCGTCCGCTCCACTGCGCTCAGTAAGGTCGAACGACCACGATCCCGCGAGAACCGCGCTTCGTGACGGAGCGTCCGGAAAAGCATTTGGATCTTGAACGCGTCGCCGCACCTCACCGGTGATCGCAACCACCAAGAATCGTTCAAAAGTCGTCAGCACGAAGTAGGTCACGCGTTCCGCGTGCGCGGCGACATACGGAACGAACTTGTCGCCCCAGAGATCATCACTCACCAGTGCGTCCCCCAGAGAGGCGAACGCAGAGAGCTCTGATGGTCGCTTCGCTTCGATCACGACGTCGGCAGCGCTGCCCACATCAGCCGCGTCAGGATCGACATAGAGGGCAATGTCCGGTCGCTTGGCGCGATTAGCGCCAGATCCAGTGTCCACGACGCCGTGGAGGCCGAAGCTACAAAGCGCTTCCTTCAGATTGGCTGAGAGATCGTTTTCACTGCGGTTGATCCCCCCAGCGCCGAGCCGCTGGACCAGCGCAAGGTAGTCGTCAAAATCCGCCACGCTTATTTGCACCCCCTCCTACCGCAATGAGCACAACGCCAGCCTGTAATCAACGAAGAGGTGCCGCCGAGCCCCCCATAGGCGTTTGGGATCTTGGGGAGGGTTTGCGAGGCTGGCTAGGCGGAATCGAGAAAGGTGTGGAGTACCGTGATAGCCACGAGGTAAAGCGTCGTACGTCCGGCGTGCCGAGTGACGCTGCTGTGCCGACGGATAGCCGATGCCCTTGATTCGTCTCATCCATCATTACTCGGAGCAGCGATCAAGAAGAAACCATGAAGAATTGAAATTCGGTGTGGTCCACCCGCCTGCGGGTGCTCGCTTTCGCGGACGTTTTCCAGACGCACACGGCATGTCGACTTGAACCCTGCGTCCGAGCCGTAGCGCTCCTGCAATCGTGCATCTACATTTTCCATAGACACTTCCAAAGGCCCTTGGCGTTCAAGGCCGACCATGACAGCCCACGGATGGTGGCGCGAGTAGTCACCACAAACGATGCGTTCGACTCCATCATCAACGTAGTCGGCGTCAGTGCTCCGATCCCTGGCGTCCAGGTACTTGCACTCCAGGCCCAGATAATCGCCGGGTGCCCCGACTTGGCGAAGGAAAAGCAATCGGATGTCGAGACGGCGATAGCGGATGACCACGCCCGCTTCGTCGACGATGGGAAGCTCGGGCTGATGGACGATATCATATCGCGGGGCACCTGGAGTGGCCGCCCTGATCCGCTCAAGGTCGACGGCCAACTGCCGCGTGAACCGCGGTTCCAAGATACGCTGTTCCCCGACCACCGTCACGGTCGCAGCAACGGCTTGCTGTAGCGTCGTCAGCACACTCTTTAGGATCTGCGGCCGAGCTCGATAGAACGCACCGGTGGGCGGAGACGAAGCCGCAGCGGCGACGTGGCCGGTGAATAGACTCAAGCGCGCACCGCTGCGAGATCGGCTGTGAGGCCCGGCTCCATAAGGTCAGCGACGATGCGGTCACCGTCAGATTGACCAGCGGCCGGCGAGAAGTGTCGGTAGTGCGCCGGTTTCAGCATGTAGACGTAGCGATCGGCGTAGAGCCGGAGACTTTTCGAGGGTTTTAGGTACGGGAGCTCCGATCCTCCGAGCGCGTCGAAGGGATCTTCGCCCAACTCAGGCACGGCGGCAGGCCTGAGATCTGGGTCTGGCGCCGCTGCACGTGGGGAGAGCTGAAAACGGACTACCAATAGGTCGTCTCGCAGTGCACTGTACCGGTCGGGCACGAGCACGAAGTCTTCGTCATCACTCGCGAACGCGTTGAACGCGGCGCACAGATTGAAGGCGTAGGCGCCAATCTCAGGGGAAGTCGGTGGCAGGTCCATAGGGCGCCGCGCGTTCGGTGTCTCGAAGAACACCGCGCGGGCCCTTCGGTCTGCGTCAGCAAGCAACTCACGATCCGGTTTGGTGAGCTCAATCGCGTCGGCGACCAACTCGTCCAACCGGCGCAGAGTAGCCATTACAGTGCAAAGGTTCGGCTCTGCCGCAAGTGTCTCAGTTACCTCGGCGAAGCTAGCGAGCGTCGCCGTGTTCAACGTATCGAGACGCGGCACGCGTACCCGCTCAAGATCGGCCAGCTCCACCTTCGTCTGCTTCACACCCACCGTTCCACCCATGAAAGCGATCTGGTGGGCAACAAGGGCGGAGTTCATCACGGCGGCGAAGGCTTTGGCGAGGACTTCGCCACGTTCCCGGAAAGACACCCCCATAAAAGACTCGTTGTAGGCGAGATCCCGTTGGTCGAAGATCGTGGCGTAGCGCCCAGGCACAGGCGCGACCGTCAGCTTGCCTTCGGGCAACAGGACGAGCGGACCGCGATAGATCTCGGGGTCACGGGCGCGATGGACGCGCTCGGCAGTGAAACGGTCCAAGTCGAAGGGGAGACGCGGCGATTTGAAGTCTGCCGCCGAGACAAGCGGTAGACCTTTCAGGTGCGCTGACGGCATCTTGGTCCCGACCTGATAGCCCTGCCCAGCGGGTAGGCCCAAGTCCCGCAACCACGCGTCCAACGTGATCGCGCGGCCGTTGCGCGCGAGCCGCTCAAGGAACCAGACATCACGCTCAGTTCCGAAGAACGAGGCTTTGAGCAGCGCGGGCTCGCGTGCTGCGGCGTCGAGCGGCACCACCTTCGGCGGCTCGGCTGGTAACTCGAAGACACCGGTACGCTGAAAGCTTGGCGTCCACGGCAGATTGATGGTCGTGACGCTGCCGCCGTTGACCGGCAGACAGTTGGAAAAGAACAGCATCGCCGGTCCGGCGGCGCGCTTCTTCTTCCGCCTGCCCGGCGCGTCGTCCTCGTATTCCTGGAATAACCGCGAAGTCCGCAGTTGAGACAGGTTGACTAGCCCGACGTTCGGAAAGGCGCGCAGGAGACGATCGCGGGCGGCACTCGTCTTCGGGTCGAGGCTGAAGAACGGCGTTGCTTTCATCACCAGGGCGATGCGGGTCTCTTCGTGTCCGAGGTCGCGGCAGCGCCAGAGGAACGGCCAGTCGGTGGAACGGGGAGGAACCGGGAGCCTCTCCAATCGGGCATAGGTCGTCCCGGAGCGGCGTGAGGGCTCGTTGTCCAGCGCGCCCACTACTTCCTTGCCGGCGACTTCGAGCAGGTCGGCCTCGTCCTCGCCACCCTCGTCGTCGCGATCGCCGCGAGCGAGCGCCCGATCGTCTCGCTTCTCGTCGGAACTATAGGTCCAAGGTGGATTGCCGACGATCGCATCGAAGTGCGGTGAGCCGTCAACGCGCGCGATAGCGTCAGCCAGGCCTGGGTCGAAGGCGCTTCGCGCAAACAGAACCCGGTCTCCCAAGGGGTCGAACTTGAGGCAGTTTAGGGCCTCCAGGCCGCTCGGCGGCGACGGATCGAGCTCAAGAAGGGCAAGGTAAAGGCTGAAAGCTGCGACGGACAGGGCTGCCGGGCTGATATCGGCACCGCGCACCTGCTCCATCAGCACGGAACGAATCAGCTCACGCGTCAGCGGCTCCTTTCGTGTGCGCAGCCATACGAGCCGGCGCAAGCTCTCGACCAAGAAAACGCCCGATCCGCACGCGGGATCGAACACCTTGGCGCTTGCTGGCAGGCCTTCGAACAACGGATCGAGCACAAGGTCGACGAGGTTGATGGGTGTATAATGTACGCCTCGGAGCGGCACGCCGTCGGTCTCCGACATGTGCACGAACTTCTCGTAGATCGAGCTGATGAGCTCCACCGGGATCGCGTCGAAGCGGAACGGAAAGAAGCGTCCTTGACGGTCCGACACATTGAACCGTCCAAAGAAGTCGGCAAGTGGGCCGAGCATCTCGGCGTCGTGGTGGAGCTGCTCGCGCTCGCTCGCCTCGTCTTCAATCGGGAACAAGTCTCCGTTGAAGGTGCGCCGCAGCCACCGAAACAGCGAGTATGTCCACTCGAGGTTCGTCAGGATGCCGCTGAGCTCAGGCGCTCCGAAGCGTTGCTCAAGTTCGCTACCCGCGATGTAGCCTCGATGGACGAGGTACTGGAAGAAGATGCAGCGGCCGACGAGTTTCTGCGCCAGCGCCGGGCGGAGCCCCTCGGCTACTAACCTCCTAAGTAGATGCTCCAGTTCGAACAGGAGAACGTTGTCGACGCGGCTGCGCCGGTCGATCGGGCGGGCCAAATCCGACCGCCAGAACGAACCCATCGCGATATGGCGCCGCCCGCAAACGTCCTGCAGCTCTCTAAGGGCGAGTTGCGTCGCCTGACCAAGCGGGAACTCCTTGAGAAGGGCAGTCTGCGAGCCGTACTCTTTGGGCGGCTGGTAAGCGTTGTAGAGGCGTACGTACTGGGGTGTCGTTATCCAAAGCAGGGGCGCAGCCCCCGCGTTCCACGCTAGGCGGTGCCACTCCGTCTCAAGGTCAGCTGATATTTCTGTCGACTTGAAGATGATGACGGGTGAAGTGCCAACCCGGAACACAGCATCCGCGCCTAATCCACCGCGCTTATCCGACATGAGTGGGGCCAGACGCGCGGCATCGCTGGGGTTACGCAGCACGTCGCTCGCGAGCACCATCCCATCCGACGGTGCCCCATCAGCAGTGAGGTAGCCGGTGGCAGCGAGTACATTGTGCGCGTCTGGCGTCATTGCGCTTGGGCCGCCAGCGGTGTGGGCGGAAACTGCAGGCGCGCCTGCGGGTCGTCGATTTCCGCGGCGACTAGCTTAGTCCGTAGGCGTTGCACAATTGGGCGGCACGGGATCCAGAGAACGGTGCCCTCCGCCACCTCGCGACGCGAGTCGTCCGCCTGCATCATCCGGGTCTCGTCGGCCGAGATCACGATCACGCAAGATTCGAGCGTTAACCAGGAACAGCCGTGGCAAAGCTCGAAGAGCTCGTCGAGGCGAGCTGCGAGCGTGTTCACGCGGACCCCATAAATGTTCACTAGGTCGGCGGTGAGAGCGAGCGCGACAACGTCCCCAGGCGAGAACGTGGGACCGTGCCCCTTATGGCGTGCGAGCGCCGACAAGGCGTCCCGCCAACGTCGGAGCGTCTCGACCGGTACGTCGAGCAGATCTCGAACTTGGCCCTGCGTATAGCGCATACTGCCAACATAGCTCGCCGGAATCCGCGAGACAACTCGTTGTTTTCAACGTGTCTGTACTCCCTTTGTGCCATCTATTCACGTCGAACCTCAAGCGTTCGCGCGCTACACTCGCCCTCAATGCAGCTTCCTGATCTTTTCGAGCGAGGGATCACTCGTGGGCTCCGGCTCCCCTCCCTCCAGGCGCTCCGATAGTTGGTCCAATATTCGCTCGAAGGCTTCGTTCGCGGAGGCCAACTGGGAGCGCTCCGGACGTGGAAGGCCGGATGCAAACTGCATCTGGTGGCGCATAAGCCTTGCCAGTATTTCCCACTGCAGGCCGACGTTGCGCTGCACCCGCTCAGCTCTGCGTTCCAGCCTCGTCAAAGCAGCATCGAAGCCATACTCCTTTGGAGGCGCGTTCCGCCGCATCAGGTACACCTCGAAGGCTTCCTTCAGAATGTCGGACCGCGCGCGGCCGGATGCCTCGGCGATGCGAGCGAGGCGGGCGCTGTCCTCCGCAGACAGGAAAAGCTGGTGACGCACCTTGCGCGGCTTCATGGCGACGGCTCCTGAGGGGAGACCACAGCCTACGCGCTGCGCCGGAGACATCGGAGTCCCTCTTCGCCGCATCTGGCTTCCTGACGTTCGCCCGCTCCTCACATGCCGATCTCCGGCCCGGAGCGCTCCCGCCCGAGCGTCCAACTGATGCCGCCGGAGCTTCGTATCCTGCCCGTGATCTCCCGCCCAAGCGCGCGCTCCAGCTCCGGCCGCCACGGCACCAGGCTGAACTCCCGCGACCGTTCCACCAGTGCGTAGCTTCCGGAGGAGGTATCCACCCGGCGCCTGCAGATGCCGGAGATCCGCTCCCCCGTCCCCGTCCAGTCGTACTCGAGGCCGAGCTCCATGCTGAGCTGAGCCGCCAGGACACGCAACTCGCGCTGCCGCAGTGTCTTGTCCATGTCGCCAGCGAAGCTGAGCATGCCGTCCTGCGCCTGCACGTGGCCCTGCTCGATCAACCACTGCTGCCGCCGATGGAGCGCGTCGTGAACTTCCTCTCCGTACCCGCGCCTCGGGATTTCCTTCCAGCCGCCCTGCCGTAACTGGTCGTCGAGCCAGCTCGGCCCGTTATTCACGGACTCGGCCTCAAGCTCGAGGCGCGCCAACACCTGGATCTGGACCGGCACGGCCCGCGCGGCTTGCCGCTCATGCTCGAGCGCCCGCTCGGTGTAGTCGGACGGGATGCGCCATGTGCCCTCGGCGTCCCGCACCACGCCCACCCCGGCGCGCCGGAGCGCCTCGAGCCGCCGGACATGCGCCTCCGCGAAGGCGATGCTCGCGCTCTTGTCGTGGAGAAGGTGGCGCTCCAACGAGTACTTCCCTTCCCACGCCCCTGCCACGGCCGCGATTGCCACGTCCGCCTTCCGCAGCTGCGGCGTCACCGGCTCCAGCCGCACGACGCTGCCGATCGGCGTGGCCTCAGCCGAGCGGCCAACATCGACATAGTGGGTCCGCCCGTCGATTCCGTCGATGACCAGGCAGCGGCGGTCGTGGTCGTCGTCGGCGGGTCCCCGATGAACCACCTTCCCGACTACCGGATCCTGCTCGGCCTCCAGGCTGTCGATAACGTACAGCTCCGGCCGCCTCGCCAGCTTCGCCGCCGTCATCGCCCGGTGCATGGTCGCGATGATGTCGCGGCGCCGACCCAGGTCGCGGAGCGTGTTCTCGGCATCGGGGGAGAGGCGCCAGGCAAGCGGTCCCTCTCGCTCCGCCAGCTCCATCCGCTCCAGCTTGCGCGCCCGGCTGATCAACAGCTGCTGATAATTGCCTTCGCCGTCCCAGGCGCCGGGCTCCTGCCGAAGATTTACGAGCCCTTCCTGCGCCCGCCCGATGAGGCTCCGATCCAAGGTTGTGAGCCGATCCGCGTCCACCTCACGCGCAAGCTGCTCCTGCACCTCAAGCTCGCTCTGCGGTCCGAGCCATCGCGTCATGATCTCGGAGGCACGGCCGCGGATTCCATGAGCGATGTAGTCGCCGGCGATGTTGAGGGTTTTGCCGTCCTCCGTCACTCCGCGGACCAGGACGTGCGTGTGCGGGTGGCCCGTGTCGAAATGATCGACCGCAACCCAGTCGAGATTGGTCCGGAGATCCTCCTCCATCTTCGCCATCAGATCGCGGGTGAAGCCGCGGAGGTTCTCCAGCGCGGCCCCATCCTCCGGCGAGACGATGAACCGAAACTGGTGCCGGTCACCTTCCGTGCGCTCCAGGAAAGCCTTGCCGTCGGCATCGTCGCTGAAGGTCGAGTAGAGCCGCCCCTGTTCGCCCTCCCGCGTAACGCCGTCACGCTGCACGTAGCGCAGGTGCGCCGCGGCAGCGGAAGTGGCCCTCGTCCCTCGAAGCTTCACCACCCGCGCCTTGACCGTCACGCGCCGCGCCCGGACCCGCATCCCCGACAACGGATCACGCGAACAGCCGGAGCCCTGCCCCGCCCGCCCGGCGATGAGGCCGCCACGCCCGCGGGCATTGAACCGGCCGGAACTTGGCGCCCTGCTGCCAATCGCCGGCAGCTTCCGTGGATTGACGCCTGCCCGCGCTAGCCGCTCGATCACCTGGCCGTGAAATGAGCGGGCACTCCGCAGCCCCTTGGTGCTACGCATGCGGCCGAGCCGCGGCTCGAACCTGTTCTCGTCGTCCGCCATCCACGAGGATATGCTCCAGCGGCGAGCGCGGCTAAAGTGTCTCTCCGGCGAACGGCGGGAATCTGCCGTTTCGTGCGTCGAAAAGGGCGGTCAGTCTCTCTGTGCCACAGGCGCGGAGACAAACTGTCTCCCGAAAAAAAGATGTGCAGACAGTCACATAGCGGCATTTCTGCGACGAGCTGAAATCCGCTTTATCTTGCCCTCACTATACTCTCTTTTGCCTCATCCCGCCTACTTGTCCCAAAACGTCTCACCCCAGCCGGCCCATCCAACAATCCGGCGAGCACAAAGAAAGCGGGAGCGACGCTGCCGCGCCGCCCCCGCGGGCGAATTCCTGATGCATTATCGCGCCGGAGCGAAGCCCAGTTCGGCCTCTGCACGGCTTCCGAATGGCCGCTTCCAGAGCAGATCAACGGCCGTTCCTTCGCCATCGACGAGGCACAATCCGACGTGCCAAACGTCGGTCAGATGGCTCAGGACCAGCACGCGCGAGAGCTCCTGGGATACATCCTCGGCATCGATTTCGTCGCTGATGTGCTGACCGAGATAACGCTCCGCGACCCGTGCATCCCACAGGAAGTCGACCGCTTCGGCCTCCAGAATGCGGGTGGCCAGGATACCTCCGAACTCGGCCTGAAGAGCGTCCACAAGCGCGTCGCACCGAACATTGCTGATCATGAGAGAAGTCATCGCCGTCTCCATCTTTGCTGCCTTCAGGATCGAAGACGGCGCCTGCGGAGCGGGCGGCGAGGCGGCTGTCAGGGCCGCCGAAGGCGCCGCGAAGCGGGGCGTGGGGGTGCCGATTTGCGCAGCAAATTGGGGGCACCGCGCAGCCTTGATCAGCCGCTTCGCCGCCCGCCACACTGGGCCTCTACGAGACAAGACCCCCTCCTTCGCAGCCTCTCCTCCCGCACCAAAATGCACGAGCCGCAGAGCATCTTGGCGGAAGAATTCTAGGTCGGATGCACAACAAAGGGCCCCGGCGGCGCCTGCCGCCGGGGCTGCTCGGCAGGGTCAGAACGGCACGTCGTCGTCAAGATCCTGCTGCGGCTCGGAGCCTCCGCCGGCACCCGCCTGCCGCGGTCGGCTGAGGAACTGGACGTCCTCGGCGATGATCTCGCAGCCGTAGCGCTCGACACCTTCGCGATCGGTCCAGCGGGTGTAGTGGAGCCGTCCACGAACGGAGACGAGCATGCCCTTGGTCGCGTGTTGAGCGATGATCCGGCCGAGCCCGTTGAAGCAGGTGATGCGGTGCCACTCGGTGTCTTTAGCCGTGAAGCCGCTCGCATCCTTGTAGGTCTTGCCCTCGCTGTCGCGCTTCGGCCGGCTCGTTCCGAGGCTGAAACTGGCGATGTCGGTGCCGCTGTTGGCGGTGCGGAGGTCGGGGTCGGCGCCCAGGTTGCCGACGAGAAGAACGGTGTTTGTCATGGCTGAAATCTCCTGTTCCTGTCGCCGGGACCACCCCGTCGACAGCCCGGAGAAGGGCGCGGCGAAAGCGGCGGAGCGCACCGGAGGCGCAGCCGAAGGGGAACCCCGGCACAAGGCCGGCGCGGGCAGCCCGAAGGGCAACACGGGCCGCAGGGCCGCGGGTTGCGGACCGCCGCAGCCGCGCCATCAGGGCTGAAGAAAGGAGATGGGTGTGGTCCGGCGGCGCGCCACGGGAGCCGAAGATGACCTGAAAACGGTGCTATAGCGCTCCTGACGATCGGCTCACCGCCGCTCGTAACAGACGATCAGGCGGCCTTCGCCCGCGCCTCGAGCATAGCGATCCGCTCAGAGCAGATCACGTGCACGACCTGCCCGAGCTCTTCCACGCGCTGACCGAGCCATGTCAGTTCGTCCTCGCCGATGCGGTAGTGCTTCGAATATCGCGCCTTCACGTAGGCGGCTTTCAGCTTCTCAAAAAGGCGCCTGTCGCGGCGGCTATCCTGCGGCCAGATGTGCACCAGCCGGCGATCAATCCGCTCGGCCTGGGTGCGTAGGAACGCCAGATTGTGGACGTGCGGCGTGTAAAACGTCTGCACCAATAGGACGCAGTGGTAGAGGTTCTCGGTCGCCTGATGGAGGAGGAACGCAGCCTTCTTCCAGCTGCGTCGCCCCATGTAGAACTTGAACCCCTCGAGGAACTCAGCGCCGCTCGGCATCCACTCCTCAAAATACTCCTTCGCCATTGCCAGCGCCTGCTCAGGCGTCTTCGGCTTTGGCTCCGGAAGGTCGGTTTCGTCGCTCTGGTAGAGCGCGATCCCCTCTTTCGCGACGTCGATGAAGAAGTACCGGCCGTGCGCCAGTCCGTCGTTCACCTCCTGAAGCGTGTGGACGATGAAATTGACCGGCGTCCGCAGCGTCTTCGTGATCGACAGCTCACGTATCAGCCGGTCATCGGCCTTCGCCCAATACTCCACCCGATCCGTCAGACGCTTGTCACTGACGATGATCAGCAGGTCGAAATCCGACTGATAGCCCTTGGCCGTGTGTGGCTCGTCGACCCAGTTCCCGCGGGCATAGGAGCCGTAGAGGATGATCTTCTGGATACGTCCCTTACGCTTCCAGTCTTGCGTTCCAAGGGCGATCTTCTCCTCGAATTCCTCGAAAAGGATCTGCACCACGCGTTCCAGCTCGCGCTGCTTGGCCGGCGGAAGATGGTCGAGATCGGTTCGCATAGGGATCGATCCTAAGAGGTCTGGGCGCCGCTGGCGAGGGCAAGACAGCGCCCCCTAGGTTGTCAGAACCGGCGCTCCCACCAAGTGAGCTTTCGACCGTCCAGCTGCTTCACGAGCTTGTAGAGCGCCTTCGCCATGTGGCGCTCCACTTGGCGCACCGAGAGGCCGGTCCGCTCCGCAATTTCCCTGTAGGGCATGTCGTCCAAGCGGTGAGCCAGGAAGATCTCCCTCTGCAGCTTCGGCATGTTGAGCATGGCCTCTTCCATCCGGCGCAGGAGGTCGGGATCGGGGTCGGGTGTGTCGGACATGGCGGCATTCCTCTGTGCGCGGAGGCCGGCCGCGTCCGTATGACGTGCCTCGCGCCTCCGCCGCACGCCCGCGCCCTCTCCTCTGGCTAAGCGGCGCCACGCCGGAGCGCGGCCCCCGTGAGGACTGTGAGACCATGTTTGGGAACATGTGCCGGCGCCTTGGCTATAGCGCCGGCCAGCCGCATCGGGCGCCGCGGCCGGCCGAAGCCGACGGCAGCATGCTAATCCGCGAACGAGCGCTTCGACAAGCATCTGACGCGATGGGAGGCCTGGACCGGCGTCAGCCGGCCCAGGCCGAGCGGCTATGCCGGTTGGGCGGCACGTGCCGCGCGCTTGGGATTGGTCCCGAGCGGGCCACGCCGATCTACGACTGCGACGCCCTTCTCCTTCGCCTGAATGACCAGACGCTCAAGGACGCCGTTGCCGGCGAAGGCCACGAGGCAACGCGGATTGAGCGAGAGCATCTGTTCGTTGCGCTTGAACCCGGCACGCTGCCCGAGGCGGCTGTCGAGGCCGAAGGCGAGCTGCGGGACCTTGCGCCGCTCGGCCCAGGAGGCTGCAAGGCGGTCGACGCCCTTGCTGTCGCCGCCGTGGACGAGGATCATGTCCGCGACACGGTCGCGCACCTTGTCGAGCGTGTCCCAGACATTGGTGGCGAGCGTCTTCGCCGCCTCATCGCTCTCGAAGGACAGGCGGCCGCCGGCGAACAGCACCGGCGTTCCTTCGGGCATCGCGGCACGGCGACGGGTCTCAGCCCGGGCCCGCAGGAACTCGCGTCCATCGACAACGGCGGAGGTGCACCCGGCGCCATGATTGAGGCGGGAGCTGCCGGCCGGGCGCCAGCTATGACCGGTCTCGCGCATGTAGAGGAGCGCTGCCGTCTCGCGGAGCGCCTCAAGGCCAAGCATGGCGGCCTCGGCCGCACGGGCACGCTCGATCTCGGACTCCAGCTGGCTCGAATGCACCTCGGAGCCGTCGGCGGAGGCGAGGAGGCACCGGATCTCGTCCGTCGCACGGTCCACCTGCGCCAGACGCTTTGCGGCGGCACGATGGAACAGGTTCACGAAAGCCCAGGCGATCTCCTCGGCATCGTCCTCCAGCGCGGTGTCGGGGAAGAGGGCGAAGAGGTCCGACCAGACCGCCGCCAGCGTCTGCTCGGTGGCGTCAGGATCGATGCCGTCGGTGCAAGGGCTGCCGCATTGTCGTGCGACGTTGAGGTGACCGAGCTCCAGCGCGGCGAGCTGGGCGGCAAGTGTGGTATGCATGGCAGGCTCTCCTGTTACGCGCCGGGATCGGCGCCGGGAGCCCGAAGCCCCGACTCAGGCGAGGGCCCGCACCGCCCCAAAGGGCGGGATACCCCGAAGCCGCGGCCGGCGCGGGCAGGCTGACGCGCAAGCGGCAAGCCAACACGGGCCGCGGGCGGAGCGGGTTGCGGGCGCCTCGGCGCCGGGGCAGGGCCTCTCCCGGCCGGCCGGGCGCGCGTGATGGCGGGCCCGTTCCATTCCGCCTGCCGACGCCCTGCTCAAGCCGCGAGCGCCTTCAGATCCTCAGCATCAGGCTGCTGCACGACATCCGCCGGCGCCTCCCTCCGCCCAAGCCGCAGCAGCAGCGACGCAGCTTCCTCGGCCTTCGCCGCCACGGTGAGGATGGCTCGGCTGTCGGCTTTCAGCACCCTGAGCCAGGAAGCGAGGTAGCTGGCATGGTGGTCGAGATGCTCGACGGGCAACCCAAGCTCCGCCCCGAGCATCGCCGAGGAAAGCTCGGCCACCAGCTCCTCCATCGCGTGCGCGTCGCTGCCGAACCGCCCGCCCATCTGTCGGGCCAGCCGGCTCTCGTGCCCGGTCCAGTGCGACAGCTCGTGCGCGAGCGTCGCACGGTAGTGGTCCAGGTCCCGGAACAGGCCGGGGTCCGGCATCGTCACCTGATCCGACGCGGGAGAGTAGTAAGCCTCCGCGCCGAAGTGGCGGATACGGGCCGGAACCGCTGAGAAGAAGGCGTCGAGGACCCGATCGCGCTCCGTCGCCGGCGGGAGCGGCTGCGGCTCGGGAAAGAAGCGACTCGGCAGCCCGTCGATCTGACAGGCATTGAAGACGGTGAAGCTCTTGAGGACGCGGCGCGTGCACTCGCCTTCGTCATCGTCCTCCTTGCCATCCTTCGGACGGTACGCACGGTAGAATATGGTGACGGTGCCACGCTCGCCCTTCCGCACCTGGGCTCCAAGCACATGCGCCTGACGATACGTCATCCAGAAGGGCGAAGTGTGCCCCGCCGCCTCGGACGCCATCCAGAGCCAGAGGACATTGATCCCTTGATATGGTGTGCCGCAGGCGCGCAGCGGCCGTGACACGGACGCGCCGGTCCACGGCTGCACCCAAGGCCGAGTGCCCGCTTCGAGCCGCTCCACGATGGCGGCCGTAATCGTCTCCGCCGGCGAAAGGCGGCTCATTGCATGCTTCATCGGAAGTCTCCGAAATCTGTCCGGCTCCTGTCGAGCCGGTCTTCCGGGGCTCCCTTTCCTCTGCTGTGTCAGCTCAGGGCGCTAAGCCATTCCCCCAATTGGGGGAATGGCGCGACAATGGCCTATGCTGTCATAGTGGCGATCTGGACGAACTCGCCGGCTCAGCCGGAGAGCGGGACAGGGCCATTGGCGGCCACGCTCCGGAGTGAGATCCCGGGTCGCGGCCTCAGGAGGGCGGCACGCGGACCCGGCGCTTTGGGACGCCCCTCGTGACCGTGCGGAAACGCAGCGTTTCGGCATGTTCGAACGGGTTGGTGCCTTTATCGACGACGTGAGCTCTGCCAGCACGCAGGCGGAGCTCCGCGCGATCCTCGCGGAAATCACCAAAGACTTGGGTTTTCGCCACTTCGCGCTCATCCACCATGTGGACCTGGGCAGCTCATCGGAGCCGACGATCCGCATCCACAACTATCCGGATGAGTGGGAGCGCTATTACGATCGCAAGCAGCTGGGGCGCACCGACCCTGTTCACCGGGCGTGCCAGTTGACGCTGGTTGGGTTTACTTGGTCGCAGCTGCCGAAGATGATCCCGCTCACCCGCATGGACCGCGCCGTGCTGGCCGCCGCCGCCAAACAAGGCCTGGTGAACGGTTACACCGTACCTGCGCATGTGCCCGGGGAGGTGAACGGTTCCTGCTCGTTCGCGAGCGCTCGTGGCCGGCCGCTGCAGGCGGAGCACTTCGCGACCGCACAACTGGTCGGCGCATTTGCCTTCGAGGCCGCAAGGCGGCTCGTGAAGCGCGATCACCAGAAGCAAGCGGATTCGGCGCGGTTTTCCGACCGGGAGCGCGACTGCCTGATCTGGATCGCGCGGGGAAAGTCGGATTCCGAAATCGCCACAATCCTCGGGATCAGCCCGGAAACCGTCCATCAGTATGTCAAGCAGGCGCGCGCAAACTACGATGCCGTCAGCCGGTCCCAATTGGTCGCCCACGCCCTGTTCAGCGGCACGATCAGCTTCATGGACATATTCAAGCGGTAGGATCCGACGCTCCCGAGATCGCGCGGCCGTCCGACCGCGCGGGCGGATGCCTCGTCGCGGGTACGCCGCTATGATCCACCTGTGAGGCGCTATTCCCCGAACCCTGAGCTGCGCGCGTTCCAGGCGCTGATACGGAACGAGGTTCAGCGCGTCGGGGATCTCGCCCGCGGACAGGGGCACGTCATATACGCCATCCGCGACCCCTCGCGGCGGGACCTGATCCGGCAGCACGCCGATGGGCCGCCGGTCTATGTCGGGCGCACCAAGCAGCTCCGCATCCGGGCCAACGACCACATGCGAGACGGAGGCGGCGGCTCCACCGACACCGGCTGCAAGACCGGGCGCCTCAAGCAGATTCTAGACAAGTGGCAGGTCCCGAAGTTCGAGATTCTCGATACTGCTCCAACGCACCTGACGTCGCTGATCGCGGAGACGATCTGGGCACGTCGCTTCATTTGGCTCGGCTACGAGCTCGCGAACCAATGGGCGGAACATCAGACGGCCAGCCGGCCAAATGGCCTGGAAACGGTTCCGCCGGACCGCCTCTGGGACTTTACCGCCGCCGAAGCTGCAGAGGACGAAGTTCGGCTGGTGCTCGAATGCCGGCGCTGCCGCATTGATGCCGAAGTGAACTTGTCAGGCTTGGAGCCTAACCTGAAGCTCAACAAGGTTCGTTCCCCCAGCATCGCTTGCGAATGCTGCGACGGCCGGTTTGTCCCGGAGGTGAAGTTGCCCGACGCGGGGTCGTGGCGCTGGAAAGACTATAGTCCGGCGGCCATGCCGCCAAAAGGCGGCTAAAGCATTGGATAAAGCGAACCCAGAATGGCCACATGACGCATTCCTCGGCACCGGTTGGGGACGGCAGGGACACCGGGCGGCGATCCGTTCGGACGTGCGCCATCCTCGCCAATCTCCTGTGAGCGATCCGCCGCCCGTCCGGACGGGTGGTGGCGGCCGGCTCAGTGAGGCGCCTCGGCTAGGCGCAGTGGGTCCGGGTTGATCGCGGCGGAAAGTAGGGCGTGCCTGCATATCCCTCTTGGGCAAGCCCTCTGGCCAGTTTTCACAAAATCCGGTGGCCGTCCCCAGCCGGTGACGAGAGTGGGGGCGGCCCCGAAGCGCCGCCCCGTTGGTGTCGTAGAAGGCGTCAGGCCGCTTCCTCGATACTCTCCGACGGCTCACCGCCGCCCAGCTCCGGCTCGCCTTCTCCACTCTCGGGCGCGGCCTCGGTCGTCGTATCCGCACCTGACGGCGCCGCGGGTACGTCTTCCCATGGCGGAGTATCGTCGTCGGCGGGATCGGACGACGCCACGGGTGGCGCGAACCGCATCGCCTCCGGAACCCAGGTCAGAGCCCTCTCCTTCACCTCCACTTCGGCAATGAAGTCGCCGGCAAAGATGCGCTCAGCAGACTGCGCCAGCTCCGCCTTCTTGAGGCCCGAGTAGCGAGAGGCGAAGGCGGGGCCGCCGACCTCCTCCAGCGCTGCGAGCGTCACCGCCTTCGGCACCCGGTCGAAATAGTTGGTGCCGGTCGGCCGCCACCATTTCGCGACGTCGATCCCCAGCAGCCGGCCGATACGATCGTGGAAAGGGCAGGCGCGTTCCGAGGCGTTGGCGCTCGCCTCCAGCGTCCGCGCGACGGCGTGGCTGAGCCAAGCCGCCCGCGCTTCCTCCGGCAAGGCGCGAAACGAATCGAAGCGCTGACCGCGCGTTGCGCTTTCGGTCCAGCTCCGGTCGAGCGCCTCCAACGCCTGCGCCCGCGCCACCGTCGCCGGGGCATCGGGCGTCTTGAACCCGAACACCGGATCGGCAGGTGGCGGCGCGACCAGGGACGACCCGCTCTTCCCGCCCGAATAGGCGGCGTCGCGGTCCACCATCAGGAAGATGGTGAGGTCGAGCGCCAGCGCCGGATCAGCGGCGACGTGGACCGCGAGCACGTCGCGCCGCTGGATCGCGAGCTCGTCGAGGAGCGCTCGGGAGATCGCCTGCGGACGCTGCTGGGGCTCCTCCGTCTCGGGAGCGGTAACGGGAGGATCGGGTCGGTCGCCGCGGCCCTCGTCCGCCGGCTCCTCATCCTCGCGCTCCTCGGCTTCCGAGTAGAACACGGAGTCGAGCACCGGGGCACCGCAGTCGTCGAGCAGGAGAAAGGCGCCGAGCTTCGGCCTCAGCGCCTCGTCAATGATAGCCGGCTTGTCGCCGAGCGCCGCGATCTCCCGCTCCAGCGCTTCCGCCTTCTCCTCAGCCTCCTGCCGCGCGTGATCGGCGGTCTCCTCGTCGTCGACGACCGCAATCAGCGCCTCGATCTCCGCATGAGCGGCGTCGATGCGGCCGGCCTCCTCGTCCGTCAGCGGCTCGCGCTCGGGGACGACCCGCTGCAGGCCGGCGGTCGCGGGATAGCCGATCCAGGACTCGAGGGTTGGGCGGACCCAGGCGAGACCAAGCTCCGCCGTCTTCTCCTTGGCGAGCGCCTCCATCTTCTCGGTGGCGAGCCGCTCGAGCAGAGCGATATCGAGCCAGCGTGCGCCATCCTCGTCCGAGAACAGGTCCCGCTCGATCCGGCCGCCGGCAGCGACATACGCGTCCTCGCCGACGAACCGCGAGCGGCGGTCGCTGGAGCTCACCGTCGCCTGCGTCATCATCCGCCGGATGCTGTCGGGGTGCTGCGCCATGTAGCTCCGGCTCACCTGCTCGAAGACATAGGCCTGCCGCTCCCGGTCCGGCGTCGCTCCATAGGCCTTGGCCACGTTGAGAGTGATCTCGCCGGCGCCAAGCGCCTCGAACACCACTGGCGCCAGCGCGGCGAGCCGGAGCCGCCCCTCGACGAACCGGACGGTGAGGCCGAACCGGCGAGCGACGCCTTCTAAGTCCGCGCCCTGCTCGATCAGCTGCCCAAAGGCGAGACACTCGTCGGCGGGGTTCATTGCGAGTCGGTGGAAGTTTTCGGCGAGGCTCGCTTCCTGCGCGATGGCGCCGCCGCCGATGACGAGGCAAGGCACTTCATGCGAAGCCTCGAGCTTACCCTCGTCAACGAGCGCCTTCAGCGCCCGCAGGCGCCGACCGCCGGCCTCGACGGCGAATGAGCCCCGCGGCTTCCTCGCAGGCGCCACAACGAGATTTTGGAGGAGGCCGCGGGCCTCGATGTCGGCTTTGAGCTGCTGGTCCGCTTGCTCGTCGCTGCTCCGCCGCACGTTGCGCGGCGAGGGGACTAGCTTTCTGAGAGGAATGGTCTTGATCATGTCAGCCTCCGGTTGAGAGCGAGTGCGGCCTCTCCGCACTTGTCGCTCACCCGGCCCGGCCCTTCTCTCCTCTGGCGGTCCGCATCGTTGTCGGCAGCCGGCACGAGGCGCCGTCGAACGCCAAGTGGCCCAGCACGCCTCGCTCTCTACCTTGCATGGCCGTACGGCAGGATCTGGCCGGGAGCGGACCGGCTGCTTGCGGGAAACCAAGGGGGAAAGCGGACGCTCACCCGCTGGCGCTGGCTATGGCCGGAAACGATCCAAAGCGGAAACTAAGTTTGGTCCGCAATACGCCGCCATATTTCACATGGGCACGGACTTGGCCGGAAAGCTGACGGGTGCGATTGATCTGCGACGCTCGCGGGTGGTCGGCTCAGACCGGCCCAAACCACAAGGTCCCACTTTTTCGACGCCACGCTCCTGAGCAGTCGCGAGACCGGTGAAATTTGTCCGAGCCCCATGAACCGGTCTTCCCATTCGACGCACCTTTGTTGAGGAAGTCCGAAGGGGGACCGCGGTGGGCATTCAGGCGGACAGAGCGCTCGATGAATATCTGGTCGCTTCGGCCAGGATCGGCGACCGCCGCGCTTTCGGGCTGCTGGTTCGGCGATGGAACGGGAAACTGCTCGCCCATGCCTGGCGGCTGCTCGGTGACAGCGAGCAGGCCAAGGACGCGGCCCAGGACGGCTGGGGTGAGATCGTGAAGGGGTTGCCGAAGCTGGCCGACACCCGTGCGTTTCCGGCCTGGGCTTTCCGGATCATCTCGCGGCGATGCGGCCGCTTGATCGGACAGGCGAGCCAACATCGGCGGCTCAGGGAAGCTGTGGGGAGCGAGCCCCCTTCCGAATCCTACGAGCAGTCGGACGAGCGGATCGACTTCGAACGGGTCCGGCAGGCCCTGAGCGGCCTCCCGCGGGAGCAGCGCGCCGCGGTCGCGCTGTTCCATCTCGAGGAATTGAGCGTCGCCGAGGTGGCGGTCGCTCTCGACGTCCCGGTGGGCACGGTAAAGACCCGCCTGATGAACGCCCGGCGCCGGTTGCGCGCCGCGCTGGAAGGAGACGAACCATGCGTGACCTTGACAGAATGATCGATGAGGCGCTCGACGAGGACGAGCGCGAAGTGCTCCGCCGGATCGGCGACGAACCGGGTTTCTTCGCGCAGGCGCTCGGCGTGTTCGCCGGGCGGACCGGCTGGGTCAATGTGATCCTGATGATCGTCCAGGGTGTCGCGTTCGTCGCCGGCGTCTGGATGGCCTTTCACTTCTTCAGCGCGGTGGATCCCGTCAGCCAGCTGCGTTGGGGCCTGCCCTCGGCTGTGCTGCTGATCATGGCCGCCATCTTGAAAATGGCGCTGCTACCCCGGATGGACACCAACCTCATCATCCGGGAGCTTAAGCGCATCGAGCTCCAGATCGCGCACCGGAAGTCTTGACGCTCGCCTTGGGAGCCGGGCGATCTGGCCGGCTCCTGATGTCACCCCATTGCCGACTACGGCCGGGTCTCCGCGCGCTCGCGATCCAGACTGACCCTCGGGTCCCGCTCGACATCCGCCCCGAACACCTCGTCCGCTTCGTCGACATCGAGCGCAGTCGAGGCAATGGGTGCAGTGAGCCGGAGAACCGCGAATCCCAGCAAGCCGGCGAGAGCGGATCCCGCCAGCGTACCGATCTTTGCCGCGTCGACGAGGGAGGGATCGGCAAAGGCCAGCGCACCGATGAACAGGCTCATCGTGAAGCCGATGCCGCACAAGAGGGCAGCCCCGTAGATATGGCTCCAGCGCAGATGGGCGGGCTTGCGCGCGAGCCCGGTTCTATCAGCCAACCACACGGCGCCGAATACGCCGATCTGCTTGCCCACGAACAGGCCGACGGCGACGCCGAGCGGCAGTGCTGCCAGGAGCGCCCCGACTCCTCCTATCGTCACGCCGGCGGTGGCGAAGCCGAACAGCGGCACGATCCCGAACATGACCCAGGGGTGGATGGCATGTTCTAGGCGCTTGAGGGGACTGTGGGCTTCGCCCAGCCCGAGCGGAATCGTGAGCGCCGCAAGGACGCCGGCGATGGTGGCGTGGACGCCTGACTGGAAGACCGCGACCCAGAGGACGGCAGAAGCCACGAGATAGGGCCATAGCCGCCGAACACCCACCATGTTGATCCCTGCCATCGCGGCGACGATGCAGGCGCTGGCGGCAAGCGCGGTGGTGTCGAGATCGGCGGTGTAGAAGATGGCGATGATCGCGACCGCGCCGATGTCGTCGATGATGGCGATGGTCACGAGCAGGAGCTTGATCGAAGCCGGCGCGCGAGGTCCCAGCAAGGCGAGTACGCCGAGCGCGAACGCGATGTCGGTCGCGGCGGGAATGGCCCAGCCGCTGCTCAGGGCCGGATCGAAGCCGGTGACGACCTTGTAGACGATCGCCGGTACCGCCATCCCGGCCGCCGCTGCGATCATCGGCAGGCGCCGGGCGGCCGGCGTCGCGAGCTGGCCGTCATACCATTCGCGCTTCACCTCCAGACCGACGAGGAGAAAGAAGACCGCCATCAGCGCATCGGCAATCCAGTAGTGGACCGTCAGCGGTCCCACATAAGCATGGAGCAATGCATGGTAGGATTGGGCGAGCGGGCTGTTCGCGACGACCAGCGCGAAGGCTGCCGCTCCCATGAGCAGAAGCCCGGCATTGCGCTCGGCGGCGGAAGTCTCCTGCGCGGCCATCCGGTCGCCTTGCCCAGCTTGGGGCGATCGCGCAAGCGCCCGGCGTGAACGCTGCCCATGCCGTCACCGAGAGTCTGCTTCTGTCTCGACACAGTATTTCGGCGGCAGCAAGCTGGGTAGAGATGGGCCGTGTCCGGGCTGGCACAAGCTATCGCGAGCGCGACTGTGTGTGAAGAAAGGCTGCTCCACACGGCCCGCGCCCCGGACCTCGAGAGAGAGCAAGCCCGCAGCTGGCGAGCGCCGGGAAATCCCGCCGAGGGCGAAGGCGACGGACATCCATCCGCCCTGCTGCCGCCGAAGTCGTATTTGCGGTGTCGGATAAATCGCCGGAACATAGGAAACTATGTCCTGTCCGGCCGCTCGCGCTCGGTACTCCCCGAATGCCGACCGGAACCCACCCAGTGGCTCGATCCTTTTGTGCAGGAATGGGAGTACCCATGCCGACAGCGATAGGGATCAACTGTTCTCTCAAACGCAGCAGCGGGGAGCCTTCCTCCACCGACAGGATGATCGCGCTGATCGCCCGCGAGCTCGGCGCCCTCGGCGTCGAGCTCGCCGAGACCATCCGCATCGCCGATCATGACGTCAGGCCGGGGGTGTCCAGTGACGAAGGGAATGGCGACGCGTGGCCGGATCTCCGTAGCCGCATCCTGGCAGCCGACATCCTGATCTTCGGTGCTCCGATCTGGCTCGGTCAGCCGAGCAGCATCGCCAAGCGCGTGCTGGAGCGTATGGACGCGTTCCTGAGCGAGACCGACGAGGCCGGACGCATGCCGAGCTTCGGCAAGATCGCGGTGGCCGCGATTGTCGGCAACGAGGACGGCGCGCATCGAGTAACGGCCGATCTGTTCCAGGCGCTCAACGACGTCGGCTGGACCATTCCCTCCGGCGGCGCCTGCTATTGGGTCGGGGAGGCGATGCACAAGACGGATTTCAAGGACTTGTCCGAACCACCGGAGGAGGTGGTGCAAGCCGCTAGGATGCTTGCGGCCAATGCTGTGCATCTGGCGAACCTGCTCCAAGCTTCGCCCTATCCCGGCTTGCCGGGTTCCGGAGAATAAGAGTTGGAGAGCGAAGCCCTTCAGCTGTTCGGAGTCACCCTCGTGGGTGCGACGCCGGAGAACGGCCGCAAGCTGCTGCTGACGCTTGGCATCGTCATCATCGTCCTCCTCTTCTCCAAGCTCGTCCGCATGCTCCTCGCCGCGACCGGGAACAAAGGCGGCGACCGGGTGCGCTTCTGGCTGCGGCAGGCGGTCGGGCTGATCGCCGGCATGATCCTCATTGTCGGCATTGTCTCGATCTGGTTCGACGATCCTACGCGGCTGACCACGGCGCTCGGTCTGGTCACCGCGGGGCTCGCCTTCGCGCTGCAACGCGTGATCACCGCCATTGCCGGCTATTTCATCATCCTGCGCGGCAAGACCTTCAACGTCGGCGACCGGATCGTGATGGGCGGGGTGCGCGGCGACGTCATCGCGCTGTCGTTCATGCAGACCAAGATCATGGAGATGGGGCAGCCGCCGGCGGTCGACGCGGACGAGCCCGCCATGTGGGTCCATTCGCGTCAGTTCACCGGCCGGATCGTCACCGTCAGCAACGACAAGATCTTCGACGAGCCGATCTACAACTACACCTATCACTTCCCCTATGTCTGGGAGGAGGTGCGGCTTCCGATCCGCTATGGAGACGACCGCGCGCGGGCGGAGGCCATCCTCCTCGAGGCGGCCAGGCGGCACGCGGTGACGGAAGAGCGGCTCACCGCGAATCATCGCGAGGAACTGCAGCGCCGCTACCGGCTGCCGGCCGCCGACATCGAGCCGAAGGTCTATTGGCGGCTGACGGACAACTGGCTGGAGCTCACCGTCCGTTTCCTCGCGCCGGACCATGGCACGAGAGAGATCAAGGATGCCATGAGCCGCGAAATCCTGCCCCAACTGGATGCGGCGGGAATTCCCATCGCTTCGGCCACCTACGAGATCACCGGCCTGCCTGCGATCACGCTGGAGCAGGAGAGCCGCCGATGAACCCCGTCGAGCTGAATCCCAATGTGACAAGCAAGAGCTGCCGGGGGAGCGCGCGATCTCCTGGGCCGTCGTGAAATGGGCGACCCTCGACACAGTGCCGCTGCCGGCGACCGAATGAACGGCGCTCTGCGATCCATCGTGTCTGCCGTGCGCTCAAGCTACTGGTTCGTGCCCAGCCTCATGGCGCTCGCGGCCGTGCTGCTCGGCGCCGGTATGGTCTGGCTCGATGTCCGTCTGGGCACCGACTGGCTGGGCGGGATCAGCTGGTATCAGCAGATCGGTGTCGACGGCGCGCGGGAAGTCCTGTCGACGATCGCCGGTTCGATGATCACCGTCGCCGGCGTGGTCTTCTCGATCACCATCGTGGCGCTGTCCTACGCTTCGAGTCAGTACGGCCCGCGCGTGCTCACCAACTTCATGAGCGATCGCGGCAACACGGTGACGCTCGGCACCTTCATCGCGACCTTTCTCTACTCGCTGGTCGTGCTCCGGACCATTCATGGCGGTGACGCCGATTTCGTGCCGCAGTTGTCCGTCGTCGGGGCACTGCTGCTCGCCATCTGCTCGATCGCGGTGCTCATCTACTTCATCCACCATGTATCGCAGGCAATCCATATTAACCATGTGGTCGCGCGGATCGGACAGCAACTGATTGCCGACGCGGGCAGGCGCTTCCCCACGCTGATCGGCGAAGAGCCGGAACAGGACTCCGAACCAAGCTGGCCGCCGACAACATCATGGGGCACGGTTCAGAGCGTCGCGACGGGCTATCTCCAATCGATCGATGAGGATGCTTTGATGCGCCTCGCGACGCGGCACGACCTCTTGATCCGGCTTCGCTACCGGCCGGGCGACTTCGCCATGGCCGGGCGCGGCCTGGCAGATGTCGCCCCAGCCGAGAGCCTGGACGACAGCGTCGCCGGTGCGTTGCGGAACTGCTTTACGATCGGAAGGAAGCGGACTCCGGAGAACGACATCATGTTCCTGGTGAGCGAGCTGGTCGAGATCGCCGCCCGCGCGCTTTCGGCCGGCGTCAACGATCCTATGACGGCGGTCACCTGCCTCGACTGGCTGGGCGCCGGGGCCACCGAATTTGCGCGCCGCAAGCTGCCGCACCCGATCCGAGTGGACGACCAAGGCAATCCTCGGGTGCTGGCACTTCCCGCGGGCTTCGCGCATTTCGTGGAAAGCGCATTCGGACGCCTGCGCCACTATGTCGCGCCAGACATGATCGCCGGATTCCATTTCCTTAAGGTGCTGGGCGAGGTCGGTGCGGCATGTAAGCTGGACCACCAACGCGGTGCCCTCCGGTCCCAGGCAGCGCAATTCGCGGAACTTGCGGCCGAGAAGCTCTCGGGCGCGGATCGCAAGGCCGTGCTGACGCGGGCGGCGGAGCTCAGCGAGCTCCTCGCGCGAAATCCCCAGGACATCGGCGCAGATCAGGCCATGTGGCTGGGCCGGTCCGCCGCACTTGCCTCAAGCGGCATCTCGCGCTGAGCGGTGCGAGCTATGCAAATCGCGCTCACCGAGGAACGTGGGCGGAGAGCTGAACCCATCAGTCCAGGGTTCGTTGGTGTTCTACGAAGGGACGCGCGCGATGGATGACAACGGGCAGAGCATGAAGATGGGCTGGGGCCGGTTCGCGGCCATGATCTTCACCTCCACCGTGATCATGTTCTTCCTGATGTACCATCTGGTCTATTCGGCCGAGCACGCGACGTTCAGCCTTAACCGGCTTTTGTCCTCGCTGATCATGGGCGCCGTCATGACGATCGTGATGCTGGCGTTCATGTGGGGGATGTACGAGGGCCGGGCGGTGAAGATCGGTGTCCTCGTCGTGGCCGCCCTGATGGCGCTCGGACTGCTCGCGACGAACCGCAGCCAGGCGCTCGTCGGCGATACGGCATTCATGCAGGCGATGATCCCGCACCATTCCATCGCGATAAACAACGCCCGGAAGGCGCGTATCAGCGACCCGCGCGTGCGACAGCTCGCGGACGAAATCATCGCGAGTCAGGTTCGCGAGATTGCGGAAATGAAGGCGCTGATCCGGGACATCCGCGCCAATGGCGAGCAGGGTCAGGAGCGCGTCCCGCCGGTGAAGCCTAGATGACAGTTCGGCGCAAACCGGCAGCCGTCGCCCTTCGTAACCCGATCGTCGGATCTGACCGAGGAACCAAACCGGGGCGGCCGGGTGTTTCCCTCGCATGTTCTTCGACAGCCTTCAGGGCCTGCTGCGCGTCGTCGTAGTTTCCGCGCTCGCTTATGCCTTCCTGATTCTGGTGCTTCGGCTCGCCGGCAAGCGGTCCCTGGCGAAGTTGAACGCCTTCGATCTGGTGGTCACGGTCGCGCTCGGCTCCACGCTCGCCACGATATTGCTGAGCAGGGATGTCGCTCTCGTCGAAGGTGTGCTGGCCTTCTGCATGCTGGCGCTCCTGCAGTGGATGGTCTCTCGGCTGTCGATTTCCTCGCGTCGGTTCCGCAGTCTGGTCCGATCGCAGCCCCGGCTGTTGGTGGAGGACGGGCAGCTACGCGAAGCCGCCATGGTCAGCGAGCGCGTCACACCCGCCGAGATCGATGCCGCCATCCGCAATGCCGGCGTGGGCCGCATCGAGGATGTCGCCGCCGTGGTCCTGGAGACTGACGGCAGCATGAGCGTCATCCGCCGCAGCGACGAGGAACTCACCGCGCTGCGATCCGTGCGCCGCTAGTGGACAACCCGGCCGCGGATGAGCGGGCGGCGCGAGGCAGGGATTGTGGCGCGCAACCGGCGCTGTCCTCCGCCGTTTCCTACCGTATGGAAGCCGGTGCTTTCTCACCAGTTCACATCTCCTGGGCCGAAGCGCTGCTGCGAATCGCGGCTTCGGTCCTGCTTCCGCTGATGATCGGGCTCGAGCGATTCCTCAGGAGGAAGCCGATCGACTTCCGCCCATTCGTCATCGTCTCGTTGAGCGCCTGCACTCTGTCGCTGGCGGTGCTCGAGCTCGCGTTCAGGGCGTCCGACCCGCAGGTCGATCTAAGCCCGAGCCGGGTCTTTGCCGGGGTCATTACGGGAATCGGCTTTCTCGGGGCCGGTGCGATGTTCCGGGAGGACAATTACGTCAAGGGTGCCGGCTCCGCTGCTTCCATCTGGGCGGCTGGCGTGATCGGGATCGTGTGCGGCATCGGCTTCCTCTGGCTCGCATCGATCCTGGCCCTGGGGATACTGAGCCTCCTTCTGCTCAGCGCGCCATTCACGTCCAAATATGACACCGACTAGAGATTCTTGAGAACCTTTGCTCGGCACCCTGCCGGGCACATCGAGTGCATCTTCCCGCTAGAACCATCTGGAAGCGACTTCGTTGAAATCTTGTGCTGGAACGATTGCTCCGCTCGTTCCTTCACTCAGCATGCTGCAGGCGGCACTCAGGGTCCCCAGCCTCCTCCTAGCTATCTTCGTTCTGATGGCCGGGTCCGGCTTCCTTTCGACGCTGATTACGATTCGCCTGCAGGAGGCGGGCACGGACGCGATCACGATTTCCGGAGTCACCGCGGCCTATTTCGCTGGGCTGACCGTGGGTTCGACCCGAGTTCCCCGCATCATCAACCGCGTGGGCCATATCCGGGGTTTCGCCGCTTTCGTGTCGCTTTATTCGGCGACGGCGCTGAGCTACGCCTTCCTCCAGTCCCCCTCGCTCTGGATCGGCCTGCGTTTTGTTGACGGAGTTTGCGTGGCGGCCGTCTTCGTGTGCCTGGAAAGTTGGCTGAACGCACGCGCGGAGGACAAGAGCAGGGGAACGATCCTCGCGGCCTATATGATCGCGCTCTATCTGGGGCAGGCGGTCGGCCAGCAGTTCCTCAACGTCGCTCCCGAAGCCTCTGCACTCCCGTTTCTAATCGCGTCGATCCCGATCTCCTTGGCCATCATTCCAGTCGCACTGACGCGGCTGAGCGGGCCGGCGATCGCCGAGCAGCTGCCGATCTCGATCCGGCGCCTTTATGTCGCTTCTCCGCTCGGCTTCGTGGGCGCAGTCGTCAGCGGCGTGATGCTTGGCGCATTCTACGGCCTCGGCGCCGTCTACGCCCGACGGCTGGGCTTGTCGCTAACGGAGACGGCCTGGTTCATGAGCTTCGTCATCGTCGGCGGAGTGGCGCTGCAATGGCCGCTCGGTCGCTTGTCGGATCACTTCGAACGGCGGCGGGTCGTCGTTGCAACGATTGCGGGCTCCGTCGGCGTGACGGCGTTGCTCTCCTTCGGCGTCTCTGGCTCGCTACTCTTCGTCGCCGCAGCACTATTCGGCGGTCTGAGCTTCGCGCTCTACCCCCTCTCGGTGGCACATACGAACGACCACCTCGCCTCGGAGCAACGCGTCGCCGCCGCCGGCGGGCTTGTGCTCATCTACTCGGTCGGAGCGGTGGTGGGACCGCTTGCGGCCGGCGCAGCAATCCGGATTTTCGGCCCCTCCGGCTTGTTCCTTTCGATCTGCGGTTGCGCGAGCGCCGCGCTCGTCTTCGCCTTGTGGCGGCAGATCGTGCGTGCGCCGGTGCCCGCCCGGCTGCAGCGGCCTTATCGTGTATTGCCGCGGACAACGCCTGTGGCGGCAATACTGGAGGACTCCGGATAGCCGCGAGCGCAAGCCGATTTGGAGAGCCAAGATGACAATGACTGCAGCTCCCGCCCCGCCCCCCGTCGAGCAGGCAACGATCCGGCGGGCCATCGCCGCCTCGGCGCTCGGCAATGCGACCGAGTGGTTCGACTACGGCATCTACGCCTATGGCGTCACTTTCATCTCCGCCGCCCTGTTTCCTGGGGAAGCCGGCACGGCGACGCTGTTCGCGCTTGGCACCTTCGCGGTCTCCTTTCTGGTGCGCCCGCTCGGCGGCCTCTTCTGGGGCCCGCTCGGCGACCGGCTCGGACGGAAGTCGGTGCTCGCGCTCACCATCCTGCTGATGGCTGGCGCGACCTTCTGCGTCGGCCTGATCCCGAGCTACGATACGATCGGCATCTGGGCGCCGATCCTCCTCATCCTGCTGCGCATGGTTCAGGGCTTCTCGACCGGCGGCGAATATGGCGGCGCAGCGACCTTCATGGCCGAATACGCGCCGGACGACCGACGCGGCTTCTACGGCAGCTTTCTGGAGGTCGGAACGCTTGCCGGCTATTCGCTGGGCGCGCTCCTGATGCTCGGCTTCTCGCTCACGCTGGGCGATGCGGCGATGCACGAATGGGGCTGGCGCATCCCCTTCTTCGTTGCCGGCCCGATGGGGTTGATCGGCATGTACCTGCGCTCCCGGATGGAAGACACCCCGATCTTTCGTGAGGTGGAGGCGCTGGGAAAGAAGGAAACCAGCACGAGCACCGAGCTTCGCGACCTGCTGCGCGATTATTGGCGGCCGCTCCTGATCATGGGCGGGATGGTGGTTGCGCTCAACGTCGTCAACTATACACTGCTCAGCTACATGCCGACATACCTCCAGCGACGGCTGGAACTGTCGACCAACATGGCGCTGGTGGTGCCGATCATCGGCATGTTGTTCATGATGGTCTGCCTCCCCTTTGCCGGGAGTCTTTCCGACCGGGTCGGTCGCAAGCCACTGTGGTGGTTCTCGCTCCTCGGCCTCTTCATCGCCGTGATCCCGGCCTATCACCTGATGGAGGCGAGCTTTGCCGGCGCCATTCTCGGCTTCGCTACGCTGGGCCTGCTGTTCGTGCCGCAGCTCGCGACCATCTCGGCCACTTTCCCAGCCATGTTCCCCACGCACGTGCGGTTCGCCGGATTCGCGATCTCGTACAACATTTCGACGTCGCTCTTCGGCGGCACGGCGCCGGCCGCGAACAGCTGGCTGATCGAGATCACCGGAGATACTCTGATACCCGCTTATTACATGATGGCGGCTTGCCTTGTCGGCGCCGTCTCGGTGGTTTTCCTTACCGAGACGGCTGGCAAGTCGCTTCGCGGAACCCATCTTCCGGGGGAGCCATAGACGAAGCGGGAACCGGGGCCGCGCGGCGAAGTCTTCAGGAGCAGAGCTAGAGATGGATCTTCTTCTCACTCTCTCGGGCGCGGCCATCGTGCTGGTGACGATCGCCGACATCTTCTTCAGCGTGCTGTTTCCCGCCAGCCGACGTGGGCCCGTGCGCAAGCCGCTGTCGGCGGGGGTCTGGCTGTTGTTCCGCCTGATTGGAGGGATCCTTCGGGGCCCCCGCCGGAGAGATTTCCTCTCCTATGGCGGACCGGTGGTGATCAGCGCGACGCTGATCGGCTGGTTCCTGCTCCTGAACGCTGGCTTCGCGCTCCTCTTCAAGCCGGCTTTGGGAACGGCCATTGTGGCCAGTTCGGGGCCCACCCCGACCGACTGGGCGGCGGCTTTCTATTATGCCGGCTTCAACATCACCACGCTCGGCGTCGGCGATCTGGCGCCGTCGACAGGCGCGTACCGTCTCCTGACGATCGCCGCGGCGGCGACGGGATTCGCCTATTTCAGCATGTCGATCACCTATTTTCTTTCGGTCTACTCCCACCTCACCGGCCGCAACGCCTACGCGCGGGGCCTCCACCATCTGACCGGGCGCAGCGGCGACGCGGCAGCGCTGATTGCCCGCCTCGCCGACGGGGAGGCTCTGGACGGCGCCCGGCAGCATCTCGGCTCAAAGGCCGACTATCTGCGCCAGATCAACCAGTCGCACCGATTCTACCCGGTACTCCGTCATTTTCACTATCGCGATCGCTCTTATGCGCTGCCCCGAATCCTGCTCATCGCGCTCGACGTGGCGACCTTGATCAGGGCTGCCCTCGATCCGGAGCACTATCGGCGACTGCTCCGCTCGGCCGAACTCGCCGAGCTGACCGAAGCGGCCCACGACCTGCTCGCCGGCCTTGCCTCCGACGCAAGGCCGCCCCACCGACTTCGGCGGAGGCAACGGACTGGCATGATCGGTTCGAAGAGGCCTGGGTCCTGCTCGAAAGCGCGGGGTTGCGGCTGCGCGCCGATCGGACCGCAGCGGCACAGGCCTACGCGGCGGAGCGGGCGCGATGGAGCCAGCCGTTGCGCGCGCTGGCAGACGCCATGCTCTACGAGTGGCCCGAGGTCGAGCACCAACGCCCCCGAAACCGTTCGCGCCCGCCGGCGTAACTCGTCAGTCGGTCCACTCCGCGAGAAGACGTTCGCCGGAGGCGTCGGTAATCGCGACCCGCTGGATCTGCGCCCCGATTCCGCATAGTGGGCGCAGCTCGGGATCTCCTCGCCTGCAGGCTATCGGCTGCCCGTACGCGAGCGGCGCCAGTCGGCCCTCGATCACCAGGCGCAGGCCTTGCCTCAAGTCGATCTCGCCCGATTCTATCTTGCCGACGAACTCGTAGGGCCGGCCGTTCCGCCGCGCCGCGCGGCGCGACCCCGATTCGAACACTTCCATGAGCGCGAGAGTTTCCCTGGGCGGCGCAGGTATGGCCGCATCCTGCTCGGTTCCGCGCAAATCCTGAGCAGGGGTGGGCGCAGGCGTCGCGTCGACCGCGGCCCCGTCGTCTCGCTCCGCTGACGCGGGGCATTCCCCGCTCCTGATCCACGGCCGCGAAATCCAGAATCCTTCGGCCGCTTCGAACTCGACCCCTTCTGCAATGGTCCGCAGGAACTCGGCCTCGGTCCAAACCTCGGGCGCCACGGCAACTCGCAGGATTTGCTCCTCGCTGTCATAGCTCCAGTCGGAAGAAGAGGCTCCCGCCCCCGCCTGGGCGGGCTGGCCCGCACCCCGGGGGCAAGCCAATGGCAACCGCAACACGAAGCGCCGGCCCGCCAGCGCAGCATGTTGCGCCGGCGGCGCAGTGCCTCGCGCATGAGCATCGGCAGCAAGCGCAGCGGCGTCGATCAGATCGGCTCGGGTGAGCGGCGGCAGAGCGGTCGGTGCCGGAGCCGGGCTTTTCTCGCGCGGTGCCGGCAGCGAAGGTTCGGGCTGTTGTGGTTCCGGGCTGCGCACGAGGAGCAGGGCCGCGACCATGAGGGCTGTGAATATGCCCGCCGCGAGCCACGCCCGCCAGTTGGCCGTTCCACGCTCGCTCAAGTCGTTCCTCTCCAAAAGTTGCTTCAATTGCCGCGGCCGCTGCGCCCTGCTTCTTGCCACAACCGAATAGCTCGTTGCAAAGCGCGTCGATGGCGCCCGACCAACTCGTCACGCTGCTGGTTCTCGTCGCCGTGGTCGCGGCGCTGATCTGGGACAAGGTCCGCGCGGACGTCGCAGCGCTGGCCGGAGCTGCCATATTACTGGTCAGCGGCGTCGTCCGACCGAGCGAGGTGCAGGGCGCCTTTGCGAGCCCGGCGCTGATCGCACTCGCGTCGCTGTTCGTCATTGTCTACGCGATCGAGCTTTCGGGGCTGCTCGACCGGCTCATCCTGCTATCGGTTCGTCTTGGCCGCCGCCTGGGTGCGTTCGGTCTGTGGATCACGATTGCGATGTGCGGCGCAGCCTCGGCCTTTCTCAACAACACGCCGATCGTGGTCCTTGCCGCCCCGGTGGTGCGCGACACCGCGGAGAAGCTGAAGCTCAACCCCAAGCGCTTCCTGATGCCTCTCTCTTACATGTGCATCCTCGGCGGCTGCTGCACCTTGATCGGCACGTCCACCAACCTGCTGGTTGCGGATATGGCCCGGTTGTCCGGACAGCCGACCTTCGGATTGTTCGAGATCACGCCTGTCGGCCTGACGATCGCGGCGGCCGGAGCGCTCTACCTGCTGCTGCTGAGCGGCCGGCTCATCAAGCCCGAGGGCGGCACCGGCCCGGAGAACATTACGGCGGAGATTGGCCAAAGATTGGACGTGGCGGACGCGCAGGTCGGGGCTCCCGAGGTCTTCGCGCCGCATCAGCAATTGCAGCCCAAGCGCGCAGTCTTGTCCTTGCTGGTGTTCATTGGCGTCATAACCGCGGCGGCCCTCAACGTCGCGCCGATCGCAGCCACGGCTTTTGCAGGTGCGATCCTGCTCATCCTGCTCCGCGTGATCAGCGCGGACGAGGCGTATCAAGGTCTGCGCCCCGAAATCCTGCTTCTCATTGCTGGCATGGTCGTGCTCGGCATCGCGCTCGAAGAGAGCGGCCTGGCGGGAGCGGCGTCAGACGCGCTGGTCCAGGTGACGGAACCGCTCGGACCCGTGCTCGCGCTTGCCCTCTTCTATGGGGCCACTTTGTTCCTCACGGAGCTGCTGTCGAATGCGACGGTCGCCGTATTGTTCGCGCCGGTCGCGGTTGCCCTCGCCGAAAGCCTCGGCGTCAGTCCAAGGCCTTTCCTGGTTGCGGTGATGATGGCCGCCAGCGCGGCGTTCGCGACCCCGTTCGGCTATCAGACGAATGTCCTCGTCTACCAGATCGGCAAGTACAGCTACATGGACTTCGTCAGGGTCGGGCTGCCGCTCAATCTGATCACCTGGGCCGCCGGCCTGATCGCGATCCTGATGTTCTTCCCGCTGTGAAGTCGGGACGCCTCCTAGCGCCCACGCTGGCCCGGCGACTGCCGGGCCATGAAGCTTAGTCGAGCGCAGCAGCGGCGCCCATCTCGACGAGCACGGCCTGCGCTTGGCCGGCGTCCGCCTCGATGCTCAGCCTTTCCTCGCCCGAGATGGCCGCGCCCGAGCCTTGTGCCAGATGCTGGCCATTCAAGCGGACGCTTCCGGAAATCGGCACCAGATAGGCGTGAGTCGAGCCGGCCAGGTTTCGCTGCAATGGGCAACCGGGCGAGAGGTTCGCCACCAGCACGCTTGCGTTGGAAGTAAGCCCGGTCCTGCCGTCGCCGCCCGCGCTCGCAAGGCAATTCCATCCCGCGGCGGAAGGAAGCTGGACGACCGAACATTTCGGAGCCGCGTCGCGCCGGTCCGAACGGAGCCAAATTTCGTGGAAACGCACCGCGGCTCCGCCCGCCGCCTCAAGGCCGATCGCGGATGCGCGCCCGGCGCAGAGAATCTGCGCCTCCCCGCTCGCGGTCTGGCAGGTGCGCCCGAAGCGGCCCGGCCGCTGGAGGGCGCCTTCGAGGACGATGGTGACGATGTCGAAATTATCGCAATGGGCGGGAGGGCGGCTCGCCCCGGCTTCGAGGCGGCAGTCGTTCCAGATGCGCAGCCGGTCCCACTGCAGACGGTCCGGGTGCTGGTAGCGGGCGAAGCAGAAGTGATGCCGGCCTTCCAGGCCCGGCACCTCGGTTCGTCCGAGGGCCTCGTACGCACGTAAGTCGATCAAGGCCGCCGCAACTCGTTCGGTGCCGCCCTCATCCCTGGTCGGCCCTAGCAATGCCGTCCCCGTCGAGATTTCGGGCTACGAAATCCCAGTCGATGACGTTGCCGAGCACGTTCTCGGCGAAGGCGCCGCGATCGTTGCGGTAGTCGACATAGTAAGCATGTTCCCACACATCGAGCGTGAGCAACGGCTTCATTCCGTCATGACCCACCGGCGTGTCCGCGTCGTGGAGCGATGCGATCATCAGCCGGTCGCGGTCGAGGATCAGCCAGACCCAGCCGTTGGAGAAGTGGCGCACGGCCTCGACCTTGAGCTGCCCGAGCAGTCCTTCGACCGAGCCGAAGGCATCCTCGATCAAGGCCGCGAGCCGGCCTGTCGGCCGCGCGCCCGAGGGCGGGGCGAGGCATTGCCAGAAGAAACTGTGGTTCCAGAGCTGGGCCGCCTGGTTGAACAGCGCCGCCTCGCCCCTGTCGCGCGCGTCGGCGATCAGGTCGCTGAGCCTTCGACCCTCAAGTCCCTTTTCGGCGACGAGCCGATTGGTACCGTCGACATACGCCTGGTGGTGCTGGTCGTGATGGAAACGGAGCGTCTCGGCGGACATGAACCCGCCGAGCGCGTCATAAGCGTAAGGAAGGTCCGGCAGGATATAGGTCATTCACTCCCCTTGGTCTTTCACAGGTCGCTTGCTCGAATGCCTCGGAGGGATGTCGGCATGCACTCATGTCGCGGTCCTCGGAGGCCCGACCCTGTCGAACATTCGAAGATAATCCTCGATGCTGCGCGGGGGATGGCGAGTCGTCGTTACGCCGAGCAGAAGTGCCTCACAGCTGCGCAACCGGTACTCGAAATAAGCCGCATCCTGTTCCGGCACGCCGAGGCCGTGCAAGCCGGCCGCCAGACCTCCGCGCGACCCGCACGCGCCTCGCGCCGACAACGCCACCATCAACGGACCGCATGCGAGTACCGAGGCGCTGCCCGCGGCGGTGGAGACGAGATTGGCGGCAAGCGCCGCGAAGACGCCTTCGTCCCCTTCACTCCCGCGGCCGGCAGCCTCCCCCTTTGCGAAACATTCCTCCGCTGTTTCGCGCGCCACGATGAGGCTGAGGTCGCTTGCCGGTATCCCTCTGGCGACGAGCGCATCGACGGCCCTCTCCGTATCATTCGCGCTGTAGAACAAGGCCGCAGCCACACCGCTCAATCCGCCGTCTCCCTGTATCTCGGCGGAAGGGGAATTTCCCCACCGCTCATCAACCAACCGGGGCGGGGAGCTCGCGTTCCTGCAATTGATCTTGGTCAAGTCGGGCTCTGCGAATGCACTCGTGACCGCTCGCACTTGACCCGGATCACCTCGGAACGCCAAGCCCGGCCGCGCCTGGTGACCCGGTTCATTGCCCGCGGCGTCTACGCCGCGGGCGGCTGGGTGCTCGCTCCTGCGATCGACGGTTTCGCAGAGTCGCAAAGACTCAAAGACCCACGATCTTCAGAAGCCCGTCTCCCAATCCTTCCAGGCCGCGGCCGAACAGCCCCGACTTGGCCCGACCGCGGGGCATCTCCTCGTAGACGACGCAGCCCGTCTCGCCGTCGAACCGGTCGTGGAACAGGCTCTGCTTACCGGTGAGATATGCGAGGAAGGTTTCGCTGCGGGTGACGGAATAGTCCAAGCCCGCGCTCCACCCGAGGGTCGCTGCATCCGCCACGCGTCGTCCGCCCGCGGCGGGCTCCAGCGCAACCCCGCGGCCGCCTTTGACGACAAGCGCGCACGGTCCATGGAACACCAGGTGGCGCAGCTGCAGCGTCAGCCAGGACATCAGACAACCAATCTTCCAGACCCGCTGCAGGCGCAGCGGCTGCCCGATGCGCTGAACGACGCCAACGAGGTTGCGCGGCCGGAAGACGATAGCCGAGCCTTCGGGGATTTCGAAGATTGCGATCTCGTCGATCGGGTCTCTCGTCGCCGAAATGGCGGCGCTGGTCTCACGCTCCGCGCGAATGCGGGTCAGCCCGAAGAGACCGGTCGCGAGGCTGCCCAAGGGCAGAGCGGGGCTGAGCAGAAGCTGGGAGTCCGTGCGTGCGCCGACGACCGAGCTTTGCAGATATTCCGGCCGCACGAGCAATTCCTCGCCGGGCCGGAGACGCAAGCGCCCGGAGACGGCGCTTCCCGTCGGCGCGCCGTCCTTGGCGATGCGCTCAGCAGCCCAGCCGAGGTTGCCGCCGGTGGGGCGGCCAATCCTTACCGGCGGGAGACGCGAGGCGAACGGCGCCACGACGAAGAACCAGAAGGCCTTCACTGCAGGCGGCGCGACGATGATCACGAACATCACCCAAAACGCCCAGCCGAGCACCGGCCGCACCGCTTGCCAGACCCGGGTCGCCCAATGCTCGGAAAGCTGCCTGCGCTTCTCGGCGATCTGTTGCCGCAGTTCGCCGCCGGGTGCCGGAAGGCCGCGCATTGCAGCCTGGCTTGCGCCATAGGCGGCGCGCGCGCGCTCGAAGGCGCCGCGGGTTGCGCGATAGGCGACCGCGAGGCGTTGCCGCTCGGCTCCCACAGCAGCCAGCTCCTGCCGCGCCGCCCTCAGCTCCCGCCAAGGCCCTTCGATGCGCCTGACGAGCGGCACCCGCTCGATCCGAGCAAGCACAGGATATTGGCGCTCGATGGTTGCGATACGCTGCTCGAGCGCCCGCATCCTGGCGTCCAAGGCGGCAATCCTTGCCGCCAGGCCGTTCACCTCCCCGCCTCTTCGGATCGCCTCCAGCCGGGTCGCGATCACCGCCTCCTCCCGGCGCAGCAGCTGCAGGCGGAAGCGGCCGATCAGCGCACGTGCGACGGCGTCGCCGTCTCCGCGCGCTGCATCGAGGGCGAGGCCGAATCCGCTGGTCGAGCGATCTTCCCGCGCAGCGATTGCCGCCCGAACCGCAGCCAGTCGGCGCCGCAGCACAGCTTCCTCGGCGCTTCCGATCGACCGCAGCGCCGCCTCGGCCTGCTCCCTCTGTCGGCCGACCTCGGCCTCGACCAGGCCATGCTGCCGCTCGAGAGCTTCGACCTGCTCGGCAATTTCGGGCAAGCTCTGATAGGCGTTCCTGACCTGGACGAACGCGACCATGGCCGCGACGATCAGAACGAAGACCAGCAGCCGCCTGACCGACCAGGACAGCAGCAGGCGAAACAGATGCATCATCGCGCGCGCGCTCGGCGCGGCGCCCGGTCCGGGAGCGGGGTGATGCTGCTCGGCAGTCGAACGTGCATAGTCTCGAGCAATTGGTCTGACACCAGGGGAATGAGCGCCCTGGGGGTGAGGTTCCGCACCGCCCCCGGACAGTCGATGGCGGCAACGAAAAAGGTGGACCTGGCGGACCGCCACCGCTTTTATGACCTGATGTGGACCGTTACCCTGCCGCGACGGCGGAAAGGCATCGCTTCCGTCCGCACGGCCGTGGCAGCGACGTGAGGCTCATCGACCGGGAGGCGTTGGATCGCGTGGCCTTGTTCGCGGCGCTCGACGGCGAAGATCTCGCGCGCCTGCTGAAGAATGCCGACATCCGAAGCTACAAAGCAGGCACGGTGCTTTTCGAGGAGGGCGCCGAAGCCGACCGGCTCCATGTCCTGCTCCGCGGAATGGTCGAGCTGTATACCTCGGCCGGGCTACGAGAGTGCGGCATCCTTCTCCTGTCCGCCGGCGACATGTTCATGCCCGCCGCGAGCCTGTTTCAGGAACCCTATCTCAACTCGGCGCGCGTGGTCACCCGCGCCCGGATCGTGGAGCTCGACTCGGCAATCGTCCGCTCCGAGGCGATCCGCTCCCCCGAACTCGCACTGCGCCTCAGCCGAGCGCTCGCCGGCCAGTTTCGAATGGCCGTTCGTCACATCATCGATCTCAAGTGCCGAAGCGCGCCGCAGCGCCTGGCGGCTTTCCTGCTGAGGCTGGTCGACGAGAGCCGGCTCGCTGCCAGCGCGGAGCTGCTTGCTCCGAAGAAGAGCCTTGCGGCCCGCTTGGGCATGACCGCCGAAACCCTGTCGAGAACGCTTCAGATCCTGGCCGAAGAAGGGCTCGTCGTGCGCGGCAGCCGGGTCGAGGTGCGAGACCGGCAACGGATCGAGGCCTTCATCGGCCCGCGGCCCTATCCCAAGGACGCCGAAGCCGGCCTCGACGTTTTCGCGATCTAGAACTTACTGTTGTGCTAATGGGGACGCTTGGCGCATTCGAGGGAACTCGCGGAAGACGACGCATTCTCGCCTTCATGATCTGGAGAATGCCGGTCTAGCGGTTACTCAACAACAATTGGGAAGACGAGCTCGCGTTGCGGTTCGCCACGATAGTTCAGCACCAGACGCACTTCTCCACGACCTTTCGAGCCGGCTTCGAAGCTAAAGGTCTTGCTGGTGTCGTCACCCTCGCGGTCGCTGGATTCGGTATAGCGAAAGCCCTGCTTCTCAAGAAACGAAGGCACCGCATCAACCGACCAGATATTCCCGATCGATGCATTGTCGCGGACACTGATTCCGAATGTCTGGCCCGGCCGGAGGCGCACCTCCTGCCCCGAGCTTTCTTCCGAGAGCAGGACCGCATGGGCCGATGGCGCATCTCGGCCAGATCCCTGGCCCGCTGACCGCCAGCTGTCGTCGCCACATCCCGCGAGAAGAAGGACCATGGCAACCAGAGCGAAGACTGGCATCTCATCCTCCGCGATCGATCCGGCCGGAAAGAGGCTCGGAGGTTTACAACGACCTGAGCCTCTCCTCGGTCACGAGATGGCCTGAATAGGCCGAACCTGCCCTTTTCCGGTCAGTTCCCGCTGCCGGCCGAGACCACGTTGGCGACCGCGACGATATTGCCCGATCCGGCGGAGACCACGGGGTGCCACTGCCCACGATAGTTGACCATGCGGACGCCATTGCGGACCTCCACCCGCGCCTGGTTCGCCGGGATCACGATCCGCTGCTGCCGGTAATAAGGATAGCGAGGGCCGTTATTGTTGTCCCATGGCGCGCAGCCCCAGACGAACGGATTGACGACGCCGTTGCACCCGGCCGCGAGCGCTGGCTCGGCGAGAACAATGACGGTGCCGAGGCCGGCCACCATGGCAAGACACTTCATCGACTTGTTCATTTCTGGTTTCCTCCTTCGAGATCGACGTGCGGCGTCCACCGTTGCCCGGGCACTAATTCACGCGCGATCCGTCATAGTGGGTGCAGCACTCGCTCGAGAGGATCACCGTCTCGCCGAGGCTGCTCAGGGCATCGGTGTTGTTGTAGACGAGCCAGTCGGCACCGCGCTCGGCGTTCCTCAGGATCACGCCCGGCCCATTCGGATTGGGATCCCAGCGGCCGCGGATGACGCGTTCTCCGGAACCCTGCTGGACACGCCAGGCATAGGTGCCGTCGGCGCTGATCCGGAGCGGCGGCAGCCGCAATCCGCCGCTCACGGTGCGGTAGACGTCGCGCCCGTCGGTGACCGTGCCCATCGCCATCGGCACGCTGACCCGCCAGTCACCGACGAAGTAGCTCGTCCAGAACGGCTCGCGCCGCGGCGCCACCACGAAATAATTGCTGTAGCTGGCGCTTGGGCCGTCGACGAAGCTGTAGCCGTAGGTCGGATCCACGGCCCGGATCACCGCCGGTCGCCAGTTCTTGCCCCCGTCTCCCGAATAGAGGACATGCTCGCCGACGCGATAGGCGCCGATCCGCGGCCACTGGCGAGAGCCCGCGCCTGCCCCCTTGGTCGGCACGTGGGTGGCGGCGGGCGACTCGGGAGCGGGAGCTTCAGGAGCGGCCGCGGGTCCAGGAGCGGCTGCAGGGCCAGCCGAGCTTCCCGCGGTCGCGGCCCGAATCATCGATTCGACCACCGTCTTCCGATGCATCCTCGCCTGGTCTGCGGCATCGCCGAAGCTCGGATGCCGGATCGAAGGATCGGCGCCCGCGTCGAGAAGAAGCCTGACCACTTCCGCGCAGCCCTCCCCGGCCGCGCGCATGAGCGGCGTATAGCCCCCCGAATTGACGCCGTTCAGCTCGGTGCCGGCGCCGATCAACTGCTCCACCTCGGCGCCGCGGCAATGAGCCGCGGCATCGCTGAGCGCGGCTTCCGCCGCGGTCTGCGCGACCCCGGCCGAAGGCACGAACAGGGCGAATGCCGCCGCCATCACCGACCCTCGGACAGAACTCTGTCTCTCGCCCATGCGCCCTCGCTCCGCTATCAGCTCATTTGAATAAGCGGGGTGCCCGGGAGCCGTAACTAGTCAGAACTGACTATGCGGCTGAGGGCGTCAGCGACGCAAAGTGCCGGCCTTTCCGCGGTTGGGGGAGATTGATGGGAGTCTACGTTGGACCAGGGTCGATCGAGACGCTCCAGGACGCGACGCGCGTGCTCGAGGCCTTCCTCGAAGACCGTGGTTTCGTCACATTCAACTATGGCTGTCCCGATTATCCAGCCTCGTTCCTCTCGAACATGGCCCTGGAATGGCGACAGCGCTATCTCGAGCAGCGATTCTACCGCAGCGATCGGCTGATCGCCGAAGCCCGCCGAAGGGTGGCGCCCTTCACCACGCTCGAAGCGCTCGACACACCCCCCGAAACGGCGGGACAGCGCGAGATGGAGGGCCGGATCGCACCCCATTTCATGGGACTGATCATCCCCATTCACGGCCCGCCGGTGGGTTTCTCCGTCGCCGCTTACTATACCGGCGTCGATCGGGAGGAATTCCAGCTCATCGACGACCGCTATCGCTCGGAAGTCGTGCTTTTCACGAAGGAGTTTCACGAGGAGGTCGCCCCGCTCTACCGGTACACGCCGATGGACGATGCGGTACCCATGCTGACGCCTCGGGAACGAGAAGTCCTTCGTTGGAGCGCGCAGGGCAAGACCAGCTGGGAGATCGCGCAGATCTTGGAGCGGTCCGAAGCGACGGTAAACAATCACATGGCATCGGCGCGCACGAAGCTTGGCGTGCGCAGCCGCGCCCAGGCGGCGGCGGAAGCGCTCCGTCTGAACCTGATCCAGTTCTAGGCGGCCGTAATCGTTGGCTGCACCTCGCAATCGCAGGGGGTAATCGCCGGCCAGCCCCCCGACACAGTCTCCGACCTCGTTGATCGCGCATTCTCGGTGTAGTCTCGAGATCGAGCGAGGCCTGCGTCGCAATTGCGGTCGAGGGTGGCCTCGCCGAGGTCAGTCCAACAGGGGGCTTACGATCCTCGCCAAAATGTCGGCGTCCCGACAAGATTTGAGACGAGGCGCCCCCGGAGGTTGCCCCGGCAGCCTCACCGGCTAGAAGGCTATCATCGCACAGCCAGGAGACGATTCGCCCGATGCCGGCTCAGGCCGAACTGGCCCAGTTCATCCAGATCACGTTCCGCTCGGTCTGGACGCTCGAAGTTCTGCTCCATCTCAGGCGCAGCGGCCGCGCGATGGGCCGTGCCGAGCTCGTCGACGGCCTGCGTGCCAGCGAATCGGTGGTCGCCACCGCCACCGAAACGCTGTTCTCAGCGGGTCTGGTGGTTCCGGAGGATGAGGATTTCGTGCGTTACGCGCCGGCCTCGCGCAAGCTCGCCTCGCTCGTCGAGGGCACAGCGAACCTTTATGCGCAGAAGCCGGACGCCGTCCGTCGTCTGATCATCACCGCGGCCGACGATCCCGCCGTTGCATTCTCTCAAGCGTTCAGGCTCCGGAGGGACTGATGTCAGACTGGTTCCCCAGCGTCGTCTACCTGCTCTGCTTCGCGGCGAGCGCGACCTGCGCGATCCTGTTGATGCGCGGCTATGCCAAAAGCCGCGCCCGCCTGCTCTTCTGGAGCGGCCTCTGCTTCATCCTGCTCGCGGCCAACAATTTCGTCGTCATCCTCGACATGCTGGTGATCCGGAGCACGGACTTCCGGACGCACCGCGTCCTGCTGTCGCTCGCGGCGGTCGCGGTCCTGCTCTTCGGCCTGGTCTGGCCGCGGGAGGACCGGCGGTGACCTACGATTTCCTCTCCGGCATGGTCACGTTCGGCTTCGTTGTCGCTGGCCTTTATTTCCTGCGCTTCTGGCGCGATTCGCGGGATCCCCTGTTCTTCGCCTTCGCGTTCGCCTTCTGGCTGCTCGGCCTCAACCAAGCCTTGCTCGCAGTCACCAACATCCCGTTCGAGGAGCGCAGCTGGCTCTATCTCATCCGGCTCGCCGCCTTTGCCCTGATCATCGCTGCGATCGTGCTGAAGAACCGACGATAGCCCGCGGCTCGCGGATCGTCCGCCACAGGCCGAGGCCGACCAGGAAAAGGGCGGTGATCGCGGATATCCACAGCAAGACTCTTCGGACCGGTCGCAATCCGCGCCGCGGTAACCGCGCCGGGTTCCTAACCATGATCGGATTCGTGCTTTGTCGGCTACTTAGCAGCGCGTGGACTCGAATTGCCCGCAATGGGCCGAGAGCGGAGCCGATAGCCATTTTAGCTGCGAACGATGTAACCAATTAGTGCGATCACAAGAAGCGCCGCTGCGATCGAATAGAGGATCCGCTGGTTCAATCTGCATCTCCCGTCCCAAACTTAGACGAGCATCTTGGCCCAGACGTCTGATATCCGCAATGAATGACTGAACGAAGGTCTGCTTCCGGGAGGTTCGGCGACAGCCAACAACGACCGCCATTGGCGCAAAGCCGTCCCCCGCGGAGCGTCGGATGCGAGGGACCGGGCACATCACCGCCGGTAGGAGCGAGGTCCATTGATGGGATCACTCAGCGGATATTCCGATCCCGGCTCCGTTTTACGGCGTCCTAGGATGCTGCTCACCTGCGCCACCTTGGGTGGGGCGTGACGCGGAGACGCCCACCCCTCCTACGCGCACGAACGTACCTCTCTGCGGCAGCGAGTTACCGCGCCTCTTGATCGTCCGCGGCTCTCTCACTTTTCCTAAGGAGCACCCAAACGCTGCCGAAAGGAACGCCCGTGGACAGCCACAACAGGATCTTACGCATAAGGACCGTCCTTGAGCGGACAGGCCTCAGCCGCTCAACCCTCTATAGGAAGATCGAGCAAGGCACTTTCCCGCGGCAGTTCAAGATCGCCGACAGGTGCGTCGGGTGGCGGGAAGCAGCCGTTGAAGCGTGGCTGCGTGGACACTGGGCGGATCCCACCCACGCGAAACCGGTCGATTGCCTCGGCCTCGCGGAGCTCGACTGAAGTCCTCCGGATCTCGATCAACGGGGCCGGTACGGTCGCTAGAGCCTCGCACCTTCCGGAGTGCTTCTGTGGCATCGCGAGGTGCCTCAGGCGGCGCGGCGAAATCGGCCCTTCACCACCTTAGGTCCGAGGCGCAGCGCGTCCAGGTAGTCCGACCAGAACTGCATCATCCGGACGCGCTCCTCCCAATGCTCGCCGCGTGCGTAAGCGCGTCGGACATCGTTGCCTTCAACATGGCCCAGCTGCCGCTCGATGGCGTCCGGATGCCACTTCCCGCTTTCGTTGAGGAGCGTGCTCGCCATTGCGCGAAAGCCGTGCGCGGTCATCTGCGAGTTGTCGTAGCCGAGCCTGCGCAGCGCCGCGTTCAAGGTATTGTCGGAAATTGCTCGGTCGCTCGACAGGATGCTGGGGAAGAGCAGCTTCCCATCGCCGGTAATCGCCTTAAGCTCCCGAAGGATGGCGACCGCCTGCGTCGAAAGGGGAACCCGGTGCGGCCGCCGCATCTTCGTGCGCTCTGCCGGGATCGTCCACAGGCGGTCCTTCAGGTCGAACTCCCGCCACTGAGCGAGCCGCAGCTCTCCAGGCCGCACGAAGACGTGCGGCAGGAGCCGCAAGCCGTGGCGGACCGTCGGCTGTCCCTCGTGTCCCTCGATCGCGCGAAGGAGCGCCCCCACCTCCTTAGGGGTGGTGATCGCTGACCGATGGCTCACCTTCGGGGTGATCAACGCACCTCTCAGGTCGTAGGCCACGTCGCGCTGGGCGCGGCTGGTGGCGATCGCGTACCGGAAGATAGTGCCGAAGGTGCTCCGCAGCCGCGTCGCAGTCTCGTAGCGCCCGCGGACTTCGACCTTGCGAAGAACCTCAAGGAGCTCCGGCGCCGTGATTTCCGCGATCGGACGGTCGCCGATTGCGGGCCGCGCGAAGTCGGTCAGCCACCGGAGCTTCGAAAGCGTCGAGGCTGAGCGGCCCTCCTTCTCCAAGCGGTCCAGCCACTCGTCGGCAATGATGCTGAACGTCTCCCGCGAGCGCGCTTGCTTCTCTGCTTCGATGCGCTTCTTGCGGGCTGCCGGGTCCTCTCCTGCCGCGACGATCTTCCGGGCTGCGTCGCGCTTCTCGCGCGCGTCGGCGAGGCTCACGTCCGGGTAGACGCCGAAGGCAAGGATCTTCTCCTTGCCTTCGAATCGGTACTTGAAGCGCCAGTAGCGCTGGCCCTTCGGCGTCACGAGCAGAAAGAGCCCCCTCTCATCGCTGAGCTTGTAGGGTTTTTCCCTTGGTTTTGCGTTGCTTACAGCCACGGCGGACAGGGGCATGGGGGTATCTCCCGGAGGGCCTTTCGGACATACCCCCAAAAGTACCCTCACCTCTGCCGGATGCAAAGCGACGCTCCGACGCAACTCGGGACATCAAAACCGCAGAAAACTGCCGTTTTTAGAATTATCTGAAGCTGTCTGGAGGTCCCTGAAACAGGGAAATGGTGCCCAGGGACGGAATCGAACCGCCGACACCGTGATTTTCAGTCACGTGCTCTACCAACTGAGCTACCTGGGCGTTTCCGGCGGGCGGAAAGTCACGCGCCTATAGAGAAGGTCAGGCTTCGCTGTCCACCCCCGCCGGAGG
>JAEWCW010000042.1 GCA_023390415.1 Pseudomonadota bacterium | reverse complement strand
TGGTGCCGGCGGCGCAGATCATCGACGCGCCGATGGACTTCGACGGTCTGCGCGCGGTCGGCTCCGGTCTCGGCACCGCCGCCGTGATCGTGATGGACAAGTCCACCGACATCGTGAAGGCGATCAGCCGGATCTCCTATTTCTACAAGCATGAGAGCTGCGGGCAGTGCACGCCGTGCCGAGAGGGCACCGGCTGGATGTGGCGGGTGATGGAGCGGCTCCGCGAGGGCAATGCCGAGATCCACGAGATCGACACGCTTCTCGACGTCACCAAGCAGGTCGAAGGCCACACCATCTGCGCCCTGGGCGATGCCGCCGCCTGGCCGATCCAGGGACTCATCCGTCATTTCCGTCCGGAGCTCGAGCGCCGGATCATCGAGAAGCAGGGCCAGACCCTGGAGGCCGCCGAATAATGCCCAAGGTCAAAGTCGATGGCGTCGAGATCGAGGTGCCGCAGGGCGCCACCGTGCTCCAGGCCTGCGAGGCCGCGGGCAAGGAGATTCCGCGCTTCTGCTATCATGAGCGGCTGTCGATCGCCGGCAATTGCCGGATGTGCCTCGTCGAGGTGAAGCCGGGGCCGCCCAAGCCCCAGGCGAGCTGCGCGCTGCCGGCCTCCGAAGGCCAGGAGATCTTCACGACCACGCCGACCGTGAAGAAGGCGCGCGAGGGGGTGATGGAGTTCCTGCTGATCAACCACCCGCTCGATTGCCCGATCTGCGACCAGGGCGGCGAGTGCGACCTTCAGGACCAGTCCGTCGCCTATGGCCGCGGCCACAACCGGTTCGACGAGAACAAGCGCGCCGTCACCGACAAATATATGGGCCCCGTCGTCAAGACGAGCATGACCCGCTGCATCCAGTGCACGCGCTGCGTCCGCTTCGCGGTCGAGGTCGCCGGGGTCGAGGAGATCGGCACCGTCAACCGCGGCGAGAATATGGAGATCACCTCCTATCTCGAGGGCGCGCTTTCCAGCGAGCTTTCCGGCAACGTCGTCGATCTCTGCCCGGTCGGCGCTTTGCTCTCCAAGCCCTACAGCTTCGAGGCGCGGCCCTGGGAGCTGAAGAAGGTGCCTGCGATCGACGTGATGGACGCGGTCGGCACCAACATCCGCCTAGACACCCGCATGCGCGAGGTGATGCGCGCGCTTCCCCGCCTCAACGAGGACGTCAACGAGGAGTGGGCGCACGACAAGACCCGCCACTGCGTGGACGGCCTTCTGCGCCGCCGGCTCGACCGGCCGTGGATCCGCCGCGGCGGCAAGCTCGCCGAGGCGAGCTGGGAGGAAGCGTTCGCGCTGATCGCCGACCGGCTCGCCGGCGCGGGTCCGGAGCAGGTCGCGGCGGTCGCGGGCGATCTCCAGGACCTCGAATCGGTCTTCGCGATGAAGGCGTTGCTGAGGAATTTCGGCTCGTCGCTGCACGAATGCCGCCAGGACGGCGCGCAGTTCGACGTGTCGCATCCGGCTGCCTATCGCTTCAACTCGACCATCGCCGGGATGGAGGACGCCAAGGCGATCCTGATCGTCGGCTCGAATGTCCGCTGGGAAGCGCCTTTGGTGAACACGCGCATCCGCAAGGCGGTGAAGCGCGGCGCCAAGGTGTTCGCGATCGGCCCGGAGGTCGATCTCACCTACCCGGTGACCTGGCTCGGCGACGATCTGTCGCTGCTCGCAAAGCTTCCGAAGGACGTCAGCGAAGCCTTTGGCGGGGAAGGGGGCAATGCCCTGATCGTCGGCATGGGCGCGCTCCGGGTCGCGGGCGCCTATGAAGGCGCGCGCGCCGCCGCAGCTGCGCTTGGCGCGACCTTCAACATGCTCCACACGGCGGCCTCGCGAGTGGGCGCGCTCGATCTCGGCTTCGTCACCGATGGCGGCATCGAGGCGCTGACGGCCAAAGCCGCGGGCCTCAAGGCCCTGTTCCTGCTCGGGGCCGACGAGATGGACCTCAATGCCTTCGCGGATACCTTCACCATCTATATCGGCAGCCACGGCGATGCCGGCGCCCGCGCGGCGGACGTGATCCTCCCCGGCGCAGCTTATTCGGAAAAGCACGGCACCTATGTGAACCTGGAAGGCCGGGTGCAGCTTTCCGAGCGCGCAACCCATCCGCCGGGCGATGCTCGCGCCGACTGGTCGATCCTCCGCGCGCTTTCCGACGTGGTCGGGCGGCCGCTGCCGTTCGACGATCTCGGCCAGCTCCGCGCCGCCATGGCGGCCGAGCAGGCGCATCTCACGGTGCCTGGCCTCTCGGATCTGGGCGAGCCGCCGGCCGCACCGAAGGCGCCGAAGCTCAGCGGCGGGATCGTCTATCCGATCGCGGACTTCTACCTCACCAACCCGATCGCCCGCTCGTCGCCGACGCTCCAGCGCTGCTCGGCCGAATTGCTCCACGGCGTGACCTTCCTGGAGGCCGCGGAATGACCGAGTGGTTCCAAGGCACGCTCGGCTACGGCTTCGGCTGGTTCGTCGCGACGCTCGTCCTCATCCTGATGATTGCTCTGCCGCTGATGCTTGCGGTGGCGATGATCATCTATGCCGACCGCAAGATCTGGGCGGCGATGGCGCTCCGCCGCGGCCCCAACGTGGTCGGTCCATTCGGGCTGCTGCAGAGCTTCGCGGACGGTCTCAAGGTCTTCCTCAAGGAGACGATCGTTCCGTCGAGCGCGAACCGGGGCCTGTTCATCCTCGCGCCGATCATCACCTTCACGGTGGCCCTGGTCGGCTGGGCGGTGATCCCCTTCGGTGAGGACATGGTGCTCGCCGACATCAATGTCGGCCTGCTCTACCTGCTCGCGGTCTCGTCGCTCGGGGTCTACGGCGTGATCATCGCCGGCTGGGCGTCCAACTCCAAATATCCCTTCTACTCGGCGCTTCGGGCGGCCGCGCAGATGGTCTCCTACGAGGTGTCGGTCGGCTTCGTTCTGATCCCGGTCATCCTCTGGGCGGGCACGTTCAACCTGTCGGCAATCGTGCTCGCGCAGCAGAGCCACGTCTGGATCATCAACGGCTTCGGCTTCAATCCTCTGCTCTTCCCGATGGCCGTGATCTTCCTGATCTCCGCAATGGCCGAAACGGCGCGCGCGCCGTTCGACCTCACCGAGGCGGAGTCGGAGCTCGTCGCCGGCTACCAGACCGAATATAGCTCGATGAGCTTCGCGCTCTTCTGGCTCGGCGAATATGGCAACGTCCTGCTGATGTGCGGCCTCAACGCCTTGCTCTTCTGGGGCGGCTGGCTGCCTCCGATCGATTGGGCGCCGCTCTACGTGATCCCCGGCATCTTCTGGTTCTTCCTCAAGATCCTGATCTTCTTCTTCATCTTCTCCTGGGTGAAGGCGACCGTGCCGCGGTTCCGCTACGACCAGCTGATGCGGCTGGGCTGGAAGATCTTCCTGCCGATCTCGCTGATCTGGGTCGCGCTCGTCTCGGGCTATCTGATGATCTTCCGTTATGGAGCCTTGTCGTGAGCACGCTTGCCCACTGGGCCAAATCCTTCCTGCTCTGGGAGCTGGTCAAGGCGCACTGGCTGACGCTGAAATATTTCTTCAAGCCCAAGGCGACGATCAACTACCCGTACGAGAAGAACCCGATCAGCCCGCGCTTCCGGGGCGAGCATGTGCTTCGCCGCTACCCGAACGGCGAGGAGCGCTGCATCGCGTGCAAGCTCTGCGAAGCGGTGTGCCCGGCGCTGGCGATCACCATCGAGGCCGAGCCGCGCGAGGACGGCAGCCGCCGCACCACGCGCTACGACATCGACATGGTGAAGTGCATCTATTGCGGCCTTTGCCAGGAGGCCTGCCCGGTCGACGCCGTCGTCCAGGGGCCGAACCAGGAATTTTCCGTCGAGACGCGGGAGGAGCTCATCTACGACAAGGCGAAGCTCCTCGAGAATGGCGACAAGTGGGAGCGCGCGATCGCCGCGAACCTTGCCGCCGACGCCCCCTATCGCTAAGCGCCACGCCACACTCGAAAGGCCGGCAGAAGCCCCGTGATCCAGACCTTCGTCTTCTACCTCTTCGCGACCGTCGTCATCGCCTCCGGCGTGATGACGATCGCCTCGCGCAACCCGGTGCACAGCGTGCTCTGGCTGATCTTCGCCTTCTT
>JAEWCW010000061.1 GCA_023390415.1 Pseudomonadota bacterium | reverse complement strand
GACTTGTAGCTGTCGAAATAGTGGCGGAGCTTGTTGCCCCAGGGGATGATCCCGAACAGCCGGCGGGGCGCCGTCAGGTTGCCGCGCGAGCCCGGATCGAGATCCTCGACGGTGCGGCGAAGCTCGGTCAGATCGGCGCCGATCCCGGTGTCCGCGTCGATGGCCTTTATGGGACGATCGAGGAAGCGGTTCGAGTGGCCGGCGGCTTCCGCAATCTCCTTGCGGCCCATCACGGTCAGCTGATCGACCTTCTTGCCGAATTCCGGCGAGTTGGAATCGAGCGCGATCAGCTCTTCGACGAAGGCATCGACCTTGGTCTCGAGCTCGGTCTTCTGCTCTTCCTTGAGCGGGACCAGACCCGCGGCCTGCTCGGGCTGGACCACGGTCAGCGGCTGCGGCGCCTCCAGCGTCAGCGCCGGCTTGGTCTCGGTCTCGGTCTGCGTCGCCATTGATCGTCCCCGCTTGTTCTCGTTGGGAGAGAATTGGGAGGTTAGGCCGAGCGGCGCAAGAGCGAAAGTGTATTATTCGGCTAAATCAGCGGCAGTTGCGCACCCGTAGCTCCGCCAGAAGGTGGCGCTGGTCGTAGGCGTGGCACATTACCGCGGTGACCGCCGCCGCCGTGACCAGGACCGAGCGGTTGACGTTCGGATCGTAGCCATAGGCATTGCGCTGGGTCAGCACGGTCGAATCGAAATTCGCGCCGATGATCTCGCCGCGCGCATTGACCGCCGGCGATCCAGACGAGCCGCCGATCGTGTCGGTCGAGGCGGCGACATCGATGACCGTGTGGGCGGGGATCCGCTCGCGGGCCGCTGCAAGCCGCGGCGCGAGGTCGAAGGGCGGGGCGCCGGTCGCGCGGTCCCAGAGGCCGGCGAAGGTGGTGGCGTGGCCGACCGTGCGGCCCTCGTGCGTCCAGCCTTCGATCCGCCCGTAGGTGATGCGCAACGTCCCCGTCGCATCCGGATAGAGGCTGGTGCCGTAGACGGCGAAGCGGGCGCGGGCGAGCGCCTCGGCCGCGCGACCGGTCGGCGCATCGATCTCGGCTTCATATTGGGCGCGGGTCGTGCGGGTGACGTCCTGGATCGCGAGCAGGAAACGGATCAGCGGATCGTCCGAGGCCTGCACCGCGGCGACGCCCCCCTCCCACAGCCGCCGCCGCTCGGCCGGGTCGCCGAGCTTGGTTCCGCGGGCGAGCCGGCGGGCAAGTGCTTCCGGCGATTCATTGCCGAGCAGCTGGCGGACGCGCGGATCGTCGACGGTCAGGATCTCGCGCGCCTTACTGAGCCACCAGCCGAGCTGGACCTCGTCCAGCGCCGGATAGGTCGGCCGCTCGGCAAACAGGCGCTGCTCGACCTGCGCCAGCCGGGCATCGCCGAACTCGGGCAGCCGCTCGGCGTTCGGCTTCGGCCGCTCCTGCGCGCCGCGGACGATGTCGCGCGCCCAGCTGAACAATTGCGAGCCGCCGCCGGCGCGCGTCTCGAGCATGTAATAGGCCGGGTGCAGGCGGCGCACCTGCGGCTGAAGCCGGGCGAGATCGCCCCACGGATCGCCAATCTCGCGGGACAGCTCTGCATTTCCGGCGACCCGGCGACGGAACTCCTCCTCGGCCGCTTGGCGCTGGGCCATGAAGCGCGGGTCGATCAGCGCCTGCTGCCGGCCGAAGCCGCGCTTGTAGGTGTTCTCGACGCTCGAAATGGCCTGGCCGGCGATGAAGGCGTTCTCGGCGCTCTCCTCGCTGAACCGGATCAGCCGGCCGCGGAGCTCGCTGTTGACGAGTTGCTCGAGCGGAAGCGTGACCTCGGCCACGGTGCGCAGCTGGTCCTGGGTCAGCAGCCGCTGGGTCGCGCCCGGGCTGCCGACCACGAAGACCGGCTGGTTCGCCTGCGGCGGCGCCGGGTTCCAGCGGAAATGGACCGGGGTCGCGACCGGACGGTCATTCTCGTAGATTCGCACGAAGGCGGCATCGATGGCGAAGCGGGGGAAGCTGAAATTGTCGAGATCGCCGCCGAAGGCCGCGGCGCGATGTTCCGGCGCGAAGGCCAGGCGGACGTCGCGATAGCGGCGATAGGTGTAGAGCTTGAACTGGCCGCCGCGATAGAGGGTGACCACCTGGCAGCGCCGGGTCGCGTCGTCGCCGCAGGCCGCGCTCTCGATCCGCCCGATCTCGGCGTCGCGCGCGCGGACGAAGGCCTCGCCTTCGAGCCCGCGGCCCGCCGCCTGGACCCGCTCGGTGACGTCCGAGATGTCGGTCAGGATCTCGGCCGTCAGGCCGGGACACTTACGCTCCTCGGCGCGCGCGGCGGGCGTGAAGCCGGTCGTCACGTAGTTGCGCTCGGGCGTCGAGAGGTCCTCGACGCAGGCCGAGACGCAATGCTCGTTGGTGAGGATCAGTCCCTCGGGCGACACCAGCCCGGCCGAGCAGCCGCCGAGCCGGACCGAGGACTGGCGGACCCGGTCGAGCCAGGCCTGGTCGATGCTGGTGCCGAGCGCGCGGTTCGCCGCCTGGATCGGGAAGTTGTCGAAGGTCCACATGCCCTCTGCGGCGAGCGCCTGGCTGGAGAAGGCGAGAGCGGCGACACCGGCGGCGAGGCGGATCAGGGACAAGGCGGCTGGACTCCCGTTGGAAATGCGGCCGCCTCGCTAGCAAGGTTCGAGCGGCTTTGCACTCAGATGTCGGCGAGCTCTTTCCCTGCTGTCTCACGGGCGAGCAGGGCGGTGACGCCGCTGATCAGGCAGGCGATGCCGACATAGACGGCCACCCAGAAGGCGCTGCCATATTCGCGATAGAGGAAGACGGCGATGATCGGCGCCAGCGATCCGGCGAAGATCGCGGTCAGCTGATAGGCCATAGACGCGCCCGAATAGCGATAGCGCGTCGGGAAGAGTTCCGCGATGAACGCCGCCTGTGGCCCGTACATCGCGCCGTGAAGGACGAGGCCGATGGTGATCGCTGCGACGATCGTCGCCCAGCTTCCGCCTAGCATGTCGAAGAAGACGAAGCTGAAGGCGGCAAGCCCGAGCCCGCCGACCGCATAGACGGTCCGGCGTCCGATCGAGTCCGAGAGCCGCGCTGCGAGCGGGATCACGAAGAACTGAACGATCGATCCGATCAGGATCGCCTGCAGCGCGGTGTCGCGGCTGAGGTGCGAGACCTCGGTGATGTAGGTGATCGAGAAGACGGTGATGATGTAATAGGAGATGTTCTCCCCGACGCGGAGGCCGGCGCCGACGAGCAAGGCGCGCGGGCGCTCGCGAAGGACGTCCATCGCCGGCGCCTTGGGCGGCGTCTCGGCTTCGGCCAGCGCTTCCTTAAAGGTGCGGCTCTCGTCGATCGAGATCCGGATCCACCATCCCACCAGGACGAGCACTGCCGAGAGCAGGAAGGGCACCCGCCAGCCCCAGGCGACGAAATCCTCCTGGCTCTGGTTGGCCGAGATGATCGCGAGCACGCCCGAAGCGAGGACGAGCCCGAGCGGCACTCCGGCCTGCGGCCAGCTCGCCCAGAAGCCGCGCCGGCGCGCATCGCCATGTTCGGCGGCGAGGAGGACTGCGCCGCCCCATTCGCCGCCAACCGCGAACCCCTGGATGATGCGGAGCGCGATCAGCAGGATCGGCGCCCAGATCCCGATCTGCTCGTAGGTGGGCAGCAGGCCGATCAGGACCGTCGCCACGCCCATCATGATCAGGCTGAGCATCAGCAGCCGCTTGCGGCCGATCCGATCGCCATAATGGCCGAAGACGATCCCTCCGACGGGCCGCGCGACAAAGCCGAGCGCATAGGTGCCGAAGGCGAGGAGCGTGCCGACGAGCGGGTCGTGATTGGGGAAGAAGAGGTGGTTGAAGACCAGGGCGGCGGCGAAGCCGTAGAGGAAGAAATCGTACCATTCGATCATGGTGCCGATCGTGCTCGCCGCGACGACCTTCCTGAGATTGCTGGTCCCGGCTCCCGATTGTTCAGCCATTCTGCCCCCTGTCCGAATTCGCCCCTTTCTAGGCACAAGCCGGCCGGGGGCGCTAGCGGTCAGGCGCTTCTTGTCAGTAGGAGATGGTGTGGAAGCGGACGATGTTCGCTGCCTCGACCTCGGCCGAGAGGGGCAGGGCAGGGGCGTCGAATTGGACCGCGCTGCCGCGGCGCTCGGGCGCGCCGAGCAACAGCGCAGCCTCGGCGACCGGCCGTTCGTCGGGCTGCATGTGGGTCGTCACTTCGAACTGCACCGGATGTGAGCAGGTCGCCGCCGGTCCGGAGGCGGTCACGGTGCAGGTGGAAACGACCTGGACGGTGACCGAAAGGCCGGCGCGACGCTCGGCCGCTGCGGCTGGCGCTGCGGCGGCGAGGAGCGACATTGAAAGGGCAAGGAAGCGAACGTTCATCTTACCTCGGGCCGAATGATCCCGTCACCGGGAGTTCGCGCCTTCGCCGTTCACAAGCCGTGAGGCGCGACCTGCGGTGAATACCATGGTCCGAATCGCTGGCGAAGCGCGCCGGCAGAGCCGCCCCATCCCGGCACGGATCGGCGGCATGATGTTCATCCGATTCGGCCAGCCGGAGACCAACGTAAAGGATGCATTGATGCTGCTCTTTACAATGATTGCGCGACCGGGCCCTTCGGCGGCCGCTTTCGTTGATCCTTCTGAACGCCAGATAACCTCCCGATTCAGGCGCCACTCAGCCGACTCGGCCTAGACCTCCTTCATCCCACGGCGCCCGCGCTCCGCGACGTGTCGAAGTGAAGGAGTAAGAAGATGCGCAAGGTTCTTTTCGCGGTCTCGGCCGCCGCCATGACCGTTCCGGTCGCGATGCCCGCTCCGGCGCTCGCCCACAGCTACAGCGCGGCCCAGGCCTATAACGGCCCGACGTGGCGTGGCCGCGACGGCCGCCTCTACTGCCGCCGCTCCAACGGCACCACCGGCCTCGTCGTCGGCGGCGCTGCCGGCGCCCTGATCGGCCGCGAGCTCGACGGCGGCCGCAGCCGCGCCACCGGCACCATCCTCGGCGCCGCAGTCGGCGCGCTGGTGGGCCGTGAGGTCCAGAGGAGCCGCAGCCAGCGTCGCTGCCGCTAACCAGCCAGATCTCGAGGCCCTGTATCAGGCCTCGGAGGGAGCGCCCGGGCTTCGGTCCGGGCGCTCCTTTTTTTGTGCGCATGGGCCGCTTGCGCCCAGCCCGTCGTTTCGGCCACATCGATGCCGGAGGTGCGCATGAAGAAGCTTGTGTTGAGTATCGTCTCCGCTGCCGCCCTGATCGGGGTCGCCGCCTGTAGCCGTGAGGAACAGCCCGCCGCACCGAATGCGAACGACGGGGCGGCCAACGCGACGAGCGCGACCGCCGGCAATGTCGCCGAGGTCATGCGCACGCGCCACGACAATTACGAGCGCATGGGCCGGGCAATGAAGGGCATCAGCACCCAGCTGAAATCCGATTCGCCCGCAATCGCCGAGATCCAGCAGCATAGCGGCGTGATCGCCGGCTTCGCTCCGCAGGTGCCGAACTGGTTCCCGGCGGGGACGGGCCCTGAAGCGGGACGCACCCGCGCCAAGACGGAAATCTGGAGCGACCCGCAAGGTTTCTCAGCAGCCGTCCAGCGCTACCAGCAGGCCGCCGCCCAGTTCGATTCAGCCGCGCGCGCCGGCGACGTCGCCGCGATGCGGGCGGCGCTCCCGGCGCTCGGCTCGTCCTGCAGCAATTGCCACGACAAATATCGTGGGCCCGAGATCGACTGAGGGCGGCGCGCCCGTCGCCGTCTGGGATCTTCCCATTCGTCTCTTCCACTGGGTGCTCGTCCTGCTCATTGCGGCCGCCTGGTGGACGGCCGAGGAGGAGATGCATGAGTGGCATGAGCGCACCGGCCTTACCATCCTCGGCCTCGTCGTCTTCCGGCTGGTCTGGGGCGTGATCGGCAGCTCGACCGCCCGTTTCTCGAGCTTTGTGAAGGGCCCGCGGGAAATTGCGGACTATCTGCGCGGGCGGGGCGCAAACGTCCTCGGTCACAATCCCGTGGGCGCGCTCAGCGTCCTCGCTTTGCTTGCGGTGGTCGCCGTCCAGGTCGGCCTCGGACCCTTCGCGAGCGACGAGGACGGCCTCCTCTCCGGGCCGCTGTCGCACTGGATCTCGGACGATAGCGCGGAGAAGGTCGCCGATCTCCACCACGATCTGTTCGACTGGCTGCTGATCCTGATCGGCCTCCACGTCGCCGCGATCCTCTTCTACCTGCTGGTGAAGCGCGACAATCTGCTGGGGCCGATGGTCCATGGCCGGCGCAGCGCGCCGCCGGGCACGGCGCCGATGGAAGGCGCGCCGCTCTGGCGCCTGATCGTTGCCGTCGCCATCGCGGTGGCAGTGGTGTGGATCGTCGGAAGCTAGAGGTCCGGCAGCAGCTGGCTCGCTTCGCCCCAGCCCTGGAGCGCAGGATCGGAGGCCCGCGCGATCAGCGTTTCGGCGTCTCTGACGGTGTAGATATTGCCGCCCTTCAGATCCTCGAGCTCGTCCCACGAGATGGGGGCGGCGACCGGCGCATTGTCCCGCGCCCGGGCCGAATAGGGCATGATCGCCGTCGCGCCGCGTTGGTTGCGGAGATAATCGAGGAAGATCCGGCCCTTGCGCTTCACCTTGGCGAGGTTGGCGGTGAATCTCTCCGGCTCGGCGGTGGCGAGGGCGACTGCGAAGCGTTGCGCGAAGTCCTTCACCTCCGGCCACTCCGCCTCCGGCGTCAGCGGAACGACCACGTGCAGCCCCTTGCCGCCCGTGGTGAGCGGGAAGCTCTGCAGGCCCATGTCGGCGAGATAGCGGTGGAGGTCGCGCGCGGCCCGCTTCACTTCGGCGAAGGCGAGGCCCTCGTCGGGATCGATGTCGAAGACCAGCCGGTCGGGCTTCTCGATGTCGGCGGTCGGCGAGCCCCAGCCGTGGAACTCGATCGTCCCCATCTGGACGCAGGCGAGGATTCCGGCGACGTCCTCGACATAGACATAGTCGACCGCGTCGCCCTTCTTCTCCTCGATCTCGATCTGGCGGACGTGCGGGCCGAAGGTCGCGGTGCTGTGCTTCTGGAAGAAGCATTTCTTGGCGCGGCCCTGCGGGCAACGGACCAGGCTGAGCGGCCGGTTCGCCGTCCAGACCTGCATGACCGGGCCTAGGGTGGCATAATAATCGAACAATTCGCGCTTGGTGATCCCGGCCTCGGGATAGATGAGCCGCTCCGGATTGCTGATCTTGATGCCGGCGGTGTCCGGAGTGTCGGGAGCGGGCTGGGGGAGCTCGCGCACCACCTCCTTGGCCTTCTTGTCGGTGCGCAGGCCAAGGAAGCTGCCGTGGCGGATGACGCCCTCGGCGGTGAATTCGGCGAAGGCGACCTCGCAGACCAGCTCGGGCTTCACCCAGTTGGCCCCGCGTGCGTCGGCGCGGGGCACAGCGACAGCCGGCTTGTCGGCGGCAAGGCGATCGAACCGTTGCCGGAGGTCGTGCTGGACCTGGTTCGAGAAGCCGGTGCCGACCTTGCCGGCATATTTGAGTTCGCCATTGTCGCGGGTGGCCAGGAGCAAGGCACGAAAGCCGCGGCCCTTCTTGTCGCTGGTCGACCAGCCGACGATGACGAACTCCTGGCGGAGCGTGCATTTGACCTTCAGCCAGGCCTTCGTCCGCGCCGAGCGGTAGGGCGAATCCGCGCGCTTCGAGATGATGCCTTCCTGCCCGGCCGCGCACATCGCATCGAACAGTTTCTCGCCATGGCCGACAATGTGGTCGGCATAGAGGATGTGCGGCGGCCGCCCGGGGCCGAGCAGGGTGGCGAGGCGGGCCTTGCGCTCGATATTGGGGAGGGGGGCAAGGTCCTCGCCGTCGATCTCGAGGGCGTCGAACAGGAAGAGGTTGAGGCCTCGTCCGCCTTCGGAGATCGCCTGCTGCAGCGCCGAGAAGCCGCTCTTGCCCTCTTCGTCGAGGCGGACGATCTCGCCATCGAGCAAAGCCGTATCGCATTCGATTCCGCGCGCCGCCTCGACGACCTCCGGAAACTTCTCCGACCAGTCGAGCCCCGAACGCGTGTAGATCTTGGCCCGCCCGCCGCCGATCGCGAGCAGGCAGCGATAGCCGTCATATTTGATCTCGTGGATCCAGCCGGTGCCCTCCGGCACGTGATCGACCAACGTCGCCTTCTGCGGCTCGCGAAAGGCGGGGGGCTTGCCCGATTTCCCGGCGGGCGCGGCCCGCTTGGCCGCCGCCTTCTTCCGCGCCGCCGGCTTCAGCCCCTTGGTCCAGCTCGCCAGCTCTTTCGCCTTCTTCGCCGCGGCGATCTCCTGCATCGTGCGGCCGGTCTTGATCGAGGTGAGATAGGTCTCGGTCAGCCCCATTGATCCGCCGACCTGGTCGTCCCGCACCTTCTTCAGCATCCAATTCTCGGTGCCGCGCCGGTCGCCCGGCTTGGGCTTCAGGCGGAACATCACCCATTCGCCCTTCATCCGCTCGCCGTGGAGGGTGAAGTGGAGATGGCCTTCTTCCAGCGTCTTGCGCGGGTCCTTGCCGGGCGCGGGCTCCCAGGTGCCGCGGTCCCACATCATCACGGTGCCGCCGCCATATTCGCCCTTGGGGATGGTGCCCTCGAAGGTGGCGTAGGAGAGGGGATGGTCCTCGGTGCGCACGGCGAGGCGCTTGTCGTCAGGGTTGAGGCTCGGCCCGTTCGGCACCGCCCAGCTCTTGAGCACCCCGTCCAGCTCCAGCCGCAGGTCCCAGTGAAGCCGGGTCGCGTCGTGCTTCTGGACCATGAAGCCGTCGCCATGGCCCCAGCTCAATTTCTCGTACGTGCCCTTCGGCTCGTCCGTCTTCGAGAAATCTCGCTTCGCATTATAGGTGGCGAGCGGATCGGATTTGCTACGAACCATCGTTAGGATGCTTGCGCAATTTTATGCCCGCTTCCGCGCCGGTGCCGCCTTGGCCGGAGCCTTCCGGGCAGGCGCCTTTTTCGCCGCGGGCTTGGCGGCGGCCTTCTTCGCCGGGGCCTTCTTCGCGCCACCGCTCGCGTCGGGCCGCTCGATCGAGCGCTTCAGCGCCGCCATCAGGTCGATGACGTTGGTGCCGCGCGCGGCCGGGGCTTCCTCCTCGGTGTGGATGGTCTTGCCCTTGCGCTTCTGCTCGATCAGATCCTCGAGCGCCTCGATATAGCGGTCGTGATATTTGGACGGGTCGAAGTCGCCGGTCTTCTTCTCGATCAGCGCCTCGGCCAGATCGAGCAGCTCCTCGTCCGGCTTGGCGTCCGAGATGTCCCGGAAATAATTCTGCGCCTTGTTGACCTCGTCCGCATAGCGGAGCGTCTCCAGGATGATCCCGCGCCCGCAAGGCTTCACGCTCACCAGATATTCCCGACCCCGCAGGGCGAGCTGGCCGATCCCCACCTTGCGCGTCCTGCGAAGCGCCTCGCGGAGCACGATGAACGCCTCTTCCGCGAGGTCGTCCGCGGGCACGACGTAATAGGGCTTCTCATAATAAAGGACGTCGATTTCGTCATAATCGACGAACTGGGTGAGCTCGAGCGTCTTCTTCGATTCGAGCTTCACCGCCTCCAGCTCGTCGTCGTTGAGGAGCACGTAGGAGCCCTTCTCGTACTGGAAGCCCTTGACGATCTCCTCCGGGTCGACCGGGCCGACGCCGGGCACGACCTTCTCATACTTGATCCGCTTTCCGGTCGGCTCGTGGATCTGGTTGAAGGCGATGGTCGCGCCGCTCTTGGTCGCGGAGAAGATCTCGACCGGGATCGAGACCAGGGCCAGCCTGATCTGTCCCTTCCAATAAGCGCGCGCAGCCATGTCCTGAATCTCCGAGGGCGTTTCGCGGCCGATTCAATCATCGGGGAGGGGCGGGGTTCCTTGAAATTGCCGCGCGAGCGCCGACGTTGACGACATGACCACGTCCCAATCCGGCTACGACATCAGCCCGCTACCCGAGGCGCAGCGCCAGACGCTCGCGCAGGGCCTCACCCCGGAGGAGCGGCAGATCCTGCTCGATCACGGCACCGAGCGGCCGTTCTGCGGCACTTTGCTCAATAACAAGTCCGAGGGCGTCTATGCCTGCCGCCTGTGCGGGCTTCCGCTGTTCCGGTCGAACGAGAAGTTCGAGAGCGGCACCGGCTGGCCGAGCTTCACCACGCCCTTCGATCCCGATCATATCCGCAACATCGAGGACCGCAGCTACGGCATGGTGCGAGTCGAGATTCGCTGCGCGCGCTGCGACGGTCATCTCGGCCACGTCTTCCCCGACGGTCCGCCGCCGACCGGCCTGCGCTACTGCCTCAATTCGGCGTCGATGCAGTTCCACGATGATGAGAGCGCGGTTCCGCAGCACGTCGCCGCCGAGTCCTGAGCGCCATTTCCGCAAGAACGGTCACCGACGCGGCGCCGCGGCTGCGCTACGGGCACGCCGTTGGACCCCCTTTTCATCCCTGAGGGACCCGACCGGAAGGCCCGGCGCGCGCAGCGCCGGGCCTTCTTGGCTGCAAGCTGATCCAGATTGCGTCGTTGCGGCCACGGTGGCACGCGACAGAGCAGCGCTCGGCCAATAAATCGGACAATATCCTTGTCAGCACCGTTGCGGGGGCGATATAGCCGTCCCCGAGAGCCCGGGAGAACGGGCCATCGCGTAACTGCGCCCATCGGGGAGGCCGAGCATGCGTCTGAGAACCGTCGTCCTTTGTTCAACTTCAGCGGCCGTTCTGGCCTTCGCAACGCCGGCCTTCGCTCAGCCTGACGCGACGGCCGAGCAGGCGGCCGACCAGCCGAGCGCACAGGACAATCCCGCGCAGGATGAGGGCGAAGCGATCGTCGTCACCGGCCTTCGCGAGAGCCTTCGGTCCGCACAGAATATCCGCCGCAATTCGGACCAGATCGTCGACGCGGTCGTCGCCGAGGATATCGGCAAGCTCCCCGACGTCGCGGTGTCGGACACCGCAGCGCGCATCCCCGGCATCCAGGTGGAGCGCAATGGCGGCGAGGCCAGCCGCGTGCTCCTTCGCGGCCTCGACCGGTTCAACTACACGACCACCTATAACGGCCGCGAGATCTTCACCGCGGAGACGCGCTCGGTCGCCCTCCAGGATTTCCCCGCGGGCGGGATCAGCGCGATCGAGGCCTTCAAGACCTCGTCCGCCAACCTGGTCGAGCCGGGCATTGCCGGCCTGATCAACGTGCGCTCGCGGCGCCCGTTCGACTTTGACGGCTTCGAGGTCGCCGGCTCGGTATGGGCCGTCTACCCCGACCAGTCGCGCGACATCGAGCCCAACGCCCAGCTGCTGCTCAGCAACCGCTGGGACACGGGCATTGGAGAAATCGGCGCGCTGATCAATTTCTCCTACACGCGCCTCCATTATCGCGACTCGATCCGTCGGCACGGCTTCTTCATCGCCGATCTCGCCGGCGGCCGTTCGCCGGACTGGCCGGAAATCCGCTACAACGAGGCCGAGCGCTGGCGTCCGTCCGTCAACGGCGCGATCCAGTGGCGGCCGTCTCCCGAGCTGGAATTCTACGCAGAGGGTCTGTGGCAGGGCTATCGGGAGCGCTCGACCGACCGGATGTGGGCACAGCCGCTCTGGGGCGGCGCCTCGTACGAAAATATCGTCATGAACGGCAACCAGATCGTCAGCGGCACGGTCAACCAGCCGACCGCCTGCTGCGGCGGCAACCAGACCTGGGGCTTCCAGGGCGCGACCAAGCGCGACACCAACACCTATCAATTCGCCGTCGGCGGGCGCTGGGACGCGTCGGACAACCTCCGGATCAGCGCCGACCTGGCGCGCACGGACAGCACGTTCGACCTGCGCACCGAAAGCGTCGATTACGAGATCAACACGCGCAACTTCTCGGTCGACTGGTTCACTGGGGTGATCAGCGGCGACGGCCCGACCTTCCAGGTCCGCGGGATCGATCCCACCAATCCCGCAATCTACAGTTATCGCGGCTTCTTCGAAGACTATCTGACCGCGCACGGCGACGACTGGCAGGCCCGGCTCGACTTCGAATATGAGCCGGAGGGAATCAGCTTCCTGCCGCGCGTCCAGTGGGGCGCGCGCTTCGTCGAGCGCGATGCGTCGGCGACCGCCGGCGCCTTCTACTGGAACCTGCGCGATCGGGGGATTCCGATCAGCGCCGTCCCGCTCGACTATGAGCTCACGCCGAGAGGCTTCCGCGGCGACCGCAACCAGCCTTTCCCGATGCAGTGGCTGGCGCCAACCTTCGACAGCGTGTGGAGTAACCTCACCGAGTTTCGCCAGTTCAACATCAATCTGACCGGGGCCGGCTCGCTCGACGGGCCGCCGATTGATCCGGCGCGTACCTATTCGATCAACGAGAGGTCGTACGCCGCCTATGGGCAGGTCAACTACGAGTTCGAGGCGGGCGACACGACGATCGACGGCCAGATCGGCCTTCGCGTGGTTCGCACCGAGGAAGATATCCAGGGGACTTTGTTCCGCCCCAGCGGCGCGACGGAACCCGTCGACTTCCAAACCAGCTATACCGACTGGCTCCCGAATGCGAGCATGCGCTTCCGGTTCACGCCGGAATGGCAGGCACGGCTCTCCTACGCGGAGACCCGCACCCGGCCGACCTTCGAGCAGCTCAACCCGGCGCTGCGGCTCAATCCGGTTCCCGGTTGTACGCCGGGCGGTCCCGTCGATTGCGTCCGCACGGGCTCGGGCGGCAACCCGTTCCTGACTCCGCTCGAATCGAAGAATTACGACGCGAGCCTCGAATATTATTTCTCGCGCACCGGTTTCGCCTCGGTCGGCATTTTCCGCCGGGATATGCGCGGCTTCATTACCAGCAGCCAGGTGGAATTCCCGGATCCCGATCCTGAAAGCGGGCTGCCCCTGGTAATCTCGGGGCCGGTCAACACGCGCAGCTCTAGGCTGCAGGGCTTCGAGGCACAATTCTCCACCTTCTTCGATTTCTGGCCGGGCGCGCTTAGCGGCTTCGGCATGCAGGCGAACGTCACCTATATCGATACGGAGTCGGAGTTCGTCGTGCTCAATCCGCCCAATCGGGCGGTGGTGACTTCACGCATCCCGGACGTCTCGAAATGGACCTATAACGTGGTCGGGATGTACGAGCATGGCGGTCTGACCGCGCGCCTGGCCTACAATCGCAGAAGCGGATTCGCCGAGGGCGACCTTGCACAGCGCGACAATTTCTTCACCCTCCAGGGCCGCGGTCATCCGATCTCCAGGCTGGACTGGTCGAGCAGCTACGCGTTCAGCGACAATCTGACCGTCTTCTTCGACTGGACCAACATCCTCAGCAGCCCGTTCCGCTCGGACATCGTTCGGGTCAACTATCCGAACGGCGTGCCGAGTTCGCCGGAGATCTTCCCGATGCTCGTCCGCAACGAGGAATCGGTGATGTCGGGCGGGATCCGGTTCCGCTTCTGAGCGGCCAGAGAAAGGTCGAACGGCCGAAGTTCCAGCTTCCGGCCGTTTCGCTTTTCGGCGAGAACGGCTGGCGTGAGCGCGCATGACATAAGAAAGATCGTCATCGTCGGCGGCGGCACCGCCGGCTGGATGGCGGCTGCGGCCTTTTCCGTTCTGCTCGACAGCAAGAGCGTCGAGATCGTCCTTGTCGAATCCGACGAGATCGGAACGATCGGCGTCGGTGAGGCGACGATCCCGCCGCTCATCGCCTACAACAACATGCTCGGGATCAACGAGGACGAATTCCTCGCCGCGACCAAGGGCACGTTCAAGCTCGGCATCGATTTCGTCGATTGGGGTGCGCTCGGTTCGCGCTACTTCCACCCCTTCGGCCCGCACGGCCAGGATTTCCGGGCCGTCGCATTCCACCAGCTCTATCTGAGGGAAGCAAAGCGCCGCCTCCTCCCCGACATCCGCCATTGGTCGATGAGCGCGGTCGCTGCCGAGCTCGGCCGTTTCGCGCGTCCGGGGCCTGATGCGCGGCTGCCGCTGTCGCAATTGGTCTACGCCTTCCACTTCGATGCAGGTCTCTACGCCGCTTTCCTCCGCGGGCGCGCCGAGCGGAACGGCGTGCGCCGCGTGGAAGGGAAGGTGGTCGATGTCGCTCAGGACGGCGAAAGCGGCCATATCCGCTCGGTGACGCTGGCGGACGGCCAGACGATCGAAGGCGAATTGTTCATCGATTGCTCGGGTTTCCGCGGCCTGTTGATCGAGGAGAAGCTGGGCACCGGCTACGAGGCGTGGAATCGCTGGCTTCCCTGCGACCGCGCCGCTGCAGTGCCGAGCAAGCTCGCCAGGCCGCCCGAACCCTATACGCGCTCGACCGCGCGTGCGGTCGGTTGGCAATGGCGCATTCCGCTGCAGCACAGGATGGGCAACGGCCTCGTCTATTCGAGCGCCCATATCGAGCGCGGCGACGCCGAGGCCCTGCTGCTCGCCAATCTCGAGGGCGAGGTTTTGGCCGAGCCGCGCCACCTCTCCTTCACCGCCGGGCGGCGGCGCCTTGCGTGGAACGCGAACGTCGTCGCGCTCGGCCTGTCGACCGGCTTCGTCGAGCCGCTCGAATCGACCAGCATCCACCTCGTCCAGAGCGGGATCGCCAAGCTCCTCGCCTTGTTCCCGGACCGGCGCTTCGATCCGGCCGAGCGCGACGAATATAATCGCCAGATGAAGGACGTGTTCGAGGACGTGCGCGATTTCGTCGTCCTCCACTACAAGGCCGGCAATCGCGACGATTCCGAATTCTGGAATTACTGCCGGGCGATGGAGGTCCCGGACACCCTCTCAGCCAAGCTCGAGCTCTGGCAGTCCAAGGGGCGGCTGTTCCGGGAGGGACGAGAGCTGTTCGGCACGGCGAGCTGGGTGGCCGTGCTGCTCGGGCAGGGCGTCATCCCCGACGATCAGGAGCCTGCGGTCAACGCGATCGATCCGGCGATGGCGGCGGAGGTGATGGAGAAGATGCGCGTCAGCTACCGGCACATGGCCGAGCACATGCCTGCCCACGCCGATTTCGTCGCGAAAGCCTGTCCGGCCGGCTAGGGCCGGCGGCCACCGATCGCCGGCGCGTCGCCCTGCCAATCGAGCGGGGCGATGTGGAGGAAGCGCGCGTCGCCGCCGCGGTTGCAGCTTCCGCGGGTCGCCCAGGCGTGGAAGGCGATCCATTGCCGCCCGTTCGCTTCGAACACCGCCGGGTGGCCCGGCCCGCTGAGGCAAAGCGGCCGCCGCGCGCTTGCGAGCATCGGCGCGCCGGGCGCCTTGGTGCAGGGGCCGAGCGGGCCGGTGCAGGTCGCATAGCCGGTGGCGTAGAGCGACAGGCGCTGATGCGGCTGCCAGGCGTAATCGTTGGCGCTGTAGAAGAGGACGTAGGAATCCCCGCGGCGGATCATGAACGGCGCCTCGATCAGGTGGCCCTCCCAGCCGGTGTCGTTGCGGATCAGCGGGACGGCCTCGCCGACCAGGCTCAGTCCGTCCGGCGACAGCCGCTGGCCCCAGAGCTGGGTGGCAGTGCGGGCCGAGGGATGGTTTCCGTCATTCTTGAAGTAGAGATAGAGCTGGCCATCGGAGTCGCGAAAAGGATTGGCGTCGATCGTGCCGCCCAGATCGTGCTGGCAGACCAGCGGGCCGTCGCCCTGGGCAACGAACGGCCCGCGCGGATCGCGCGCGATCGCCGCGCCGATGCACTGCTGGTCGCGCTCCCGATGGTGGGCGGTGAAATAGAGCACGTAATTGGCGCCGATGCGCATCACCTCGGGCGCCCAGGTCCTGCCCTCGCGCACCCAGGCGGGGAGGGTGGGCATCGCATCGTGAAAGGCGTCCGGATTGCCGGGAACGGCGAGCGGGCTCCACGTCCGAAGGTCGGTGGAGAAGGCCATCGGCACGTTCACCCCGCCAGAATTGGTCGCATAGGCATAATAGCGGCCCTGGACGGGGAGCACGAACGGGTCCGGGAAGTTCATCGGAAGGACGGCGCTTCCGTCCTGGGCGGCGGCGGGCGCGGGCGCCGCGATTGCAGCGGCGAGGGCGAGCAGAAGGGTCTTGGCGAGGCGGATCACGTTGTCGTCCGGCTTGTTCGGGGTCTTTTGTCAGACTAATTGCCAGGCGCGGCTGGTCAAGCGAGGAGCGAGCGGACGATGAACGGAACGGGCGTCAGCCGCGAGATTTTCGGGAGCCTGCCGGACGGCCGCGAGGTCGAGATCGTGACCCTTCGCAACGACTCGATCGAGGTGCGGCTCATCGGCCTCGGCGCTGCCATCCAGAGCCTCGCCGCTGCCGATCGCGACGGCAACCGCGCGGACGTGACTCTCGGCTATGCGACGCTGCAAGAATATCTCGCCGGCAGCGAATATTTCGGCGCCACGGTCGGCCGGGTAGCGAACCGGATCGCGGGCGGGGAATTTGAGCTGGACGGCCGGACCTACCGGGTACCGGTCAATAACGGCGCAAACTCGCTGCACGGCGGCAGCGTCGGCTTCGACAAGAGGCTTTGGGACGTCGTCGCGGTCGAGGAGGGCGAGGCCCCGAGCGTCACCTTCGGGCTCGTCAGCGCGGACGGCGACCAGGGCTATCCGGGGACGCTTCGGGTCACCGCGACCTACGAGCTCGACGGCGACACGCTGGCGATCGAATATCGCGCGGCGACCGACCGGCCGACCATCGTCAACATCTCCAACCACGCCTACTGGAACCTGGCGGGAGACGGTGCGGCCGGCGGTGCGATGGATCACCTGCTGACGATCCCCGCAGAGCAATATCTCCCCACCGACGAGGGCGCGATCCCGACGGGAGAATTCCGCCCCGTCGAGGGGACGCCGTTCGATTTCCGCACCGCGACGCCGATCGGCGCCCGCGTCCGCGACGCGTCGGACGAGCAGATTCGCTTCGGCCGCGGCTACGATCATAATTGGGTCATCGCGCGAGAGGTCGCCGAGGCGCCGCGGCTTCTCGCGCGGCTGGAGCATCCGGGATCGGGCCGCGCCCTCGAAGTCCATTCGAACCAGCCGGGCCTGCAATTCTATTCGGGCAATTTCCTGGACGGCACGGTCGCCGGGAAGGCCGGGCGCCTCTACCGCCAGGGCGACGCGGTCGCGCTCGAGCCGCAGCTCTTTCCGGATACGCCGAACCAGCCCGACTTCGGCTCGGTGCGGATCGATCCCGGCGAGACCTATTGCAACCTGATCGAGCTTCGCTTCACCACGGGCTGAGCCGGCTCAGCCCTGCGCCTCGGCCTCGTCGAACAGGCACATCACGTCGCGGATGATCGTCGCCATCGCGGCTTCCGCGGCAGCCGGATCGCGCGCGGCGATCGCGTCGAGGACGGCCTTGTGCGCGGGCAGGCTCGCGGTCCGGCCTTCCAGCCGATTGGTGAAGCGGATCGAGGTGTGGAGCGCGGTCGAGACGACGTCGCGAAACTGCATGTAGAAGGGGTTGGCCGAGGCGTTGAGCACGGCGATGTGGAAGGCGATGTCGGCGTCGAGCGGGTCTTCGCCGCCCGCTTCGGCCGTCTCCATCCGCTCGTAGCCGGCGCGGATGGCGGCGAGGGTCGCCTCGTCGTGCGCGACCGCCGCGAGCGCCGCCGCTGCGGGCTCGATGGCCACCCTGAGCTCGCTGAACTGCCGGAGAAGCCGGAGCGAGAATTTGCGCTCGAGCAGCCACCTCAGCACGTCCGGGTCGAACAGGTTCCACATGGTCGAGGGCTGGACGCTGGTGCCCTTGCGCGGGCGCGCGGTGAGCAGGCCCTTGGCGGTGAGCATCTTCATCGCCTCGCGGGTCACCGAGCGGCTCACCATATGCTGCTTGGCCAGCTCCGCTTCGGTGGGGAAGGGGCGCTCGTCATAATAACCGGTGACGACGTCGCGACCGACCTCGTCGAGCATCGAGTAGGTGAGATTGCGCGCCGCGGCCGGCTGCGCCGCGCCACTCTTACGCTCCCCCTTCATGCCACGCCCCACAGCACGCCCTTTTCCTGGCCGGACGCCAATCTATCCTACAAATCGCAGGAACGGCAACGGCGGCCGGGCTCAGCTGTTGAGGAGCACCTCGGAGACGTGGCGGCGCCCCGCCGTCCGGCTCAGCTGGACGAAGACGTCCACGGTCTCGCGGACATGGTGGTGGACGTCCTCGCGGCCGAGCCTGGTGCCGCCCTGGAGGACGAGCAGGGTGAGCTGCTCGACCGCGCCCTCGGCGCTGTCGGCGTGGATTGTCGTCATCGATCCCGGGTGGCCGGTATTGACCGCGCGGAGGAAGGCGAACGCCTCGTCGCCGCGAAGCTCGCCGAGGATGATCCTATCCGGCCGCATCCTCAGCGAGGCGGCGACGAGATCGTTGGCGCTGACGTGCGCCTCGCCAAGCGCGCTCCGTGCCGCGAGCAGCCCGATCGCGTTCGGGTGGCGCAGGGTGAGCTCGGGCGTGTCCTCGATGAAGATCAGCCGCTCCTCGACCGGGATCTCCCGGATCAGCGCATTGAGGAAGGTCGTCTTGCCGCTCGACGTGCCGCCGGAGATGAGGATGTTCTTGCGCGCCTTGACCGCGGCGGCGAGCAGGCCGGCAATGTCGCCAGCCTCGAGCATCGAATGGAGCTGCCGGTCGATCCCCTTGCGCTCCAGCTTGGTGCGGGTCGCAGTGTCGGCAAGCGCGCCCGAGGCGACATAATCGGACAGGCTGAGGTCCGGCTCGACATGCTTGCGGATGGCGAGCGCGTGGCTCGCGCGGGTCGCCGGCGGCGCGACGACCTGGACTCGGGCGCCGTCGGGCAGGGTCGCGGAGAGCAGCGGATGCTCGCGGCTGATCCCCTGGTGCGACAGAGCGGCGATCTGGCGGGCGAGGCGGGCGAGGGTGGCCTCGTCGAGCGCTGGCGCCTCGTGCCGCTCGATCGCCCCGCCGACCGTCTCGATCCACAGCTCGTGCGGGCGGTTGACGTAGACATCGGTGACGTCCGGTCGCTCGAGCATCCCGGCCAGCGGCTCGAGATAGGCGCGAAGATAGATGCCGCCTTCGTTTGCGGGCGCGGAGGCGGCGTTCACTGCCGCTGTCCGGCGCCGCCGAAATCGAGATCGCGGGCGACGAACACGCTGACGCTGGTCCCGGCGCGGACGGTGAGGGTCGGCGGGATGTCGCGCGGCTGAATCGGATTCACCGCGCCGGCGGCGCCGGGCACGAGAACGACTCCGGCATTGGTGGCGCCGGCGGCGATGGTGGTGCCGAGTTCGACCGCGGAGGTGAGCAGTGCCCCGGCGAAGCGCTCGAAGAAATGGGTGTTTCGATTGGCGCGCACGCCGCTTCGGCCGAGCGTGTCGGTGGAGGGCGAGCCGATCTGGATCGTCACCCCGTCCGGGCGGATCAGCCGCACCCAGTTGATCAGCGCGCGGCGCTGATTGGAGGAGGTGTCGGCGCTATATTCGCCGATCAGCCGGCTGCCGCGCGGGATCAGCACGCGGGTGCCGTCGAAGCCGCGCACATCGCGCGCGACGACGGCGCGGGCGAGGCCGGGCCGGTTCGAGTTGAATGCCGTCTCCATCGTCGCCGGGATCAGGGTCCCCTGCGGCACGGTGAGCGAGCGGTTGGCGAGCATCCCGGCACGGGCGCGGCCGCCCAAAATGCCCTGGCCGCCCGCGGACGCGGCGGGTGCGGCCTGGCCGGCTGCAGCGCCTTCGGCGGCCGGCGCCTGGGCGCCGGTATTGTCGATGACCAGAGCCGGCTCGGCGGTGGTGCGTGCGGGCGCGACGGGCGGGGCGAATTGCGGCGCCGGCGCAGCCGGTTGCGGCACGTAGACGATCTGCGGCTGGCGCTGGACC
>JAEWCW010000207.1 GCA_023390415.1 Pseudomonadota bacterium | reverse complement strand
TCGTCACCGCCATGGTCAGGAGCGAGCCCTTCAGCGCCCCCCAGATGCCGACCCGCATCGGATCGGTCGCGTCCGAACCGGTGAGGAAGGTCCAGGAGAAGCCGCCGACTCCCTGGACGAGGATCGTCACCAGGAGGAAGGCGAGGAAGCCGGCCGAGAGCAGGACGGCGAACAGGCCGAGCAGCTTGAACCGCCGCTCGGCGGCGTAGCGCTTCGCGATCCGGCGCTGCATCGCCTCGCCGTTCCAGTCGGTGGGCGCGCGGCTATTCATAAGCTTCCCGGTACTTCTTGACGACGCGCAGGGCGACGATGTTGAGCGCCAGCGTCACGAGGAAGAGAACGAGGCCGAGCGCGAAGGCGGCGAGCGTCTTCGGGCTGTCGAACTCCTGGTCGCCGGTCAGCAGCATCACGATCTGCGTCGTGACGGTGGTGACGCTGGAAAACGGATTGGCGGTGAGATTGGCGGCGAGGCCCGCGGCCATGACCACGATCATCGTCTCGCCGATCGCGCGGCTGACCGCGAGCAGAACCCCGCCGACGACGCCCGGGAGCGCGGCCGGAAGAAGCACCTTGCGGATCGTCTCGGACTTGGTCGCGCCCATCGCCAGGCTGCCGTCGCGCATCGCCTGCGGAACCGCGGCGATCGAATCGTCGGCCATCGAGGAGACGAACGGGATGATCATCACGCCCATCACCAGGCCCGCCGCGAGCGCGGATTCGGAGCTGGACGGTATGCCGAGCGACACGCCGAGGCTGCGCACCGCCGGCGCTACCGTCAAAGCCGCGAAATAGCCGTAGACCACGGTCGGAACGCCGGCGAGCATCTCGAGCAGCGGCTTCATCCACTTGCGGGTCGTCGGCCTGGCATATTGGGTGAGGTAGATCGCGCTCATCAGGCCGAGCGGGATCGCGACGATCATCGCGATGATCGCGCCGATGAAGATCGTCCCCCAGAAGAGCGGGACGGCGCCGAATCCGCCCGATGAACCGGCCTGGTCTGCGCGGATCGCGATCTGCGGGCTCCAGTTGGTGCCGAACAGGAATTCGAGCGGATTGACGAACGAGAAGAAGCGCGCCGTCTCGAACACCAGCGAAAGGACGATCCCGATCGTCGTCAGGATCGCGATCAGGCTGGCGACGAGCAGGGTCGCCATCACGGCGCGCTCGATCCGGGTGCGGGCTCGGAAATCCGGCGAAAGGCGGGTCCAGGCGAAGGCGCCGCCGGCGAAACCGGCGACCAAAGCGCCGGCGAGGCCGATCAGCGAATAGAAGCGAATCGCGGAGGCATAGAGCGGCGCGAGCGTGTTCGCCTGCGGATTGAAGGCGACGGCGAGATGGCCGGTCGCGATCGCCCTCGCCTCGGCCAGGATCGCGTTGCGCTGCATGTCGAAGGCGGGCAGCGAGGCCGCCTCCGGGCTCGACAGCACCTGGTTCTGTACCAGGCCGAAGGAGATGTAGTTCCAGAGGAAGAGGAAGGTCAGCGCCGGCACCGCGGCCCAGAGCGCCACGTACGAGCCGTGCTGGCCGGGCAGCGAATGCGGCCGCACCCCTCCGCCGGCGAAGGCCGCCGCCCGTGCGCGCGCGGCGAACCAGGCAGCGGCCCCGAGGCCGAGGATCAAGAACAGGGTCGCCCAGACCGGCACTGAAGCTTCCTTCCTTCGAACCCGCTTCGGATCAGTGCAGGTCCGCCGCGGTCAGCGGACGCGGGTTGGTGATCTGCTGACCGGCGCGCGCCTGGACGTCGGTCGCCGACGGGATCATGCCGATCTGCGTCAGATAGCCGCCCTGCGCCCAGCCGCGCTGATATTCGGCGAGGAACTCGCGCAAGCCCGGGATCGCCGCCATGTGCTCGCCCTTCACGTAGATGTAGAGCTGGCGGGCGCCGGGATAGGAGAGATCCTGGATGGTCTCAGCGGTCGGCGCCACGCCGGCGATCGGGATTCCGCGGACTCGGTCCTGGTTCGCCTGCAGGAACGAGAAACCGAGAACGCCGAGCCAGCCCGGATTGTCGCTGACGCGCTGGACGAGGAGGTTGTCGTCCTCGCCGGCATCGACCCAGGCGCCATCCTCGCGGATCTGGGTGCAGACCGTCTTGTGACGGTCCGAATCCTGGGTCTTGAGCGCCTTCATCGCCTCGTCCGTGTCGCAGCCTTTCTCGAGGATCAGCTCGGCGAAGCTGTCGCGGGTACCGGAGGTCGGCGGCGGGCCGTAGACGCGGATCGGGATTGCCGGGAGCGAAGCGTTGACGTCGCGCCAGGTCCGCGCCGTCTGCGGACGGCCGAACGGATTGGCGGCGAGCGCTGCATAGACGTCGCGCGCGGTGAGCTGGAAGGCGGGCTCGCGCACCGATTCGATCAGCGTGAGACCGTCGATCCCGACCGGGATCTCGATCACCTGCGCGACTCCGTTCCGGTTGCACGCCTCGAGCTCGGACGCCTTCATCCGCCGCGAGGCGTTGACGATGTCCGGCGTGTTGGCGCCGACGCCCTGGCAGAATTGCGAGATCCCGCCGCCGGTGCCGGTCGATTCGACGATCGGCGCGCCGTTCTGCGCATTGGCCTGGCCGAAGCGCTCGGCGACGGCGCGGGTGAAGGGGAAGACGGTGGAGGAGCCGACGATGCGGATCTGCTGGCGAGCGGCCTGACCGCCGGTGCCGCCGCAACCGGCAAGCGCGAGCGCCGCGATCGCGGCCGCGATGAGAGTCTTTTTCAAACCTGCCTCCATGCTGCCCGGGCATCGGGCCGCGCCGCACTAGCGGGCGTCCGCGTGACTCCTGTGACGGTTGCGTGACTCTTTCGTGACAGCCGGCGCTGCCGGCCTCAACGCGCCGCTGGGCTTGGCGGCGGCACCGGGGAATCGGCGCGCCAGGCGCCGCTGTTGCGATATTCGTCGCGGACTTGCGACGGCGGCGGACCGCTCTCCAGATCGGCGACTTCGAGGCGCGGACCGCTCGGGCGAGAGGCCGACGCCGGGGCGAAGGCGGTCCGAAGGTCGGCGGGAAGCGGCGTCGGATTGGTCCGCACCATCGTCATTGACGGGCGCGGCAGCGGCTCGCGGCCCGCATAACGGTCGGTGAAGGCGCCCGGCTCGCCCCACTGGCCGGGCAGGCGATAGAAGATGTGCGCGCCGATCTCCGCGGTCTTTGCGAGCCGCGGCGCCCAGGCCGGGAAGACCATGCGGGTGTGATAATGGGTCGAGTGGCCGACCGGCGCATAGGTCGCGCCGGCGAGCGCCTCGGCAGCGAGCCGCCGCGCCTGGTCCCAGGCCGGTCCGCCCGGGCGCCGGGCAAGCGACCCGTCGCAGGTGAAGGTGAACTGGCAGCCGCCGCCGGCGCGCATCGGCCCCTGATAGACCACGCCGCAGACGCTGTTCGGCCAGGACGGATGGCGGACCCGGTTGAGCACGACCTGGGCGACCGCGCGCTGTCCGCCCTCGCTCTCGGACGCCGCCTCGTAATAGATGGCTTGGGCGAGGCAATCGAGCGAGCGCAGCTGGTCGAGGCCGGTCGCGGCATGGAGGGCGAAGGGCGCAGCGGCGGGGTTTGCGAGGCCGGAGAGCGGCAGCGCCGCATTGGCGGCCATCGCGCCCTCCCCGCTCAGCGCCTGCACGCCGCCCGCAAGCGCGTCAGGCGGAAGCGGTGCCGCCTCGGCGGTCGTGCTCGGTTCCGAAGCCTGGATCCGGTTCGCGTTCGATTGGAGCGCAGCTGCGGGAACGCAGGAGGCCGCGGCCAGGAGAAGGCCCGGACCGACGAGCGCGGAGCGCCAGCGGCGCAGCAGCGCCCGGAGCTTGGTCTTCGATCGCGCGCGACTCATGTGCCTGTCCGGAAAACGGGGCCAGGCGATCCAATTAGAGCGTTCCGGGAGAGGATGCGCGCATGGATTCCGCGCCGTCCCGCACAGGGACAATGCGGCCGCCCCGGTTAATCGCCTGTCGGAGAAGAAAAACTCCGCCGGGACATGCGCCCGGCGGAGCTCTTCGGGACCTCGCGGTCCCGCATCTCTTTTTTCAGTCCTGACAAGACCATAACGTCAGCGTCCCAGTGCGGTGCCGCCGCTCGTCGCCGAAACGGCGCGGGATACCGTCGCCATTTGCGTTCCGGCCGATCCTCTGGAAAAGGGGCGCTCGAAAGGGTGCGAACATCATGGCGACGACGATCGAAGAGCTCGAGAAGAGGCGGGAGCAGGCGCGGCTTGGCGGCGGCGAGGCGCGGATCGCGGCCCAGCATGCCAAGGGGCGGCTGACCGCGCGCGAGCGCCTGTCGGTGCTGCTCGATCCGGGCTCGTTCGAGGAATATGACATGTTCGTCGAGCACAATTGCACCGAGTTCGGCATGGAGAAGCAGAAGGTGCCGGGCGACGGAGTCGTCACCGGATCGGGCACGATCAACGGCCGCCTCACCTATGTCTTCGCCCAGGATTTCACCGTCTTCGGCGGCTCGCTCTCCGAGCGCCACGCCCAGAAGATCTGCAAGATCATGGACATGGCGATGAAGGTCGGCGCGCCGGTCATCGGCCTCAACGATTCGGGCGGCGCCCGAATCCAGGAAGGCGTCGCCTCCCTTGCCGGCTATGCCGAGGTCTTCCAGCGCAACGTCCTCGCCTCGGGCGTGGTGCCGCAGATTAGCGTGATCATGGGCCCCTGCGCGGGCGGCGCGGTCTACTCGCCGGCGATGACCGACTTCATCTTCATGGTGAAAGATTCGTCCTACATGTTCGTCACCGGGCCGGACGTGGTGAAGACGGTGACCAACGAGGTCGTGACCCAGGAGGAATTGGGCGGCGCAGTCACCCACACCACCCGCTCCGGAGTCGCCGACGTCGCCTTCGAGAACGACATCGACGCCCTCCTCGCGGTGCGCGACTTCTTCGATTTCCTGCCGCTGTCGAACCGCCACGACCTTCCGGTCCGCGACTGCACCGATCCGGCCGACCGGCGCGAGGACAGCCTCGACACGCTCGTCCCCGACAGCGCGACCAAGCCCTACGACATGCACGAGCTGATCCGGAAGGTGGTCGACGACGGCGACTTCTTCGAGATCCAGCCGAACCACGCAGCCAACATCATCGTCGGCTTCGGGCGGGTCGAAGGCCGGCCGGTCGGAATCGTCGCCAACCAGCCGATGGTGCTCGCCGGCGTGCTCGACATCAATTCGTCGAAGAAGGCTGCGCGCTTCGTGCGCTTCTGCGACGCGTTCGAGATCCCGATCCTGACCTTCGTCGACGTGCCCGGCTTCCTCCCCGGCGTGGCGCAGGAGCATAACGGCATCATCAAGCACGGCGCCAAATTGCTCTTCGCCTATGCCGAGGCGACCGTCCCCAAGATCACCGTCATCACCCGCAAGGCCTATGGCGGCGCCTATGACGTGATGGCCTCCAAGCATTTGCGGGGCGACCTCAACTACGCCTGGCCGAGCGCCGAGATCGCGGTGATGGGCGCCAAGGGCGCGGTCGAGATCATCTTCCGCAAGGACATCGGCGACCCCGAGAAGATCGCCGAGCGCACCGCCGAATACGAAGCTCGCTTCGCCAACCCCTTCGTCGCGGCGAGCATGGGCTTCATCGACGAGGTGATCATGCCGCACAGCACCCGGCGGCGGATCGCGATGGGCTTGCGAATGCTCCGCGACAAGCAGCTTGAGAACCCCTGGAAGAAGCACGACAACATTCCCCTATGAGCCGGAAGTCGCGCGAGCGGAGCCTTGAGGCGCAGGAGCGCTGGCCGAACCTCGCGCAATTCCTCGGCGGCTACCTGCATGAGGATTGGCCTGAGGAGTCGGGCACCGTCGAACGCGCGATCGACGCGGCCGTCGCCGGCTGGGACCTGGAGGGGCGCCAGCAGGTGCTCAAGGAATGGCGAGACTGGAACAACGTACGAGGCTCCAGGACCGACATCGCGGCCTCAGTGAATGACGGCCTCGGCGTTGAGGTTCATTTCGCCACCGAGGCCGAGGCGCGTCAGATCATGAACCTGGTCTACGACAAATTGATCGCCTCCGTGCGGGCGGAAACGGAAGGAAAGTGGAAGCCATGAAGCTCGGTCGTCTCAACCATGTCGGCGTGGCCACCCCCTCGATCGAGGACAGCATCGCGACCTATCGCGAGTTGATGGGCGCCGAGGTGATCCGGGAGCCGTTCGACCTTCCGGCGCAGGGCGTGCGGGTGTGCTTCGTGGATACGCCGAACAGCCAGATCGAGCTGATCGAGCCGCTCGGGCCGGACTCGCCGATCGTGAAGTTCCTGGAGAAGAATCCGCTCGGCGGGCAGCATCATGTCTGCTTCGAGGTGCCGGACATCCAGGAGGCCAAGGCCTGGTTCGAGGACAAGGGCGCGCGGATCCTCGGCGAGCCGCGCATCGGCGCCCACGGGACCCCCATCTTCTTCATCCATCCCAAGGACATGGGCGGCGTTCTGACCGAGATCATGGAGAGCCCGAAAGAGGCGCATTGAGGCGGCGCACGCGCGAATGGTCACAAATGGTCGCACTGACCATGGGGATTCCGCGCCTGCAGCGCGCCCTGCACATTCGCTCAGGCCAACCCCGCCGAGATCCCAGCCTCCGCTGGGATGACGGACTTGCACCAGCCGAGGCCGAGGCACCCCAGGAGCGAGACCGTCAAACGAGTTCAGCATGACTAATCGCGATGAGAAAGAGCCCGAGCGGAACATTAGCAGAACATCGCGCTGTAGGAAAGCGCCTTTCCATCGCCCCGACCTTGTCGAAGCGGCGCCTTTCTGGTTGAGGGAGCGCGACAGGCAGGGCTCGACATGCCGAGCCCATACGGAACCCGAATGACCGACAAACCGACCATCGACTCCTGGCAGGCCGCCGCTTCGAAGGAAGTGAAGGGCAAGGACCTGACCTGGCAGACGCCCGAGGGGATCGCGGTGAAGCCGCTCTACACCGCCGAGGACGTCGCCGAGCTCGACCCCGGCCTCCCCGGCTTCGCGCCGTTCACCCGCGGCCCCTATGCCTCCATGTATACCGGCCGGCCGTGGACGATCCGCCAATATGCGGGCTTCTCGACCGCCGAGGAATCCAACGCCTTCTACCGGCGCAACCTCGCTGCGGGGCAGAAAGGTCTCAGCGTCGCCTTCGATCTCGCCACCCATCGCGGCTATGACAGCGACCATCCGCGGGTCGTCGGCGACGTCGGCAAGGCCGGGGTCGCGATCGACACGATCGAGGACATGAAGATCCTGTTCGACGGCATTCCGCTCGGCGAGATGTCGGTCTCGATGACGATGAACGGCGCGGTTCTTCCGGTCCTCGCTTTCTATATCGTCGCCGCCGAGGAGCAGGGCGTCAGCCAGGACAAGCTCGCTGGCACGATTCAGAACGACATTTTGAAGGAGTTCGCGGTCCGCAACACCTACATCTATCCGCCCGAGCCCTCGATGCGGATCGTCGCGGACATCATCGCCTACACGTCGGCGAACATGCCGAAGTTCAACTCGATCTCGATCAGCGGCTACCACATGCAGGAGGCCGGCGCGACGGCGGTGCAGGAGCTCGCCTTCACCCTCGCCGACGGCATGGAATATGTCCGCGCCGCGCGCGCCCAGGGCCTCGACGTCGACGCCTTCGCGCCGCGCCTCAGCTTCTTCTTCGCGATCGGCATGAACTTCTTCATGGAGGTCGCGAAGCTCCGCGCGGCGCGCATGCTGTGGCACCGGATCATGGACGGATTCGAGGCGAAGAGCCCGAAATCGAAGATGCTGCGCACCCACTGCCAAACCAGCGGCGTCAGCCTCACCGAGCAGGATCCGTACAACAATATCGTCCGCACGACGATCGAGGCGATGGCCGCTGTGCTCGGCGGCACCCAGTCGCTCCACACCAACAGCTTCGACGAGGCGATCGCGCTTCCGACCGATTTCTCGGCCCGGATCGCGCGCAACACCCAGCTCGTCATCGCCGAGGAGACCGGGATCACCAACGTCGCCGATCCGCTCGGCGGGTCTTATTATATCGAGGCGCTGACTAACGCGCTGGCCGACAAGGCCTGGGCGCTGATCGAGGAAGTGGAGGCGATGGGCGGGATGACCGCCGCGGTTGCCGAAGGCATGCCCAAGCGCCGGATCGAGGAGGCCGCCGCAGCGCGCGCCGCCCGGGTCGACCGCGGCGAGGACGTGATCGTCGGGGTCAACCGCTACCGCAGCGAGGATGCGCGCGAGCTCGACATCCTCGAGGTCGACAACCAGGCGGTCCGCGCCGGCCAGATCGCGCGGCTCGAGAAGCTGAAGGTCGGCCGCGACGAAGCCCGCACCCGCGCCGCGCTCGATGTGCTGCGCGACGGCGCCAAGGGCGGCGCGAACCTGCTCGCTCTTTCGATCGAGGCGGCCCGCGCCCGCGCCACTTTGGGCGAGATCAGCCAAGCGCTCGAAGACGTGTTCGGCCGCTACGACACCGTCCCCCAGCCCGTCTCCGGAATCTATGGCGGCGCCTATCAGGACGATCCGCGCTGGGATCGGCTCGCCGACGGAGTTGTCACGATCGGGCGCCAGAAGGGCCGCAAGCCGCGGATGCTCGTCGCCAAGATGGGCCAGGACGGGCACGACCGCGGCGCCAATCTCGTTGCCTCGGCCTTCGGCGATCTCGGCTTCGAGGTGGTGCCCGGCCCGCTCTTCCAGACGCCCAAGGAAGCCGCCGAGCTGGCGATCGCGAGCGACGTCGACGTGGTCGGCGCCTCCAGCCTCGCCGCCGGCCACAAGACCCTGATCCCCGAGCTGATCAACCACCTGCGCGACGCCGGCCGCGGCGACATCAAGGTGATCGCCGGCGGGGTCATCCCGAGCCAGGATTACGCCTTCCTGCGCGAGGCCGGAGTCCAGGCGATCTTCGGCCCGGGCACCAATCTGGTCGACGCCGCCGGCGAAGTGCTGAAGCTCCTCGGCCACAATTTGCCGCCACTGGAAGAAGCCGCCGAATGATCCGTACCGACTGGACGCGCGACGAGATTGCCGCGCTTTTCGACCTGCCCTTCACCGAATTGCTGTTCCGCGCCCAG
>JAEWCW010000096.1 GCA_023390415.1 Pseudomonadota bacterium | reverse complement strand
AGGCGCGGCTCCAGCCGGCCGGCGGCGGCCGGTGGAGGTTCGCCTCCGGGATGAGCCGGCGCAGCTTGGCGGCGAAGCTCCTCAGGCAGACCTCGCCGGTGCCGAGAGGCCCCGGCTCGTAGGCGCTGGAGGCCATGCCGGCCTGGACCCCTTCGATGAGCGCGGTGTCCTCGGCGTTCACGCGCCGGTTGATCCGCCAGTTGAGGTAGCGTGCAGCCTTCATCTCCCGGCGCCCGTCCGGGAGCGCATAGGCGATCTCGCGGATCAGCGTCTCGGTCGGCGAGACCGGCAGAAACTGCATGAAATCGACCTGGTCCGGATAGATGTCGAAGGCGACGTTCGGCCACAGCTTGAAATAGAGCCAGCGCCGCTTGTGGCTCGCCGGGAGGTGGTCGGCCTCGGGCAGGAATCGCTGATAGGCGCGCTCGGACAAAGCGGTGGATTCACGCTCGATCAAGTCGCCGCTCATCCTGTCGGCATGCGCCTCGGCCCCGATCTCGTAGCCCCGGCCGAACAGGCGGGTGAGGCCGGGATGGGCGACCGGAATGTGGAGCCCGTCCGAATAATTGTCCGCGACATTCTTCCAGTTGACGGGGCGCGGGCGGAGCGTGACCCGGCCGATCGCTTCGAGCTGCTCGAACCGATAGGGCGCGATCTCGTCGTCATAGGGCGCGATCATCTCGGCGACCGAAGGGCCGCCGGACTCCAGGCGCACGAAGACGAAGCCGCGCCAGATTTCGAGTTCGACCGGCTTGAGGCCGAGCGTCGACGGATCGAGGCCGGGATAATCCTTGCGGTGGGGAATGCCGATAAGGCGCCCGTCGAGCGCATAGGTCCAGGCATGATAGGGGCAGGTCAGCCGGCTCGCGCAGCCCGCCTCGCCGGCAACGATCCGCGAGCCGCGGTGGCGGCAGACATTGTGGAAGGCGCGGACCTCGCCGTCGCTCCCCCGGACGACGACCACGCTTTCGCCGAGATAGTCGAGCCTGTGCCAATCCCCCGGCGATGCAATGTCGGAGATGTGGCAGACGATCTGCCAGGAGGGCCGGACCACCCGGTCCATCTCCACCGCGAAGAACTCCGGATCGCGATAGACCCAGCCGGGAAGGCTGAGCTCGCTCTCGGCGACCGACGCGAGGTGGGGGGCTGGCATTGCGCGAGCTTGCCGCACGCCCGCCTTTTTGTCACCCTTGTGCCCATGACCACCGAACTCGTCGTGCTCGCCTGGGGCTGCGTTCTCGGCCTCGTCCATATCTTCGCGGCCGTGCGGGTGAAGACCCGGCAATATGGCACCGCTTGGAACATGGGCGCGCGCGACGAGGCGCTTCCGCCGCCCGAGCCGATCGTCGGCCGGCTTGCGCGCGCCCAAGCCAATTATTTCGAGACCTTCCCGATCCTCGCTGCGGCGATCCTGATCGTCTACACGGCTGGCCTCCACGACCGGCTGACGGCGCTTGGCGCGATCATCTGGCTGGTCGCGCGGGCGATCTACCTGCCGGTCTATGCCCTCGGCATTCCGATGGTCCGGACCGCCTTGTTCATCGCCAGCGTGATCGGCGTTCTCATGGTGCTGTGGCCGGCCCTGGCGGCGACCTTCGGCTGAGCCGGGCGAGGCGGATCCCTTCGAAGGCGAAAATTGCAAGCGCGGTCCAGATCGCGCCGAAGCAGATCGCATGGGCGAGAGTGAAGCGCTCGCCATAGACGAGCACCGCCAGCGCGAACTGGAGCGACGGCGCGATATATTGGAGGAAGCCGAGCGTGGAATAAGGCAGCCGCCGCGCTGCGCCCGTGAACAGGAGCAGGGGGATGGCAGTGATCGCGCCGGCCGCCACCAGGAGAGCGTCGGTCGAGACGTCGCCGGCCAGGAAGCCGCTCTCGCCGCGGCTCATCACCCACAGGATCCAGGCGCCGGCGATCGGGGTCAGGAGCCCGGTCTCGACGGTGAGGCCCTCCAGCGAATCGACCGGCGCGACCTTGCGGAGATAGCCGTAGGTGGCGAAGGTGATGGCGAGGCTGAGGCTGATCCAGATCGCTCCGCTCGCGCCCGCCGCGAGCACGGCCACTCCCGCGCCGGCGAGGACCACGGCGGCGACCTGAAGCCGGCTCAGCCGCTCCTTCAGCAGAACCACGCCCATCACGACGTTGACCAGCGGATTGAGGTAATAGCCGAGGCTCCCCTCCAGCACATGGCCCGAGACAACAGCCCAGATCCAGATCAGCCAGTTGGCGCCGATCAGGATCGAGGTGGCGAGCAGGGTGAGGAGCACCCGAGGGGTGGTCAGAGCGGCCTGGATGCCGGGCCACTTGCGCGCGATCGTGGCCAGGATGGCGAGGAAGATGAGCGACCAGACGACGCGGTGCGCGACGATCTCGACCGCGTCGACATGGTCGATCGCCTTGAAGTAGATCGGGAGGACGCCCCAGGTCGCATAGGCGCCGAGGCCGAGCAGGAAGCCGGTACGGCGGGTTCGGGTCTCGGCGTCCATGGCCCGCGCGCTAGACATTGCCCGCCACGCCCGCAAGCGCGTAACATCCGCTTCGGGGCCGGAGGAGTGGATGATGGCACTGAGATTTGCGGCGGCGGGGTTGATGGCGGCGGTGGTTGGCGGCTGCTCCTTCCCATCGGGAGAGGCGGAGCGGCAGGAGGTCGCCAACCAGGTGGCGGAGGCGCGCGCTGCGTCGGGCGCCGAGAGCAAGGCCGAGGAGGGCCGGCTCTCGATCCAGGCGCCCGGAGTCGACATCGCGATCAGCGTCCCCGATGCGATGCGCGGCCGCGCGCGGGCTGGAACCAACAGCGACGTGCTTCCGCCCGGCGCGCAGGTGAGCGGCCTTCACATCCAGGGCGATGGCGGCGCCGGCGGCGCCGGCCATGACAGCGTCGAGATGCGCTTCACCTCCGCCCAGGCACCTGCCGAGATCGCCGGCTGGTATCGGGATCCCGCGCGGCACGAGCATTTTCGGATGGACGGCGCCGAGCGCGAAGGGGACGAGATCGTTCTCACCGGCACCAACACGCAGAGCGGCGGGGCGATCGTCGCGCGCCTCAAGGCCCGTGCCGGCGGCGGCACCGACGGGCGCCTGGTCCTGGTGGACCGGGACTAGGGTGGCCGAACGGCTCGCAGACCCGGCCGAGGTCCGCGCCCATCTCGTTGCTGCTGCCGCGGACGGCCGGGCAATCACCTATGCCGATCTTCTCGAGCGGCTGGGCTACCACTTCTCGCGGCCGAAGATGCGGGCGCTCTGCGCGGTGCTTGCGGAGGTCGACGCCGAGGCGGAGGCGCGCGGCGAGCCCGAGCTCGCCGTGCTCGTCGTCCGCCAGTCGGACGGCATCCCCGGCCAGGGCTGGTGGGTCGCGGGCAGCGCCCGGGAGCGCGGCTATGCCGGGCCCTGGGAGGGTCCCGAAGCGCGGCGATTCATCGACCGGATCCAGTCCGAAACCTTCGCTTTCTGGAAGTCCCGTTCCGGTACAGGCCGGTAAAGACGGGACTTTAACCATGATTGCACACCCATTGGCGGTGCCTGCTGGGGCATAAGGCGGCTTCGATGAGGAAGCCGACATGACCACGATCTTCCGACTGACCGCCTTGTCCGCGACGCTCGCGCTCGCCGCCTGCGCCGGCAACGGCACGACCAACAATGCGCTTGCGCTCAACGACGCCGATCCGGCGCTGACCAGCGCGCTCGAGGACCAGATCCTCACCGATCCCGAGCTCGCCCAGCAGGCGAACCGGCTCAACATCCGCCCGGCCGAGACCCCGACCCGCGCCGAATATCCGCCGCAGGTGCGCCGCGCCTCGGCGACGAGCGGCCCCGAGGGCGGCTGCGGGGTGGGCGCGGAATTCGCCTACGGCATGGAATGGGCGAACCGCCTGCCCGATTACTTCCCGCCTTATCCGGGCGGCCGCGTCACCGAGGCGGCCGGGCAGGATCGCGGCGACTGCCAGGTGCGCGTCGTCACCTTCCGGACGGCCGATCCCTCCCAGCGCGTGATCGACTGGTATCATCACCGCGCGGTCGCCGCCGGCTTCTCCGCCGAGCAGCAGGCACGCGGCGGGGATCAGGTCCTCGGCGGCGTCAACCGCGCCAATAACGGCGCCTATTACCTGATCGTCACGCCCAAGGAGGGCGGCTCGGAAGTCGCGCTGATCGTCAACAACGGCCGCTAGGCCGTCCTAGGCGACGCTCTCGCTTCCAGCGACCGGCTCGACCCGGACGCGGCGCTTCTTCGCCGTCGCGATCAGGTAGATTCCGCCAAAGATCATCGGCAGGGTCAGCGTCTGGCCCATCGAGAGGCCCCAGGAGAGGTGCTCGAGGCCCTCGTCGGGCTGGCGGACCATCTCCACCAGGAAGCGACTGATCCCGTAGATGAGCAGGAAGGCGCCGACGAGCTTGCCGGGCTCGTAGCGCGCCTTGGTCCGCCAGAACATCCAGGCCAGCACCAGGAACAGCAGCAGGCCTTCGAGTACCGCCTCGTAGAGCTGGCTCGGGTGGCGCGGATAGGGGCCGCCGGCGGGGAAGATCACCGCCCAGGGAACGTCCGTGACCTTCCCCCAAAGCTCGCCGTTCACGAAATTTGCGAGCCGGCCGAAGAACAGGCCGAAGGGCACGCAGCAGGCGACGTAATCGTGGATCCTGAGCCAATCGAGCTTGTTGCGCCAGGCGAGATAGATGATGGCGAGCGAGGTCCCGATCACGCCGCCGTGGAACGACATGCCGCCGTCCCACATGCGCACGATCTGGATCGGATCGGCGAAATAGTCGCCGGGGCGGTAGAAGAGCACGTAGCCGAGCCGGCCGCCGAGGATGATGCCGAGGGTCGCGTAGAAGACGAGATCGTCGGCATGGCGCCGGGCCATCGGCGCGCCGGGCTGGTTCAGAAGCTTCAGCAGATACCACCAGCCGATGATGATCCCGGCAAGATAGGCCAATGAATACCAGCGGATGGCGAGCGGCCCGATCTGGAGCGCGATCGGGTGGAGCCCGAGGTCGGCGAAGCGGATGAAGTCCGTGCTTGCGGACATCGATGTCAGTAAGGTGTCGATCAAGGCTTCCCCCGGCGTCGTCGCGCCCTCATAGATGGAGCCATAACAAACGCAAAGAGGGTGAGAGATGCCGAGCGAGCTCGACCGGAAGTACGACGCGGTGTTGGCGGCGGTGACCGGACC
>JAEWCW010000067.1 GCA_023390415.1 Pseudomonadota bacterium | reverse complement strand
CCGAAACCGCCCCGGCCGGCGATCCCGCCCTCGGCCGCGCGGAGCGTGCCCTGTCCACGCGCTCCGGCGACGGACAGAGCGGCGACCCTGATCTCGTCCGATCCCGGGCGGACGTCGCCCTGGGCCGCGAACGGGCCGAGCGGCGAGCGACCGCGAGCGCGATAGCCGAAGCCGCGCGCGGCCGGCATGATCTCGACGGCCACGTCGGCGATGCCGAGCCCCGGCGCCGGTCGCGCGAGCCGAAGGGTCAGCCTCTCGCGCTCATAGCCGAGGCCGAGCGCGCCGAGGGCCGCCTGGCGGCCTTGACCCTGGAAGGCGAGGGCGCCGTCGGGTGTGCGCCGTCCGTTGCCCTGGAGCTGCAAGCCGGGTGCCGTGAGCCGAACGTTGGTGAAAGCGAGGCTGCCGTCCGGGCCGCCGGCGAGGCCGCTTTCGAAGCGCAGCGGTCCGCGCGCCGCCCAGGCGAGCGCGGCCTGGTCGATCCGCCGCAGGGTTCCGCGGACCTCGCCACCCACCGATTGGGAAGTCGCGCGCCAGCTCGCTGCGAGGTCGGCGGCCCCGAGCCCCGCCATGTCATAGCCCTGCGCCGTCGCCTGGCCCGCGGCGGCGAAGCGCCCGCTCGCGAGATCGGCGTCGAGCGCGAAGGTGGACCGCGCCTGGCCGGCTTCAAGCACGAGGTTGCGCGCCGAAAGGCGGCTCCCGCGCAGGGCGGCGGTGCCGGTCAGCCTGAGATCCGCAAGGATTTCGGCGCCGCCGCCGGAGAGCCGCGCCGCGCGGCCGGCCACCGGCAGGCGGAGAGTCCCGCCCGACCAGGCGCCGCTTCCCGAAAGCTGGACCTGGTCGAGCAAGGTCGCTCCGGAGCGCAGCTGCGGTGCCGAGGCGCGGTAGGCGAAATTGGCGCCGGCGAAGGGGCCGTCTAGCGAGAAGGTGAGACGAGACCCCGCGGCGGCCTCGACGCTCCCGAACAGCGGCGCCGGCCGGAGCAGCTCGAGCGCGAGTCCAAGATCGTCGTAGCGCCGCCGCCCGAGATCGGCGCCGCCGCCGAGCGCGAAGCGCATGCCCTCGGACCGGCCGGTGAGCCTGCCGGAGACGGCCGAATCGTCGAACCGCCCTTCCGCATTCAGGGCCAGGCGAGGCGTGGCCAGCGTCGCGATTCGTCCGGTGAACAGGCCTTGGGGTGCGATCCAGCCATCGCCCCGGTAGAGGCCGGAGCGGGCGGTGAGGCGGAAGTCTCCTGCCGCGCGTCCGGCGGCCTCGATCCGCGCCGCGCCGTCCCAGCTCTGCCAGCTGCCGTCGCCGTTGAGCGCCATTCGGACCGGCGCCGTCGTCCCCATCATCCGGGCAAGCACGCCGTCGGCCGGCGCCTCGAGCGCGAGATCGAGGTCGAAGCGGTCGCGCGCCGGAAAGGCATCGACGAGCAGCTCCAGGCGATCGCCGCCGCCGCGCATCGCCGCGTCGAGCTCGAGCAGGAAGCGGCCGCTGCGATATTCGGCTTCGCCGCCGATCCGGAGCGCCCGTCGGGTGCCGGCGACGGCGGGCTCGAACCGGAGCTGGGCGATGTCGAGCCGACCGATATGCACGTCGCGGTCGGGCAGGCGGATTCCGCCCCCCTCGCTCTCCGGGATGAGATTGGCCGGGCGGTGGACGATGGCGAGGTCGCTCGCAATCTCGTCGATGACGACGTCGCCGCGCAGCCAGGCGAGCGGACGCCATTCAAGCGTGACTGCAGGCGCCTCGGCGAAGAGGCCGTCCTGGTCGTAGAGCCTGAGGTCCCGGATTTCGGTCTCGCCCCAGATCGATCCGTCGATCCGTCCGATGCGGACGCGGAGGCCCGAGTCAGGAGTCATCGCCGCGATCCGATCGATGATCAGCCGGTGGCCGAGATCGGTGTCGAGCAGCAGGCCGAGCGCGGCGAGTGCGAGCAGCGGCAGGGCGACAAGGACGACGATGGTCTTGGCGGCAAGGCTCGCGAGCCGGCCGCGACGCGGTGTCGGCGCGTCCGCAATCTCCGTCTCGTCGATGGTCTCGGCCGCCCGCATGGCGCCAGCCTAGCGGGCGCTCATGTACCGCGCCAGAACCGCGCTTAGTGGAGGCTGGCCTCGCCGCGGCCGCCGCCGAGCAAGGCGATCATCCGCTCGATCTGCCGCCAGCGGCAATAATGGACGACGTTGCCGAGGCTTCGGCTGTGGCCGGCGCGGCGTGCAGCCTCGCGCTCCGCCTCGTCGCCGAAGCGGCCGATGAGGTCGTGAGCGTCGGCAAAGGCGCCGCGATCGGGCAGATGGACATGGTTACGCAACTGATCTTCCTGCCGCTTGGTCGCTGACGTCCCCTTTAGCGCGCGGCGGTTGCGAATTCGCGGACCGACAAAGTGAACGGCCTCTTCACCATCCCGGAAAAGCTTGGAAGCGGGGCCGCGCGCTGCCATGGAGGCGCCATGGCTGGACCCAATCAGAATGCCCGCTCGGGCGGCGCTCTGCTCGCTTTGTCGATCGTCGCGGGCGCAGTCGGCGGCGTGATCGGCGGCCAGGCGAGCATCGGCTTCCTGGCCGGCCTCGCGGTCGGCCTGGCCCTGCTCGCCGCGGTCTGGATCTCCGACCGCAAGCGCTGAGGCTTAGAGCCTCCGGCCGACCCAGACGACGCGGCCGACGATGGCGAGCGATTCCGGCTGGCAGTTCGGCCAGGAGGGGTAGGCCGGGTTGTCGCTGCGGACCGAGATGGACCGCCCGGTCGGCGCGAGCGCGATCCGCTTCACCACCAAAGCGTCGTCGATCCGGATCACGTAGATGCCGTCGCGCAGCCGGGCGCTGCCGTCGGCGCGGTCGACCATGATCTCGTCGCCGTCGGCGAGCGTCGGGGACATCGAATCCCCCTCGACCGCGATTAGCGACAGGTTGCGCGCGTCGCGCCCGATCCGCCGCAGCCACGCCGGATCGAAAGCTATGTGGCCGCGCTCGCGCTCGGCCCCGGCGAAGGCGCCGCCGCCCGCCGATGCGCCGACGTCGAGCCGCGGCACCCGGGCGAGCCCCGCTTCGGACGCGGCCGCGGGCGGGCCGCCGAGCAGGTCCTCCGCGACTCCGAAGAAGGCCGCGATGGTCCGCCGATCCTCCTCGCCGAGCCGGCGCGGGGTGCCGCGCTTGATATATTGTTGGATATACGCGGCGTTGCGGCCGATCAGCCGCGAGACGCCGGCATAATCGGCCCCCTGCTCCTCGATCAGCCGCTCGAGCGCGGCGCGCGCACCACTCTCGTCCATGCCCGCACCCTACACATAGGAATTTTCCTAGACAAGTAGGAAATCTCCTTCGATGGTAGAACGAATGGAGAACAGCGATTCGTTCGGAGGAGATGCAGATGACGCTGCTGCAACGCATCGAGGCGCATATCCGGAGCCACCAGGTTCCAGCGACACGGATCGGCCGAGGCGCGCTTCGCGACCCCAATTTCGTGGCCGATCTGAGGCGCGGCCGGAAACCTGGGCCGAAGACGGTAGCGCGGGTGCTCGCCTATCTCGGCGGAGTGGGCGCGTGACGCGCACGAGGCCCGACGCCGTCACGGCCTTGCTCCATGGGCTGGGCGAGCGCCTCGGAAGCGCGCCCTATAAAGTCGAGTCGCTGAGCTGCCGCGACTGGGCGAGCGCGACCTTCTCCGGCACGCGTCACCAATTGACCCTGCTCATTGGCGCGGCTGACTCGGCGGCGTTCCTGGACGGGATCGAGGAGGCCGAGTTCGCTCTGCGCGGCCATATCCTGGCGGACATCGCGGTCGCTGCGTGCGAGCGGGAAGGAGATTCGATGCGGGTCGCGCTCGAAGCGCTGACCGTCGTCGAGGATTAGCCGCGCGAGGCGAGGCGCTGGAGATTCGCGATCGCGCTCTTCAGCCGGTCGTCCTTGTCGTCGTCGGCGAAGATCTCCGGCGCGGGCGCGGGCGAGGGCGAGGGCGCTGACGCATAGGGCGCGGCGGGCTGCTGGCGGCGGCCGAGACCCCGCTCGAGCCGGGCGACGAGGTCGGAAATGCTGTCATCGTCAGACGCAATGGCTGGCGCTGGCGGCGCCTGCATTTCCGGTTCGGGCTCGGGTTCCGGTTCCGGTTCGGGCTGCGCCTCTTCCACAAGGGGAAGCGGGTCCCACTGCGCATCCTCGACCGGCTCGGGCTCGGGCTCGGGCTCCGGCGCAAGTGGCGGCGGCGGCGCGAAATCCGGCTCCCCGAGCTCGCTTGCTGCGAGGATCGGCCGGCGTGCGGGCGCGTCCGGATGGACGTCGGCGCGGCGCAAGCGCGGCAGCTCGGGCTCGAACTCCGGCTCCGCGGGCGCGCTGTAACGGACCGGCGCTGGCCGTTCGGTGGGCCGGCGGTCGAGCAGGCGGAGCAGCAGGAGGACGATGGCGAAGGTGGCGACGGCGGCGGCGCCGACGACCAGCGCCCGGGCGGTCGAGCCGAGGGGCGGTGCGGCTGCGGGCACAAGTGCGGGGAGGCCGGTCGCCGTGATCGCCTCGGCGAAGAGGTCGCCAGGCATGGCGAAAGCGACGAAGCCAACCGATGCCGCGGCCAAAGCGGCGACCGGAAGGTCGATCCCGCGCCCGCGGGTGCGGGCGGCGAAACTGTCGTGGTAGAGCGTGGCCATCAGAGCGCCTTGCCGGTCAGATCTTGGTAAAGGCGGGCATAAGCGGAAATATTTGACGACCAGTTACGATCGCCCTCGACGAAGCGGCGCGCCGTCTCGCGCCGAGCGGCCCAGCCGGCGCGGTCGGCGAGCAGATCGGCGAGCGCCGTCGCCATCGCGTCGGGATTGCCGGGCGGGAACAGGGTTCCGGTGACGCCGTCCTCGATCAGCTCGCGGTGGCCGCCCACGTCGGACGCCGCGACCAGCCGGCCCTGCGCCATCGCCTCGAGCGGCTTCAGCGGCGTGACCAGCTCAGTGAGGCGCATCGCCTTGCGGGGATAGGCGAGCAGATCGATGAGGGCATAGTAACGCTCGACCTCCTGGTGGGGCACGCGGCCGACGAAGCGGATCCGGTCCGCGGCCGGAGAGGCCTCGGCCTGGGCGCGAAGCTTCGCCTCCATCGGCCCGCCCCCCACCAGGAGAAGCATCGCCTTCGGCCGCCGCGCCGCGAGCGCGGGCATCGCCGCGATGAGATCGTCCAGCCCCTCATAATCGTAGAAGGAGCCGATGAAGCCGATCACCTCGGCATCGTCGAGGCCAAGCCGGGCAGCGAGCGCGGTGTCGCGCGGAGCCGGTTCGCCGAACAGGTCGAGGTCGACGCCATTGGGCGCGACGACGATCTTGGAAGGGGCGATTCCACGGGCGATCAGGTCGCCGCGCAGACCCTCGCAGATCGTCACCACGCCGTCGGACGCTCGGGCGGCGCGGGTCTCCAGCGCCCGGGTCAGCCGGTAGCGCGGCGAGCCTTCGCGGCCGGTGCCGTTGCCGACCGCGGCGTCCTCCCAGAAGGCGCGGATCTCGTAGACGAAGGGGAGGCCCGCGCGCCGCGCCGCTTTCTCTGCGGCAAGCGCGTTCAGCACCGGCGAATGAGCGTGGACCACGTCCGGCCGCCAATCGCGGATCACGGCGGCGATCCGGTCGCGGAAGATTTGGGTCTCGCGCCATTCACGCCAGACCGGTGGACCGGCGGGTCGTTCGGCCGTGCGATGGAAGCCGATTCCGTCCACCGTCTCTGGGCCCGGCGTCTCGGCGGCGTGGCGCGGGCCGGTGATGCACGCCGCCTCCCAGCCGCGCGCCAGCTGCGCCTTCACGATCGCACGCGTCCGGAAGGTGTAGCCGCTCTGCAGCGGAAGGCCGTGATCGAGAACGTGGAGGACCCGCATGGCCGCCCGTCTGCCAGCTTTGGCTTAACGGGCCGTCAACCGCGTTGGCGTAGGTGGGGCCGATGCGAACGGCGCTCCTCCTCCTCTCCGGCCTGATCGTCGCGACCCCGCTTGGCGCGCAAAGGGTGGCCGATCCGTTCACGATTGCGGAGACGGGCGAGAGCTTCCGCCGGCTTCAGGACGCGGTCTCGGCGATCGGCGGCGGCAGCGGTACGATCCGGATCGCGCCCGGCCGCTATCGCGACTGCGCCGTCCAGGAATCGGGCAGCGTCGCCTTCGTCGCCGTCGAGCCCGGCACGGCGGTCTTCGATGCGGCCATCTGCGAGGACAAGGCGACCCTGGTCCTGCGCGGCCGTTCGGCGCGGGTCGAAGGCCTCACCTTCACACATATGGAGGTGGAGGACGGCAACGGCGCGGGGATCCGAATCGAGCAGGGCGACCTCATCGTCTCCGAAACCTTGTTCATCGACGGCCAGTCGGGAATCCTCTCGGCGGTCGATCCGGGCGGCACGATCAGGATCGACCGCTCCACCTTCAGCGGTCTCGGCCGCCATCCCGACGGCAATGGGGCCCATTCCCTCTATGTCGGCCATTTCGGCGCCCTCATCGTGACCCGCACCCGCTTCGAGCGCGGCACGGGCGGCCATTATCTCAAGAGCCGCGCGCCCCGGATCGAGATCACGGACTCGAGCTTCGACGACAGCAACGGGCGCACGACCAATTATCTCGTCGACCTTCCCGAGGGCGCCTCAGGCCGGATCGCCGGCAACATTTTCGTCAACGGCACCGGCAAGGAGAATTACGGCGCAATGATCGCCGTCGCCGCCGAGGAGCGCGCCAACAGCTCGGCCGGCCTGACCATCGAGGGCAATGACGTCTCGGTCGCGCCCGGCTTCCGCTGGCAGACCAATTTCGTCGCCGACTGGAGCGGCGACGCCCTCATCCTTCGCAACAACCGAATCGCCGCCGGAATCCGCCCCTTCGTGCGGCGCTAGGCCGCGCGGCGGAGCGCTTCGGCAGATCTCGCCCGGGCCGGGTCGGCCAGGCGGGTGCCGAGGCGGTCGGCGAGATATTCGAGGTTGGCGATCCGCCGCATCATGCCGCTGTCGGCGATCCGATCGGTGCGGAAGAACCGCCGCATCGCCGGGAACTCGAGGTCGATTACCCAGCCGATATAATCGGGGCTGAGCAGGCCACCATGCTCGTCGGCGACGGGGCCGAGGCGGCGGCGGAGCGCGTAGCTGCGTTGGCGCAGCCAGGCGGGGCGTGCGCGGGTCGTCCATTCGGCGAGGCGGTGGCTTAGGCCGGGCGGGCCCGAAAAATGGTGGCCGTAGACCGAGGGCAAGGCGGCGAGCTCCGGATCGATCGCGGCGAGCAGCGCGGCCTGGAAGCGGCCGGCATTCTTGAGGCCGAGCGGGAGCCGCATCGACTCGGCGACGACGCGATGGTCCATGAAAGGGGTGAGATAGGCGCCGTGGCGCGTCTCGAGGCTGATCTCGCGGCCGAGCGTCGCGCGGGCGCGGACGCGCGGATAGACCTGCTCGATCAGCCCGCGCGACAGCGGCCCACGCTCGCCGGAGAGACCGAGGCCTTCGAGGATCTTGTCCTCCAGCCGGCCGAGGAAGGCGCGCTCGTCGAACAGGCCGGTGACGTCGCCGAGCGCGTAGCGCGCATAGAAGCTGCGGGCGACCGTCAGCGCCCGCGTCGGCCGGGCTGGAAGATAGAAGAAGTTGCGCATGATCTCGCCGGCCGAGCCGGAGGCGGAGAGTGCAGAGCCGGCATGGCGGCGGGCGAGGGCAAAGGCGTTGGCGCCGTTCTCGAACAATTCGCCGTAATTGGGGAGCCCGTCATAGGCGAAATGATTGCGCTCCACCTGCTCCGCAAAATCGTCGGGATCGACCTGGCGCCAGGCTTCCTTGTCCAGCCAGTCGACCTCGACGCCGAGCGCCGCGCCGATGTGACGGGCGATGCGGACGTCGCCGCTCTCGGCGCCGCCATAGACGAACAGGTTCGGCTGCCAGCCTTCTGCGCGCATCAGCGCGAAGAGGAGGCGCGAATCCAGGCCGCCGGAGAGCGGGCAATTCACCCGCGCGCCGAACGCTTCGAGATGCGGCCGGACGATCGCCGACAAGGCGGCGCGGTGCCGCTCGATCCGCTCGGAGAGCGGAACGCCCTGCTCGATCTCGGGCAGCGGCTTGGCGAGGCCGTGAAGCTTGGGGCCGTCCGCGGCGAGCTCCACCGCCCGATAGGGGCCGAGCGTCTTCAGCTCGCTGAAGATCGTGTCGTCGCCGATCGGAAGGACGTTGAACGCGAATTCATAGACGCCTTGCGGGTCGAAGCTCAGCCGCGGCAGCGCCTCGGCCGCGGCAAGCAGCGAGGTCGAGAAGAGCCGCATCGCGGAATCGTGGAAGAGCTGATAGGCGGCGAAATAATCGGTGATGAGGAAGGTGCGGCCGGCCTTGCGGATCAGAGCGGCGAAATGGCCGCCGATCCGGCTCCAGTCGGGTGCAGGGAGCGCGACCGTCCGGAGCAGCGCCTGAAGCGCCGGGCGGCCCATCATCCCGTCATAGACGAGCGTGCCGGCGACCGCGACGAGGTCCTCTCCATCGGCGAGGAAGGTGTCCGGGCCGCCCTGGATGTAGGGCGCGTGGAGCAGTTTCCACCCGGGAAGGCTGGCTTCGGTCGGCTCGAGCCCCTGCAGGCGCAATTGCGTCGCACCGGCGGCCATGGCGGCGTCGGCGAAGTTCGGATCCCGCGCGTCGACGAGGAAGAGGGCGCCCATGGCCGCTGGTTACCCTGCCAGAGGTTAAGAAAGCGCGGGCGTCCTTAACGGCGCGTCAACCGCGCGCGTCTATCCCGCAGCAATGGAGCGGGGACGGCCATGATCGACAATTTGGCGCTAGCCGTAAGCCACGGCCTGCTGCTGCTCGTCGCCTGGCGGTTCGTGCGCATGCGCGATCCCGAGGATTCGGCGCCCCCGAGCCCGTTTGCGCGCGCGGCGACCGACGAGGAGTCCGCCGGTGCGTGACCTCGCGCTGATCGGCTTCCTCGCGGCACTGCTGGCGCTCGGCTTCAAGCGGCCGTTCCTGTTCGCGCTGGCCTACGTCTATGTCGACACGGTCTCGCCGCACCGGCTGTCTTATTACCTGCTGAATTCGATCCCGCTCTCGATGATCGTGGCGCTGCTGGCGGTGGTCGGCTGGGCGATCGGCGACAGAATGAAGGGCTTCACCTTCACCGCGCGCCAGGGTCTCGTCGCCGTCCTGCTGGGCTACAGCCTGTTCACGACCTTCCGCGCCGATTTCCCGATCGAGGCCTGGGAGAAATGGGACTGGGCATGGAAGGCCCTGGTCTTCGCCATCTTCCTGCCCTTCACGCTCCGCACGCGGCTCCGGATCGAGGCGCTGATCCTGTTCCTCATCCTCTCCGCCTCGTCGATCATCATCACCGGCGGGCTCAAGACGGTCCTTTCGGGCGGCGGCTACGGAGTCCTCAACCTGCTCGTCGACAACAATAGCGGCCTCTACGAGAGCAGCACGATCTCGACCGTCGCGATCGCTTTGGTCCCGCTGATCCTGTGGGCGGCGCGGCATTCGACCATCTTTCCGGCGGACTGGCGGACCAAGCTCTTCGCCGGATGCCTGATCTTCGCCTGCCTGCTGATGCCGATCGGCACGGAGGCGCGCACCGGTCTCGTCTGCATCGGCGTCCTGGCCGTGCTGATGCTCCGCGACGTCAAGCGCCGCTTCCTCTATCTCGCGACTGCAGCCGCGGTCGGCCTTGCAGCGGTGCCCTTCCTTCCGGACAGCTTCACCGGCCGGATGGCGACGATCCAGGGCTACCAGGCCGATCAGTCGGCCGGCGTCCGCCTCGCGGTCTGGGCCTGGACCTGGAATTACGCGACCGAGCATCCGCTCGGCGGCGGCTTCGGCGCCTATCGCGGCAACCGCATCCTGGTGCGCACCGTCGCGACCCAGGAATCCGGCGAGATGGCGATCGTCAACGAGCAGGTCCATGCCGACGAGGCGCGCGCCTATCACAGCTCCTATTTCGAGATGCTGGGCGAGCAGGGTTTCCCGGGCCTCATCCTGTTCCTTCTGATCAATGTCGGCGGGATCGTGCGGATGGAGATCTTGCGCCGGCGCTTCCGGGGCGAGGAGGACGACAAGGCCTGGATCGCGCCCCTCGCCACCAGCCTCCAGCATTTCCACATCATCTACATGGTCGGATCCCTGTTCGTCGGAATTGCCTACCAGCCCTTCGCATGGCTGGTGATCGGCGCGCAGATTGGCTTCGACGCCTATGTCAGCCGCAACCACCGGCCTGCGCCCAAGCGCCGCACCCTGTTTCCGGGCGCCGCGCCGGAGCCCGCTTCGGCCTGAGCGGAACGAAGCGGTTCCGCGCGCTTTGTGGCGGGACCGATGCTCAAATATGTCGACGACAGCCTCCCGGGCATCACCCGCAAGCGCCACGGCCGCTACTGGCAATATTTCGCGCCCGACGGGTCGCGGATCACCGACCGTGACGAGATCGATCGGCTGAACGCGATCGGCATGCCGCCGGCCTATGAGAAATGCTGGTTCTGCCCGGATCCGAACGGGCACATCCAGGCGATCGGCTACGACGCGCGCGGGCGGCGGCAATATCGCTACCATCCCGGCTTCCGCGAGCAGCAGGAGAACAGGAAATATGAGCGGCTCGCCGCCTTCGGCCGGGCGCTGCCCAAGCTTCGCGCGCGCGTCGAGAAGGACCTCGCCGGCAAGGCAACCGACCGCGACACCGTGCTCGCCGCGGTCGTCCGGCTGATCGACGAGACCCGAATGCGGGTCGGCAACGAGGAATATGCGAAGGAGAATAAGAGCTTCGGCGCGACCACCCTGCGCAACCGCCACGCCAGGGTGAAGGGGAGCAAGCTCCACATCAGCTATACCGGAAAGCACGGCATCAAGCGCGACGTCGTCCTCAGCGACCGCAACCTCGTCCGGATCGCCCGGCGGACGCAGGACCTGCCCGGGCAGAATCTGTTCGAATATCGGGACGAGGACGGGGCGGTCTGCCCGGTCACCTCGACGGACGTGAACGCCTATATCCGCGAGGCGATGGGCGACGAATTCACCGCAAAGGATTTCCGTACCTGGGGCGCGAGCGTCATCGCCTTCGAGGAGATGGTGAAGCGCGCGCAGAAGCACGGCAAGGTGAAGCTGAAGAGCGTGATCGAGCCGGTCGCCGAGGCGCTCGGCAACACCGCCGCGATCAGCCGCAAATCCTACGTCCATCCGGCGATCATCGAGGCCGCGAAGGACGCCGGGGCGCTCGGCAGCCGCGAGCTTCCGCGGTCCACGAAATGGCTCAGCCGCTACGAGCGCGGCCTCGGCGAGTTCCTCGAGGCCCTGCCCAAGGAGAAGGCGCGCGCCAAGGCCGAGGCGGCCTGACGCTTGCCATCACCCGCCCGCGCACCATAGACCCGCGATCGTGAGCGCAGATTCCCCGACCAACCTGATCGACGCCGCGGACAGCCTCGCCACGCGCAGCGCCAAGCTGTGGCACGAATTCGCCGCCTGGGTCTCGAGCCACACGGCGGACATCGCACTTGCGCTGCTCGCGGCGCTGGCGATCACGCTCGTTCTGCTCGGCCTCCGCGCGCTCGGCCACCGCCTGGTCCGCAACCGCACCCAGGACATCCACTGGCGGACCATCTTCGGGCGCGTGCTCTCGAAGACCAGCCTGTTCTTCATCATCATGTGCGCGGTCGAGCTGGTCGTCGGCCAGACCGACGCGCCCTATCCGATCCGCCGCACCGCGGAGATCTTCTTCATCGTCGCGGCGGCCTTCCAGGCTGCAGTCTGGACGCGCGAGCTGATCCTCGGCTTCGTCTCCCACCGCGTCGGCGAGGCGGACGACAGCAGCAACCTCGCCTCCGCGATCGGGATCATCCGGCTGATCGTCACCATCGCCTTGTTCGCGATCGCCCTCATACTGATCCTCGACAATCTCGGCGTGAACGTCACCGGCCTCGTCGCCGGCCTCGGCATCGGCGGAATCGCGATCGGCCTCGCCGCGCAGGGCATCTTCTCGGACCTGTTCGCGGCGCTCTCGATCATCTTCGACCGGCCGTTCCGCAAGGGCGAGACGATCCGGGTCGGAACGATCGTCGGGACGGTCGAGAATATCGGCCTCAAGACGACGCGCCTGCGCTCGCTCGAGGGCGAGCAGATCGTCATCTCCAACGCCAAATTGCTCGAGCAGCAGCTCCACAATTTCGCGCGGCTCGAGCGGCGGCGTTTCACCCTCCGCTTCGGCCTCGTCTACCAGGTGGGGCCGGAGACCCTGCGCGCGATCCCGGATCGGGTGCGCGCGATCGTCGAGGCTCACGAGCACACCAATTTCGTCCGCTGCGGCCTCGCCGCCTACGGCGCATCGAGCCTCGATTTCGAATTGGTGTTCGAAGTTTCCGGCCACGATTTCGAGCCGGCCTTCGCGACCCGGCACGCCATCCTGGTCGAGATCATCGAGGCGTTCGCGGCGGAGGGCATCGATTTCGCCTATCCGACGCAGGTCGCCTATACGGCGGCGCCGGACGGGACCCTGGTCATGCCCTATCCCGAGGACGTCAAACTGGTCGCCGCCGGCGACGGGGACGAACCCGCGACATAGGCGTCGAGGCGCGCGATATGCGCCGCCTTCTCCACCTCGCCGAGGAAGGAGCCGAGGAAGCTGTTAAGTGCGAGCGTGGCGATCTGGTCGCCGTTCAATCCGCGCGCGGCCGCTGCCGCCCGGAAATTGTCGTTCACATAGCCGCCGAAATAAGCGGGATCGTCCGAGTTGATCGTCGCCCGGAGGCCGAGCTCCAGCATCCGGTCGATCGGGTGGTCGGCCATGTCCTTCACCACGCAGAGCTTGTGGTTGGAGAGCGGGCAGACGGTAAGGGTCATGCCGTCGCGCGCCAGCCGCTCGACCAGCGCCGGATCCTCGAGCGAGCGGTTGCCATGGTCGAGCCGGTCGACATGGAGGATGTCGAGCGCCTCGTGGACATAATCGGGCGGCCCCTCCTCGCCGGCATGGGCGACCCGCTTCAGCCCGAGTTCGGCGGCGCGGGCGAAGACCCGGGCGAACTTGGACGGCGGATGGCCGAGCTCCGAGGAATCGAGCCCCACGCCCTCGATCCGGTCGAGCCAGGGCTCGGCCTGGCGGAGGGTCTCGAAGGCCGACTCCTCGTCGAGGTGGCGGAGGAAGCAGAGGATGAGCTTGGAGGTGATGCCGTGCTTGGCCTCGCCCTCGTCCATGCCCGCGAGCAGGCCCTTGATCACCGCGTCGAACGCAATGCCCCGGTCCGTATGGGTCTGCGGATCGAAGAAAATCTCGGCGTGAACGACATTGTCCGCCGCGGCGCGGCCGAAATAGGCGGCGGCGAGGTCGCGGAAATCCTCCTCGGTGCGGAGCACGTTGGCGCCGGCATAATAGATGTCGAGGAAGTCCTGCAGGTTCGAGAAGCTGTAGGCCGCCCGAACCGCCTCGACGCTGTCGAACGGGATCTCGACTCCGTTGCGCCGGGCGAGCGCGAACATCAGCTCAGGCTCGAGGCTGCCCTCGATATGCATATGGAGCTCGGCCTTGGGCAGGCCGGCGATGAAGGCGTTGAGGTCGGTCATGCGGCGACTATCGCGCGCATGACCGGCGCCTACAAGCCCACGTCCTCCAGGCTCAGCAACGTCGCATTGCCGCCGCTGCTGGTGGTGTCGGTGCTGGTCACGCGTTCGGCGCAGAAGCGGGGGAGATAGTGGGGGCCGCCGGCCTTGGGGCCGGTGCCGCTGAGGCCCTCGCCGCCGAAGGGCTGCGAGCCGACGATCGCGCCGATCATCGATCGGTTGACGTAGAGGTTGCCGACCGCCGCCGCTTCCTCGACCGTGTCGGCGGCGCGCGCGATCCGGCTGTGAAGGCCCATGGTGAGACCGTAGCCGGACGCGTTCACCCGCCGCACCGTCTCGGCGAGCGCGCCCGCCTTCCAGGTCGCGACGTGCAGCAATGGCCCGAACCATTCCTTGCGGACGTCCTCGACCTTGCCGACCCGGATCAGGGTCGGCGGAACGAACAGGCCGGCCTCCGGAACCGCGATCGTCTTCAGCCAGTCTTTCTCGGTCGCGGCGCGATGCGCCATCAGCCGGTCATAGGCGCCCTGATCGATCACCGGCCCGACGTCGGTGCGCGGATCCGCCGAATCGCCGACGATCAGGCTATCCATCGCGCCGGCAAGCATCTCGAGCGTACGCTCGGCAATCTCTTCCTGGAGCAGCAGCACGCGAAGCGCCGAGCAGCGCTGGCCGGCCGAGCGGAAGGCGGAGGTGACGACGTCGACCACCACCTGCTCGGGAAGCGCGGTCGAATCGACGATCATCGCGTTGATCCCGCCGGTCTCGGCGATCAGCGGCACGATCGGCCGCTCGTCGTCGGCCAGGAGCGTGCGGGCGATGCGCTTGGCGGTGGCGGTCGATCCGGTGAAGGCCACGCCCGCGATCCGGACGTCCTCAGTCAGCGCTGCGCCCATGTCCGGGCCGCCGACGGCGAGGACGAGCGCGTCCTCCGGGACTCCCGCCTCATGCGCCAGCCGCACCGCGTAGCGGGCGATCTCCGGAGTCTGCGGTGCGGGCTTGGCGATGACCGTGTTGCCGGTGACGAGCGCGGCACCGACCTGGCCGAGGAAGATGGCGAGCGGGAAGTTCCAGGGCGCGATGCAGACCCAGGCGCCGCGGCCCTCCATGCGCAGCACATTGCGCTCGCCGGTCGGGCCGGGAAGCTCCACGGGTTGCAGGCCTTCATGGGCTTGCGCCGCATAATAACGGCAGAAATCGACCGCCTCGCGGACCTCGGCGAGCGCGTCGGGGATCGTCTTGTACGCCTCCTGGACGCAGATTCGCATCAGCGCGTCGCGGTCCCGCTCCAGCAGGTCGCCGATCCGGTGGACGATCGACGCGCGCTCGTCGACGCTGCGCGCGGACCAGGCCGGAAAGGCGGCGACGGCGCGGCCGACCAGCCGCTCCGCCTCGGGTCGGCAATCGGCGGCATGCTCACCGGCAGAGGTAACGGCGGCGTGGCCGGGGTCGATCGGGCCGGACACGGCCTTCGCGACCCGCGCCAGCTCGTCGCGGTCGGCGAGATCGAGGCCGCGGCTGTTCTTGCGCTCGGGCGCGAACAGATCCTCTGGCAGGGGAATGGACGGGTGGCGGGTGCCGCCGACCGCATGTATCTTCGCGACCGGGTCCGCCAGGATGTCCTCGTCGGTGAGGCTCTCGTCAGCGAGCTGGTGGACGAAGGAGGAATTGGCGCCGTTCTCGAGCAGGCGGCGGACGAGATAGGCGAGGAGATCGCGGTGGCCGCCGACCGGCGCGTAGATGCGGGTCGAATAGCCCTGCTCGCGGACGAGATGCTCGTAGAGCCCTTCGCCCATGCCGTGAAGGCGCTGGAACTCGAAGTCGCGCCGTTCGCCGGCCCATTCGAGGATGGTTGCCACGGTCAACGCATTGTGGGTGGCGAATGCCGGGTAAATGTTCGGCGCGGCGAGCATCTCCTTCGCCCCAGCAAGATAGGAGACGTCGGTCGCCGCCTTGCGGGTGAAGAGGGGATAGTCGGTCAGCCCCTGCTCCTGCGTCCGCTTGATCTCGCTGTCCCAATAGGCACCCTTGACGAGCCGGACCGCGATCCGCCGGCCGGTCTGGCGGCCGAGCGCGTCGGCCCAGGCGATGGTCGGTATAGCGCGCTTGCCATAGGCCTGGATCGCCATTCCGAGCCCGTCCCAGCCCTTGAGCGACGGCAGGCCGGCGACCGCATGGATGATGTCGAGGCTCATCTCGAGCCGCTCGCTCTCCTCAGCGTCGATTGTGAAGCCGATGTCCGAGTCTCGGGCCAGCGTTGCCAGCGCCTCGACCTGCTCGACCAGCGACGAGACCGAGCGCTCGTACTGCGCGACCTCGTAGCGCGGGTGGAGCGCCGACAATTTGACCGAAATCGAATGGCCGCGGTCCGACACCTTGCCGACGGCGCGGATCGCGTCCGCGTAGGAGGCGAAATAGCGCTCCGCATCGGGGAATGTCCGCGCCGCCTCGCCGAGCATGTCGAAGCTGGCGGTGAAGCCTGCATTCTCGCGCTTGTCCATCCGGCGGATCGCCTCGTCGATGGTCCGGCCCATGACGAAGATCTCGCCCATCAGCCGCATCGCCGCGCCCACCGCCTGACGGACGAACGGCTCGCCGACCCGGCCCATCAACTTCTTGAGGGCGCTCGCCTGCTCGGTGCCGCTGACCAGAGCGCGGCCGATCACCAGGCCCCAGGTCGCCGAATTGACGAGGGTGGAGTTCGACTTGCCAGCATGGGCGCGCCAGTTCGCGTCGCCGAGCTTGTCGGCGATCAGCTGGTCGGCCGTCTCGGGATCGGGCACGCGGAGAAAGGCCTCGGCGAGCGAGAGCAAAGCGACGCCCTCCCCGGTGTTCAGCCGATATTCCTGGAGGAACTGATTGACCCAGCCCGACGACTGGGCGGCGCGGAGCCGGCCGAGCATCGCGCGCGCCCGCGCCTCGATCCGCCCGCGCGAATCGCCGTCGAGCCAGGCGGCCTTGAGCAGGGGCTTCAAGACCTCCGGCTCGGGTGCGCGGTGCAGCTTCTTCATCTGAAGGCGCGCGGTTGCCGTAGCGTCCGCCATATCGGGTCGTCCTCGGGGCTTGAGTCTGGTGTCTGGCGCGCTCTAGACGAATCGTCATGCCCATCGCCAGCATCGAAGAGATACGGACGAAGATCGGGGCCGAGATCGGTGTCTCGGACTGGATCCTCGTCGACCAGGCCCGGATCGACACGTTCGCCGACGTCACCGAAGACCGCCAGTTCATCCATGTCGATCCCGAGGCGGCGGGGAAGACCCCGTTCGGCGGAACGATCGCCCACGGATTTCTGACCCTGTCGCTGCTCAGCCGGATGGCCGAGGACGCGCTGGTTCGCCCCGACAACGTCAAGATGGGCGTCAATTACGGCTTCGAGCGGGTCCGCTTCCTGTCGCCGGTCCGTGCCGGCAAGCGCGTCCGCGGTCGGTTCCGCCTGCTTCGCTTCGAGGAGCAGCGCCCCCGCCAGTGGCAGTTCGCCCACGAAGTCACCGTCGAGATCGAGGGCGAGGAAAAGCCCGCTTTGATCGCCGAATGGATCGGCTTGTTGTTCGTCTGAGCTTCCAAAGAAGGATAAGAAAATGGCTACCCGCGACGCCGTCATCGTCTCCACCGCCCGCACGCCAATCGGCAAGGCCTATCGCGGCGCGTTCAACGCGACGCCCTCGCCGACGCTGGCCAGCCACGCGATCAAGGCTGCGGTCGAGCGCGCGAAGATCGATCCGGCCGAGGTCGACGACGTGATCATGGGCGCTGCGCTCCAGCAGGGCGTCCAGACCACGATCGGCCGCACCGCAGCCCTGCGCTCGGGACTCCCGGTCACCGTCTCGGGCATGTCGATCGACCGCCAGTGCGCCTCTGGCCTGATGGCGATCGCGACCGCGGCCAAGCAGGTGATCGTCGACCGGATGGACGTGGTCGTCGCCGGCGGCGTCGAATCGATCAGCCTCGTCCAGACCCCCGAAATGCGGCTCGGACCGGATCCGGAGCTGCTGTCGATGCACAATGGCGTCTACATGCCGATGATCCAGACCGCCGAGGTGGTCGGCAAGCGCTACACGGTCAGCCGCGAGCGCCAGGACCTTTACGCGCTGCGCTCGCAGCAGCTCACCGCCAAGGGCCAGGCCGAGGGCAAGTTCGACGACGAGATCGTCGCCGTCACCGCCAACATGAAGGTCACCGACAAGGCGACCGGCGAGACCTCGATGCAGCAGGTGACGATCGCCAAGGACGAGGGCAACCGCCCCTCGACGACGCTCGAGGATCTCCAGAAGCTCCAGCCGGTCATGGGCCCGGAGGCGATGATCACCGCCGGCAACGCGTCTCAGCTCTCCGACGGCGCGTCGGCCTGCGTGGTCATGGAAGCGAGCGTCGCCGCGGCGCGCGGGCTCCAGCCGCTCGGCCGCTATCTCGGCATGGCGGTGGCGGGCACCGAGCCGGACGAGATGGGCATCGGGCCGGTCTTCGCGGTTCCGAAGCTTCTCAACCGCTTCGGACTCGGTGTCGACGACATCGATCTCTGGGAGCTCAATGAGGCCTTCGCGGTCCAGGTCCTCTATTGCCAGGACCAGCTCGGAATCCCGGACGAGAAATTGAACGTCAACGGCGGCTCGATCTCGATCGGCCACCCTTACGGCATGTCCGGCGCGCGCATGACCGGCCATGTGCTGATCGAGGGCAAGCGCCGCGGGGCGCGCTACGTCGTCGTCACCATGTGCGTCGGCGGCGGCATGGGCGCGGCCGGCCTGTTCGAGGTCCTCTGAACCGAAATTGCTCAGCTTTCCCTCATGACTTCGGACCCCCCGGCGCCTATGGGGGCCGGGCAAAGGACCTCCCATGACCGATCGACCCGAAACGCCCCTTCTCGACAAGGTCTCGATTCCTGAAGACCTGCGCCGGCTCGCCCGGGGCGAGCTGCGCCAGTTCGCCGACGAGCTTCGGGCGGAGACGATCTCGGCGGTGTCGGTGACGGGCGGGCATCTCGGTGCCGGGCTCGGGGTGGTCGAGCTGACGGTCGCGCTCCACTATGTGTTCGACACGCCCAACGACAAATTGATCTGGGATGTCGGCCACCAGGCCTATCCGCACAAGATCGTCACCGGCCGCCGCGACCGGATCCGCACCCTCCGCCAGGGCGGCGGCCTCTCCGGCTTCACCAAGCGGAGCGAGAGCGAGTACGACCCGTTCGGCGCGGCGCACAGCTCGACCTCGATCTCGGCCGCGCTCGGCTTCGCGGTCGCCAACAAGCTGGCCGACAAGCCGGGCAAGGCGATTGCGGTGATCGGCGACGGCGCGATGTCGGCGGGCATGGCCTATGAGGCGATGAACAATGCCGAGGCGGCGGGGAACCGGCTGGTCGTCATCCTCAACGACAATGACATGTCGATCGCGCCGCCGGTCGGCGGGCTCTCTTACTATCTCGCCCGCCTGGTCAGCTCGAACAAATATCTGAGCGTCCGCCACGTCGCCCAGAAGGTGGCGCGCAGGATGCCGCGCTCGCTCCACAATTTCGCGCGCAAGACCGAGGAGTTTGCCCGCGGCTACGTCACCGGCGGCACCCTCTTCGAGGAATTGGGCTTCTATTATGTCGGCCCGGTCGACGGGCACGACGTCGACGCTCTGGTCGAGGTGCTCGAGAATGTCCGCGACGCCGCGGACGGGCCGATGCTCGTCCATGTCGTCACCAAGAAGGGCAAGGGCTACGGACCCGCCGAGGCCGCTGCCGACAAATATCACGGCGTCCAGAAGTTCGACGTCGTCTCGGGCGTCCAGGCCAAGGCCGAGCCGGGCCCGCCCTCCTACACAAACGTCTTCGCCAAGGCGCTGATCGCCGAGGCGGAGCGGGATCCCACTGTCGTCGCGATCACCGCGGCGATGCCGTCGGGCACCGGCCTCGACAAGTTCGAGCAGAGATTCCCGGAGCGGACCTTCGACGTCGGGATCGCCGAGCAGCATGGCGTCACCTTCGCCGCCGGCCTCGCCGCGCAGGGGCAACGCCCATTCGTCGCCATCTACTCGACCTTCCTCCAGCGCGCCTACGACCAAGTCGTCCACGACGTCGCCATCCAGAACCTGCCGGTGCGCTTCGCGATGGACCGCGCCGGGCTGGTCGGCGCCGACGGCGCCACCCATGCCGGAAGCTTCGATCTCGCCTATCTCGGAACGCTTCCCAATTTCGTGGTCATGGCTGCAGCCGACGAGGCGGAACTGGTCCACATGGTCCACACCATGGCGCTTCACGACAGCGGCCCGATCGCGGTCCGCTACCCGCGCGGCAACGGCACCGGCGTTCCTCTTCCCGAGGTCCCGGAGCGGCTCGAGATCGGCAAGGGCCGGATCGTCCGCGAAGGCAAGAAGGTCGCCATCCTTTCGCTCGGCACCCGGCTCGAGGAGGCGCTGAAGGCCGCCGACCAGCTCGACGGCATGGGCCTCCCGACGACCGTCGCGGACCTCCGCTTCGCCAAGCCGCTCGATGAGGAACTGATCCGCCGCCTGCTCGCCACCCATGAGGTGGCGGTGACGGTCGAGGAGGCGGCGATCGGCGGCTTCGGCGCCCACGTCCTCACCATGGCGAGCGACCTCGGCCTGATCGACGGCGGGCTGAAGCTGCGCACGATGCGCCTGCCCGACATCTTCCAGGACCAGGACAAGCCGGAGAAGCAATATGCCGAGGCCGGCCTCGATGCGGCGGGCATCGTCGATACCGTGCTGAAGGCGCTCCGCCACAACAGCGCCGGGGTCGTCGAAGGGGCGCGCGCCTGAGCATGGGCGAGGCGTTCGTCGCCCGCGCCTCGCGTCTGAGGATCATCCTCCTGGTCGCGGGTGCAATCCTGTTCGTGATCCTCTCGCTGTGGTTCGCAGGACTGTTCGGCGCACCGCCGGAGCCTGACAAGGCCTGGATCGGCTGGATCGGCGCACCCTTTTTCGCGATCGCAGCGGTGATGTGGGGCCTGCGCCTGCGCGAGCCTGCGGAGCAGATCGTGATCGACGAGGCCGGCCTCACCTGGCGCCAATGGTCGGAGGAGCACATTCCCTGGTCGGCAATCGCGGCGATCGACGAGCGCCGGATCGGCCGCCAGACCTTCTTCGCCGTCCATCTCCACCATGCCGACGCGCACCCGCCGAGTCGCTTTCTCGGCAAGATCGCGGCCGCCCAGGCGGGCATGGGGCGCGGCCATTTTTCGATCGTCGCCGTGGGCACGGACCGCCGGCCCGAGGATGTCCGCGAGGCGCTGAACAGGTTCTGGCGATAAGCCGCTTTCTTCGCACCTTCGCGGCTTGCTCATGCTAGGATTCGTTTCACGCGAAGACGCGAAGCACCGCGAAGGGCGCGAAGGAGGGCGGGATGGCTGATCTGGAGGAACTCGCCAGCCGGGCCATCGACTGCGGGATGAAGATCCACATGGACCTCGGGCCGGGTCTGTTCGAGTCCGTCTACGAGGCCGTGCTTGCCGCTCAGTTGGAGAAACTGGGGTTGCAGGTCGATCGGCAGGTGCCGATCGCCATCGAATATGCCGGCATCGCCTTTGCCGAGGGATTCCGCGCCGACTTGCTGATCGAGGGCCGCCTCATCGTCGAGGTCAAATCCGTGGACCGCCTCATGCCGATCCACGGCAAGCAGCTGCTCACCTACCTTCGGCTCATGGGACAGCCCCTTGGCGTTCTTCTGAACTTCGGTGGAGCCACGTTCCGGGAAGGGATCAAGCGCGTCGTCAACAATCACACCGACGTCGGTTCTTCGCGTCTTCGCGTGAACCAACCCGCGCCGATCCAGATCGTAGACCTCAGCGAGTGAAGGTCCGCGCCGATCAGTTGCTGGTGGATCGCGGCCTGGCCGAAAGCCGGAGCAAGGCGCAGGCGCTGATCCTTGCCGGCCTCGTCTTTTCCGGCGAGCGGAAGATCGACAAGGCGGGGCAGGCGCTGGCCGCGGACGCGCCGCTGGAGGTGCGGGGAAAGGACCATCCCTGGGTGTCGCGGGGCGGGATCAAGCTTGCGCATGCGCTCGATCATTTCGGCTGGGACGTGACTGGGGCCGTGGCCCTCGATGTAGGCAGCTCGACCGGCGGGTTCACCGACGTGCTTCTGCAGCGCGGGGCGGCGAAGGTTTTCGCGGTCGATGTCGGCACCAACCAGCTCGCCTGGAAGCTTCGGAGCGACCCGCGGGTCATCGTCCACGAGCAGACCAATGCCCGTTACCTCACGGGCGAGACCGTAACCGAGCCCGTCGACATCATCGTCTGCGACGCCAGCTTCATCGCGCTCGCCAAGGTGCTGGACACGGCGCTCGAATTCGCGCGCCCGGGCGGTCGATTGCTGGCGCTCGTGAAGCCGCAATTCGAGGCGGAGCGTGAGGAAATCGGCAAGGGCGGCGTCGTCCGCGACGGGGATGTGCACGAGCGCGTCTGCGCCTCAGCGGCGGATTGGGTTCGCTCCAGGGGCTGGGACGTGATTGGAATCGAGCGCAGCCCGATCACCGGCCCGGAGGGCAATGTCGAGTTCCTGCTCGCCGCGCAGCGGTCTTGAACTGCAACCCATCCCTGTCTAGCGCATCATTTGTGCGTAGAATTAACCTCTTGCTCCTCCTCGCCGTCCCTGCGCTGCTCGCCGCCTGCGGCGCGGGTGGGCAGGAAAAGGGGCGCGACCGCCAGCCCCCGCTCGTCAAGGCCGAGCCTGCGGCGACGATGCGCTTCGTCGATCGGGTCGAGGCGGTCGGAAGCGCGGTCGCCAACGAGCAGGTCACCCTGGCCTCGCCGGTGACCGAGCGGATCGTCCGGCTCAACTTCGACGACGGCAGCTTCGTTCGCGCCGGGCAGGTCGTCGCCGTGCTTCAGCAGGGCCAGGAATCGGCGCAGCTCGCCGAGGTCCAGGCGCGGGTGCGCCAGGCCGAGCAGCAGCTCGCCCGGGTCACGCAGCTCAAGGAGCGCGGCTTCGCGACGCGCGCCGATTTCGACGTCCAGGTCGCCGCCGCCGCCGCTGCCCGCGCGCAGGCGCAGCAGGTGCGCGCCCAGGTCGGCGACCGGGTCATCACCGCGCCCTTCTCCGGCTGGGTGTCGCTCCGCAACATCTCGGCCGGCGCCGTGGTCAACCAGGGCACGCCGATCGCGACCATCTCGGACGTCTCGACGATCAAGCTCGATTTCCCGGTGCCGGAGACGATGCTCTCCGTCATCCGCCCCGGCCAGGCGATCGAGGCGGTGTCCGCCGCCTGGCCCGACCAGCCTTTCCGCGGCGTGATCCACACGATCGATCCGGTCGTCGATCCGCAGACCCGGGCAGTGACCGCGCGCGCGCGGATTCCAAACCCGGACAGGCGGCTTCGGCCCGGAATGATGCTGACGGTGAACATCGAGAATGCGCCGCGCATGTCGCTGTCGGTGCCCGAGCTCGCCGTGGTGGGAGAGGGCGAGCGCCGCTTCGTCTTCATTCTCGCCGACGACAACAAGGCGCGGCGGACCGAGGTCCGCACGGGCCTTCGCTCGGGCGGCCGGATCGAGATTCTCGCCGGCCTCCAGCCGGGCCAGCGCGTGATCACCGAAGGCGTGGTGAAGGTCGCCGACGGAATGACCGTCCGCCTTGCCGGAACCGAAAACGCCCGGCCCCAGCAGCAGGCGCCGGCAGGCAACGGCCAGGCGCCGGCCCGCCAGGGCGGCTAGGCGGGTGAAGCTCTCCGACATCTCGATCAAGCGCCCTGTCTTCGCGGCGGTGATGGCGATGCTGATCGCGGTGGTCGGGATCGTTGGCTTCTTCAGCCTCCCGGTGCGCGAATATCCGGCGGTCGACCCGCCGATCGTCTCGGTCGAGACCGTCTATACCGGCGCTGCCGCCAACGTCATCGAGACCCGCGTCACCCAAGTGCTCGAGGAGCAGCTCTCCGGCCTTGAGGGGCTGGAGACGATCACCTCGCGCTCGCGCGACGGCCAGTCCTCGATCACCCTCGAATTCGCGCCCGGCCGCTCGGTCGACGAGGCCGCGAACGACGTCCGCGACCGCGTCGGGGCGGCCGGCCGAGCGCTTCCTACCGACATCGATCCGCCGACGATCCGCAAGGTCGATGCGGATGCGTCGCCGATCCTGTTCATGGTCTTCTCCAAGCCCGGCTGGTCGCGGCTCGAGCTCACCGACTATGTCGACCGTAACCTCGTCGACCGCTTCGCCAACATTCCCGGCGTCGCCCGGGTGTTCATCGCCGGCGAGGCGCGGCCGGCGATGCGCGTCTGGCTCCGTCCCGACCGGCTGGCCGCCTTCGGGCTCACCCCGGCCGACGTCGAGCAGGGGCTTCGCACCCAGAATGTCGAGCTTCCCGCCGGCCGCCTGGAATCGAACAGCCAGAACGTCACCCTGCGGGTCGAGCGGCCGTTCGCGACGGAGGCCGATTTCGCCGGCGTCGTCATTGCCCGCGGCGACAACGGCTATCAAATCCGCCTCGGCGACGTGGCGCGGATCGAGCAGTCCCCGGAAAATCCCTACACCAGCTTCCGCCTGAACGGTGAGCCGGCGCTCGGCCTCGCGATCATCCGTCAGTCAGGCGCGAACACGCTCGCCGTCGCCGATGCGGCGAAGGCGATGGCGGAGGAGGTGAGGCCGAACCTTCCCGAGGGCATGACCTATCAGATCGGAAGCGACGAGAGCCTGTTCATCGGCGCCGCCATCGACAATGTCTACGCGACCCTCGCCGAGGCCGCGATCCTCGTCATCTTCGTCATCTATCTGTTCCTCGGAAGCTGGCGCGCCACCCTGATCCCGGCGGTGACGGTGCCGCTCTGCCTGCTCGCCGCCTTCGCCGTGCTCTGGATGCTCGGCTTCTCGATCAACCTCCTGACCCTGCTCGCCTTGGTCCTCTCGATCGGGATCGTCGTCGACGACGCCATCGTCGTGCTCGAGAACGTCTATCACCGGATCGAGGAGGGCGAGCCGCCGCTCTCGGCCGCCTATGAAGGCTCGCGCCAGGTCGGCTTCGCCATCCTCTCGACGACGATGGTGGTCTGCGCCGTCTTCGTGCCGGTGATGTTCATCTCCGGCCAGACCGGCCTGCTCTTCCGCGAGCTCGCGGCGGCGATGATCGGCGCGGTCGCCTTCTCCGGCTTCCTCGCGCTGACGCTCGCGCCGATGCTCTGCTCGAAGCTCCTTCGCTTCGAGAAGCGCGGCCGCTTCGCCGCCTTCGTGGATCGGCGCTTCCGGGCGCTCGAAGGCTGGTATTCGCGGGTCCTGGACAAGGCGCTGAAGCGGCCGCTCGTGCCCGGCCTCCTCGTCGGCGCCTTCCTCGCCGGCTCGGTCTATCTCTTCACGACCATCAATAGCGAGCTCGCGCCGGCCGAGGATGTTGGGATCGTCCAGGCCCAGATTTCGGGGCCGGAAGGCACCGGCTTCGACGAGATGGACCGCTATGTCTCCGAGGCGCAGGCGCGGCTGATGCCCTTGGTCGAGGACGGCACCGTGCGCGCGATGATCACCCGCGTTCCGGGCGGCTTCGGTCCTTCCGACGATTTCAACAGCGGCGCGTTCAGCCTCTTCATGCCGCCCTGGGGCGAGCGCGAGGCGACCACCCAGGATCTCGTGCGCGACGTCAATCGCGCGCTCGGCCAGGTCGCCGCGGTGCGCGGCAACGCCCAGGTCCGCTCCAGCCTCGGCGGGCGCGGCCGCGGCCAGCCGATCCAGGTCGTCATCGCCGGCAGCAGCTATGAGGAGCTCGCCGCGGCGCGCGAGCGGATCATCGCCGCGGCCGCGCGCAACCCGGGGATCGTCAACCTCGACAGCGACTATAAGGAATCGAAGCCGCAGCTCAGGATCGAGGTCGATACCGCCCGCGCGGGCGATCTCGGGGTCTCGGTGACGGCGGTCAGCCAGGCGCTGCAAAGCCTGCTCGGCTCGCGCCGAACCTCCACCTATGTCGACCGCGGCGAGGAATATCAGGTCGTCGTCCAGGCCGAGGCGCCGGCCCGCGCGACCGAGGCGAATCTGGCGACGATCCACGTCCGAAGCCGCACCGGCCAGCTCGTCCCGCTCTCCAATCTCGTCACCACCCGCGAGGCGGCGGGCGCGCGCGATCTCGGCCGCTACAACAAGATGCGGGCGATCACCCTGTCGGGCGGTCTCGCCGAAGGCTATTCGCTCGGTCAGGCGCTCGATTTCATCGAGGCCGCTGCAGCCGAGGCGCCTGAGGTGACCGCGGTCGGCTATCGCGGCGACAGCCAGTCCTTCCGCGAGGCGGGCGGATCGATCTGGGTGGTGTTCGCGCTGACCATTCTCGTCGTCTACCTGCTCCTCGCTGCGCAGTTCGAAAGCTTCGTCCATCCCGGCGTCATCATCACTACGGTGCCGCTGGCCGTGGCGGGCGGGGTGATCGGGCTGGCGCTGATGAGCCAGACCATGAACCTCTATTCGCAGATCGGCCTGATCATGCTGGTCGGCCTCGCCGCCAAGAACGGGATCCTGATCGTCGAGTTCGCCAACCAGCTGCGCGACCAGGGGCGGGACATCGCCACCGCGATCCGCGAGGCCTCGGCGCGGCGGCTCCGGCCGATCCTGATGACCTCGATCGCCACCGTCGCCGGCGCGGTGCCGCTGATGATCGCCCACGGCGCCGGCGCCGGTGCCCGGAGCGCGATCGGCGTCGTCATCGTCTTCGGGGTGTCGATCTCCACGATCATCACCCTGTTCCTGATCCCGCTCCTTTACTCCCGCCTCGCGCGCTTCACCGGCTCGCCGCTCGCCGTCACCCGCCGGCTGGAGACCGAACTCGCGGCGCGTGGCGATCCGCACCCGCAACCAGCCGAATGAGGCGCGCATGACCGGACTCGCATCGGCGGGCCAGAACAGGATGTCGTTCCTCCGCGTGGCCCTGTTCACGGTGCCGGCCCTGGTCCTGATCGGCTCGCTTTCGGGCCAGCTCTCGAACAGCGGCTATTCGAACGCCTGGTTCGCGGCGCTTGAAAAGCCGAGCTTCATGCCGCCGGGATGGGCGTTCGGCGCGGCCTGGACGATTCTCTACATCCTCCTCGGCCTCTCGCTGGCGATGCTGATCCACGCCCGCGGCGCGCACTGGCGGCGGCCGGCGCTGGTCCTGTTCCTTGTCCAGCTCGCGGTGAACTTCGCCTGGTCGCCGGTCTTCTTCGCCTTCCACCAGACCGAGGCGGCGCTCGTCATGATCCTCGTCATGCTCGGCCTCAGCGTCGCTGCGGCCGTGCTCGCCTGGTGGATCAGGCCCGCGGCGAGCCTGCTGATGATCCCCTATCTCGGCTGGCTCTGCTTCGCGGCGGCGCTCACGACCGAGATCATCCGGCTGAACCCGAACGCCTCCGCGCTTGTTTCCCCGGCGGCGAGTGCCGATATCCCGATCAATAATTCCTACTGAGGAACAGGCCGATGCAGTCCCAGAACCGGATGTTCGACGATTTCGTGAAGATGATGAACGGCGCCGCCGGCACCGTCGCCGGAATGACCCGCGAGGCCGAGGGCGCCTTCCGCGACCGCGTGCGCGAATGGGTCGGCGGGCTCGACATGGTGACACGCGAAGAGTTCGAGGCGATGAAGGCGGTGGCGATCGCCGCGCGCGAGGAAAGCGCTGCGCTTCGCGTCCGGGTCGAGGCCCTGGAGGCTGCTTCGGCACAGGCATCGCCGGCCGCTTCGCCGCGTCCGCGCAAGCCCAAAGGCCAGGCCGACGGCTGATTTCTCCACAGATTTGTTCACCGGTTCCCGCAAGATTTCTTGCGCTTGCCGGCACGCGCCGTCAGATTCGGCGCGAACAAAAAGGGTGCAGGAGCCCGATTGATGGACGTCGACGAGTTCGAGCTTGAGCGCGAGACCAGCGC